>JAUIID010000170.1 GCA_030431615.1 Alphaproteobacteria bacterium
TGCGCGCTCGATCTGGTGCTCTTCTACATCTTCTTCGAGGGCATCCTGATCCCGATGTACCTGATCATCGGCATCTGGGGCGGCCCGCGGCGCATCTACGCCTCCTTCAAGTTCTTCCTCTACACCCTGCTCGGCTCGGTACTCTTCCTGGTCGCCATCCTCGTGATGTACCTGCAGGCCGGCACGACCGACATCCCGACCCTCATGGCGACCGAGTTCGCGCCG
This sequence comes from Alphaproteobacteria bacterium, assembly GCA_030431615.1. Taxonomy (GTDB): domain Bacteria; phylum Pseudomonadota; class Alphaproteobacteria; order Geminicoccales; family Geminicoccaceae; genus SLRI01. The sequence goes on from JAUIID010000170.1 coordinate 226, forward strand.
GGCCTGCAGCGCTGGCTCTGGCTGGCGCTCTTTGCGTCCTTCGCCGTCAAGGTGCCGATGTGGCCGTTCCACACCTGGCTGCCCGACGCGCATGTCGAGGCGCCGACGGCGGGGTCGGTGCTGCTGGCGGGTGTGCTGCTGAAGCTCGGCGGCTACGGCTTCCTGCGGTTCTCGCTGCCGATGCTGCCGGACGCCTCGCTCTTCTTCGCGCCTCTGGTCTACGCGCTCTCGATCGTCGCCGTGATCTACACGTCGCTGGTCGCCCTGATGCAGACCGACATGAAGAAGCTGATCGCCTATTCGTCGGTGGCGCACATGGGCATCGTCACCATCGGCATCTTCACGCCCAACGCGCTCGGCATCCAGGGCTCGATCATCCAGATGCTGAGCCATGGCATCGTTTCGGGCGCGCTCTTCATGGTCGTCGGCGTCGTCTACGACCGGATCCACAGCCGCGACATCGAGCGCTATGGCGGCCTCGCGGAACGCATGCCGGCCTATGCGCTGGTCTTCATGATCTTCATGCTCGCCTCCGTCGGTCTGCCGGGCACGTCCGGCTTCGTCGGCGAGGTCCTGGTGCTCGTCGGCATCTTCCAGACCAACTCCTGGGTGGCGCTCTTCGCCACCTCGGGCATGGTGCTGGGTGCTGCCTACATGCTCTGGCTGTACCGGCGCACCATCTTCGGGGCGCTGACCAAGGACGACCTGAAGCTGATCAAGGACATGCGGCCGAACGAGGTCATCGCCTTCGCGCCGCTCGTCATCCTGGTCTTCGCCATGGGCATCTATCCCGCCTTCTTCCTCGACCCGATGGCTGCGTCGGTTGAGAACCTACTCGTCCAGATCGGCGCCAGTCCGGCCACCGATCTGGCGCTGCACTGAGGTCCGCCGATGGAAAGCCAGCCAGCCTTCGACGTGATCCCCGCACTCCCCGAGCTGCTGCTGTTCATCGCCGGCCTCGTCCTGCTCGTGCTGGGCTCGCTGCGCGAACGCGATGCCGCCCGGCTGGTGACGCCGCTCGCCATCCTGTCGCTCATCGTCGCCGCCTTCGTGGTGATCGGCGGCGACAAGACGGCCGAGCCGATCCTCGACGGCCACTTCGTCCTCGACGGCTTCGCGGCCTTCCTCAAGGTCATCATCCTGGCCGGCTCCGCCGCCAGCATCCTCCTGGCGCAGGGCTACCTGCAGGACCAGGATCTCGACCGGTTCGAGTATCCCCTGCTCGTCCTGTTCGCCAGCCTCGGCATGTGCATGATGGTCTCGGCGAACAGCCTCCTCGCGCTCTACATGGCGCTCGAGCTGCAGAGCCTGCCGCTCTACGTCCTGGCGGCTTTCAGCCGTGACCAGCTGCGCTCGACCGAGGCGGGCCTGAAGTACTTCGTCCTCGGTGCCCTCGCCTCCGGCATGCTGCTCTACGGCTGCTCGATGGTCTACGGGTTCACCGGCACCCTGTCGTTCACCGTGCTGGCGGAGCTGCTGCAGCCGGGCGAGGCGGGTACGGCCTCCCTCGGCATCGGCGCCCTCGTCGGCCTCGTCTTCGTCGCCGCCGGCCTCGCCTTCAAGCTTTCGGCCGTGCCCTTCCACATGTGGACGCCAGACGTCTACGAGGGTGCGCCGACGCCGGTGACGGCCTTCTTCGCCGCGGCACCCAAGGTCGCGGCGGTCGGCCTCACGCTGCGCGTGCTGATGCAGCCCTTCGGCGCCGTCGCCGGCGAGTGGCAGCAGATCGTCGTCTTCATCTCGCTGGCCTCGATGCTGCTCGGCGCCTTCGCCGCCATCGGCCAGACCAACATCAAGCGGCTGCTCGCCTATTCGGGCATCGGCCATATCGGCTTCGCGCTGGTCGGGCTTGCGGCCGGGACCGAGCGCGGCATCTACTCGGTGCTGATCTACATGACGATCTACCTCGTCATGACGCTCGGCACGTTCGCCGCGGTGCTGATGATGCGGCGGCAGGGGCGCTACATCGAGACCATCGACGATCTGGCGGGGCTGTCGCGGCGGCAGCCGATGCTCGCCCTCGCCTTCGCGATCTTCATGTTCTCGCTCGCCGGCATCCCGCCGCTCGCCGGCTTCTTCGGCAAGCTCTATGTCTTCATGGCGGCGATCGAGGCCGGGCTGACGCTGCTCGCCGTGATCGGCGTGCTGGCCAGCGTGGTCGGTGCCTATTACTATCTGCGGATCGTCAAGCTGATGTATTTCGATGCACCGGCCGAAGCGTTCGATCGGCCGGACCGCGTCGAGCTGCAGGCGGTCCTGACGGTGTGTGCCGTCCTGGTGCTCGGCTTCATCCTGATCCCGGGCCCCCTGCTCGCCACGGCCCAGACCGCCGCGGCAGCCCTCATGCCATGAGGCATAAGGCCGATTGACCAGTCCACGCTTCGCGATCGAGCACTACCCGAGCCTCGCCAGCACGAACGACCTGGTCCGTGAGCGTGCCCTGCGCGGCGAGCCCGAGGGGCTCGTGGTGCGGGCGGATATCCAGACCAGAGGACGCGGCCGCCACGGCCGGAGCTGGGCGTCGCCCACCGGCAACCTCTATTTCTCCATGCTGCTCCGCCCCGAACGGCCGCTCGCCGAGGCCGCGACGCTGTCGCTGGTCATCGGCCTGAGCCTCGCCGACACGCTCGCCGCGGCCGCGCTCGAGCCGGAGCTGAAGTGGCCCAACGACGTCATGCTGGATGGCGCCAAGACCGCCGGCATCCTGCTCGAGAGCGTGATCGTTGGTGCCGCAGCGCCCGTCATCGTGGCCGGCATCGGCGTCAATGTCGCGAGTTGCCCGAAGGACCTCCCCTACCCCGCGGCCAGCCTAACAGACCACGGCCTCGACATCCTGCCGGCTAGCCTGCTCGACCGGTTCCTCGAGGCGTTCGGCCGGGACTACGATCGCTGGTTGGCGGGCGGCTTTCCGGCCCTTCGGGAACGCTGGCTCGCGCGGGCGCACGGGCGCGGGCGCGACGCCCGGGTACGGGACGGCGATAGGGTGATCGGCGGGCGCTTCGTCGATGTCGATCTTCAGGGCCGGCTGGTGCTCGACACGGATGCCGGCCGCCGGGTGATCCATGCGGGCGAGCTCTTCTTCCCGCTGGCGGAAGCGGCGTCATGAGGAGCTCGCCATGCTGCTCCTGATCGATGTCGGCAACACCAACACTGTCTTCGCCCTCTATCGGGAGCGCGAGCCGCTCGGCCAGTGGCGGCTCTCGACGGCGCGTGAGCGCACGTCGGAGGAATATGCGGCGCTGCTGCTGCAGCTCATGGCGATCGGCGGCTTCACCCGCGACAGCGTCGGTGCCGTGATCATCTCGTCGGTCGTGCCGCAGACCGTGTTCCCGCTGCGCAAGATGAGCGAGGTCTTCTTCGCCTGCCGGGCCTTCGTCGTCGGCGAGGACGTGCCCATCCCGATCGAGAACAAGCTCTTCAACCCGCGCGAGGCCGGCGCCGACCGGCTGATCAACGCCCTCGCCGCGGTCCGCCGTTACGACCCGCCCCTCATCGTCATCGATTTCGGCACGGCGACCACCTTCGACGTGATCGACGACGAAGGCGCCTTTCTCGGCGGCATCATCGCCCCCGGCATCAATCTCTCGATCGAGGCCCTGCACCTCGCGGCTGCCAAGCTGCCGCGCATCGCGGTCGAGCCGCCGTCCAACGTGATCGGCCGTTCAACCGTGCAGGCCATGCAGTCCGGCGTCTTCTGGGGCTATGTCGGCCTGATCGAGGGACTTGTCGAGCGCGTGCAAGCCGAGTACGGCAGCACCATGACGATCATCGCGACGGGCGGCCTGGCACCGCTCTTCGCCAGACATTGCAAGCTTGTGGAGCACGTCGACCCGGATCTCACCATGATCGGGCTGGTCGAGGTGTACCTCCTGAATCGCGAAATCATTCGCGCCGGAAAAAAGGCAACTCAGTGACTTCAACCCTGCGCTTCGTCGCCCTCGGCGGCATCGGCGAAATCGGACTAAACCTCTATCTCTACCAACTCGACGGCCGCTGGCTGATGGTCGATTGCGGCATCGCCTTTGCGGATGACCGCCATCCCGGCGCCGACATCATCCTGCCCGACATCGCCTTCATCGAGGAGCACAAGGAGCTGCTCGACGGCATCATCCTGACCCATGCCCACGAGGACCACCTCGGTGCGGTTCCCTATCTCTGGGAGCGCCTCGGCTGCCCGATCTACTGCACCGCGTTCCCGGCAGCGGTGCTCCGCCGCAAGCTCGCCGAGCACGACGTGAAGAACCCGGCGGCCGTCCGCCAGGTCAAGAACGGCGAGCGCTTCACCGTCGGCCCCTTCGGCTGCCGCCTGGTCCACGTCACCCACTCCATCCCGGAAGCCAGTGCGCTTGCCATCGAGAGCCCCTGGGGCGTCGTCCTCCACACGGGCGACTGGAAGCTGGACCCGGCCCCGATGCTCGGCGAGGAGAGCGACATCGCGCTGCTCGAGCAGATCGGTGCGGAAGGCGTGCTGGCGCTCGTCGCCGACAGCACCAATGTGCTGAGCCCCGGCACCTCCGGCTCCGAGGCGGAGGTCCGGGATTCCCTGCGCGATCTCATCGCCGCCCAGCCGCACGCCGTGGCGCTCACCACCTTCGCCTCGAACGTGGCCCGGCTGGAAACCGCCATGCTGGCCGCGGCCGAGGCGGGCCGGGAGATCGTCGTCGTCGGCCGCTCGATGCACCGGATGATCGATGCAGCGAAGGAATGCGGCTACCTGAAGGACATCCCCCCCTTGCGTGACGAGCGCGAGGCCGCCGGCCTGCCGCGCCACCGCGCGTTCTATCTCGTCACCGGCAGCCAGGGTGAGCCGCGCGCCGCCATGCAGCGGATCGCCACCGGCAACCACCAGCGCATCCGCCTCGAGGCCGGCGACACGGCGATCTTCTCCTCCAAGATCATCCCCGGCAATGAGCGCACGCTCTACAGCCTGCACAACCATCTGGTGGAGCTCGGCGTCGAGGTGATCACCGAGGAGGACCATTTCGTCCATGTCTCGGGCCATCCGTGCCGCGACGAGATGGAGCAGATGTATCGCTGGATGAAGCCGAAGATCGCCATCCCGGTGCATGGCGAGGCCCGCCACCTCTATGCCCATGCGCGGTTCGCGCGGTCGCTCGGGGTCGAGCAGTCGATGGTCGTGCGCAATGGCGACCTCGTCCGCCTCGGCCCGCCCCCGGCCATGGTCGAGAGCGAGGTGCGGACCGGCCGCCGGGTGCTCGAGACCGACGAGCTGCTCGATTCCGGCGACGAGCTCTACCGCTCGCGCCGCCGTCTCGCCAGTCACGGGACGGTGGTCGTGGGCCTCGTGCTCGATCCCTATGGCAGTGTCCTTGCGGCACCGCAGCTGACGGCGATCGGCGCCATCGACCTTTCCAGCTTCGGCAACCTGGAGAAGGCGGCGGCCGATCTGGTGGCCGAGGCGGTCGAGGACCTGCAGGACCAGGACGTGCTCGACGACGAGCGCGTGGCCCAGGCGGTGCGCGGCGCCGTGCGCCAGGCGCTCAGCCTGCCTCGCCACAAGCGGCCGATCGTCGAGGTCCAGGTGACGCGGCTGAGCCAGTCCTCGCTCGCCGGCCTCGAGGACGAGGCGGGCGATGTCCGCGCCGGTGCTGCCTGATGGAAGTGGGCTTCGCCCTCGGCCGGCTGAATCACGTCGCCATCGCGGTACCGGACATCCGGGCCGCGAGCGAGACCTACGCCAGGGTGCTGGGTGCTCAGGTCTCGGCCATCGAGGACCAGCCGGCGCACGGGGTGCAGACCGTCTTTATCGAGCTGCCGAACACCAAGATCGAGCTGCTCGGCGTGCTCGGGCCGGCCTCGCCGATTCGGGCCTTCCTCGAAAAGAGCCCGGCCGGCGGCATCCACCATGTCTGCTACGAGGTGGCCGACATTGAGGCGGCCCGCGACCATCTCCTGGCCGAAGGTGCCCGTGTCCTGGGCGACGGGCAGCCGAAGATCGGTGCCCATGGCAAGCCCGTGCTCTTCCTGCATCCCAAGGATTTCTGCGGCACGCTGGTCGAGCTGGAAGAGGCCTGAGGGAAGTCCCGTGAGCGTCGTCGGTGCCATTGTCACCTTCTGCATGACCTGGTGGCTCTTCTTCCTCATGGCCCTGCCCTTCGGCTCGACGCCCGAGGAGAACCCCGAGCCCGGCCATGCCACCAGCGCCCCGGCGAAGCCGCGTCTGCTGATCAAGGCGGCGGTGGCGACGGTCCTGGCCGGCCTCGCCACCTACGGCATCGCGCTGATCATCGAAAGCGGCGCCATCTCCTTCAGGCCCTGAGCCAGCCATTCCGGCTTTTTCCGGTCCGGCAGGGAACGTGCCCTGACTGGGTCCGTTGCGGATGAACCAGTGGTTCAACTGCACGGGAACGGCAGGTCATGGTCGAGATGTCCGAGCTTGCGAGGTCTTCTTCCTCCGGCGAGCGCACCCTCGCCTTGCGTTTCAGGGAGGGCGAGGCGATCGAGGCGCCGCTGCTCGAGCTGGCCCGGCGCGAGGGGCTGGTCGCGGCCGAGATCACCGGTATCGGGGCACTCTCCGCCGTCACCCTCGGCTTCTTCGACCTCGAACGGCAGGAATATGACGAGATCGAGGTGGGCGAGCAGGTGGAGGTCCTGTCGCTGGTCGGCAACCTCGCCCTCTTCGAGGGCAAGCCCAAGCTCCATGCCCACATCGTCGTCGGCAAGCGCGACGGGTCGGTGATGGGCGGCCACCTGATGGACGGCCGGGTTCGACCCACCCTGGAGCTGATCCTCAACGAATCCCCCGCCCGACTGCGGCGCAAGACCGATCCCGGCACGGGGCTGCCACTCCTGGATCTCGACCGGACAGGTTGAGCGAAGCACCAGTACCGATTTCCTGTTGGAGAGCCCTGCGCTAGGCTGGTGGCACCGTTGGCGAGCTGCCGACCGGAGGGATGGCCCATGCGCTCCTTCACCTGGCAAGGCCTGCCGATCCGCGTTCGCTTCGGGCCGGGTGCCAGGAGTGAGATCGGGGCCGAGGCGGAACGACTGGGGATCGGGCGGGCGCTCGTGCTCTGCACCCCGGGCCGCGGTGAAGTGCTCGCCCGAGAGATCGCTATACTCCTGGGAGACCGTTCGGCCGGTATCCACGCCGGGGCAGTCATGCACACGCCCGTCGCGGCGACGGAGGCGGCGCTCAGAGTCGTCCGGGACCGGCGGGCCGATGCGCTGGTCGCGGTCGGTGGCGGCTCGACCACCGGGCTCGGCAAGGCCCTCGCATTGCGCACGGACCTGCCCCAGATCGTCCTGCCGACGACCTATGCGGGCTCGGAGATGACGCCGATCCTGGGCCAGACGGAACACGGCCGGAAGGTCACTGAGCGCTCGCCGAGCGTGTTGCCCGAGACCGTCATCTATGACGCGGAGTTGACCCTCGACCTGCCGTTTGCCGTCTCAGTGACCTCGGGACTGAACGCGATCGCGCATGCCGTCGAGGCGCTCTATGCGAACGACCGCAACCCGCTCGTCGACCTGATAGCGGAGGCCGGTATCGCACACCTCGTCCGGGCGCTGCCGAAGCTCGAGGCGACGCCGCGCGACCTCGAGGCGCGCTCTACAGCACTGCATGGTGCCTGGCTCTGCGGCCTCTGCCTCGGCTCGGTCGGCATGGCGCTGCACCACAGGGTCTGTCATGTGCTGGGTGGCGCCTTCGACCTGCCGCACGCCGCAACGCACGCCATCGTGCTGCCGCATGCGGTGGCCTACACGACACCGGCGGTGTCTGAGGAACTCGCCGGAGTGGCCCGGCTCCTCGACGCCGCCGATGCGGCGGCAGGGCTCCACGCCTTCGCGGCCCGGCTCGGCAGCCCGCTGGCGCTTCGTGCCATCGGTATGCCCGAGGACGGCATCGAGCGCGCGGTCGACGAGATCACGGCGGCCAGCTTCTGGACGCCCCGGCCACCGACCCGGGACGGCATGCGGGCGCTGCTGCAGGCCGCTTGGCGGGGGGATGCGCCGGGCGGGGCATGACGGCGGTCGGTGCACCAGGATGGCGCCGCAAGCAAGGGAGGGGGCTCGAAGAACAATGCGCAAGCTGCAGTCACAGGGCGTTCATCACATCACCCTGGTCGGCGCGGACCGGCAGACCTCGATCGACTTCTGGGAGGGCGTGCTCGGCATGCCCTTCGTCTTCGAGCAGCCCAATCTCGACGTTGGTTCGGAGAGCCATCTCTACTTCGACCCGGGCGACGGTCGGCTGATCACGGTCTTCACCAGCGAGGACCGCAGGCCCGAGCCACAGCGGACGCCGACGGAGATCGGCTGCGTCCATCATCTGGCCTTCGCGGTGTCGGCCGTCACCTTCCGGCAGGCCGCGGAGCGGCTGGACGAACGGGGGATCCCGCACAGCGGCGTCAAGGACCGGGGCTTCATGGACTCGATCTACTTCCAGGACCCGCTGGGGCTGCTGGTGGAGCTCGCCTGCTACCGCTTCGTGCCGCCCGACGGGCTGAGCCATGCCGAGGTCCTGATGGAGGCGCACAAGGTGCGGGTCGAGCGCGGCGACTACAACATCCAGGAGGTTCACCTCGCCGACGCGATCGAGGCACTCACGACCTGATCGCGCGCGAGCCTCTCGGCCGACCGGTCGCCGAAGCAGGCCTACTGAGCCTGCCGGCAGCGCCGCACGCGCGCCCTGCCGGCGCGAGCCGACCGGGGCTATGCATCGTCGTCCTGTGCCAGCAGGCGCGCCATCCTGCAGATGGCGATCTTGTGCTCGACATCCCGCACGGCGTTGAAGTTCCGGGCCAGCTCGGCGAGTTGCTGGGCGCGCTGCGAACCCGCGAAATCCCCGGGCGCATGAAGGCCTTCGAAGAAGAACTCGATGCTCACGCCCAGGATATCCGCCAGCTCGAAGAGACGGCCGATCGAGATGCGCGACGTTCCGGTTTCGTACTTGTGCACCTGCTGCGGGGAGAGGCCCAGCATGTCGGCCACCTCCCGTTGCTTCAGGCCGAAGAGGATCCGCCGATCGCGTAGTCGCCGAGCGACATAGCGATCGACGTCTGGCCCACTCGCTGACAAGTCGTCGTCGTCAATCTGGCGCAGTGCTTCCATGACCGAGGGTCCCTCTCAGTTGCTGCTCATTTTTGGGTTGTCGTGGGCGAGGACCACGGGTCGTTGCGCCGAGCAGCGCTCGCCCGCGGGAACGGTCAGCGAGACCTGGCGGCTGGCGTCGGCGGGCTGCAGCAGGTAGTCGAGCTGCACACCTTCGGCCACGAGGTCCCGCAGCATCGAGGAGACGCGTTCCAGGCGGCGTTGCGCCAGCCATGCCGCATACTCGGTATCTATGTCGCCGCCGGCGACCGTCGCCGTGAGCACGAGCCGGCACGGTCGATCGAGAGCCCCGGCGAACGCCTGCAGGCGGGCGGAGTCGCTGGCGCTGAGGTAGCTGCTGTTGTCAGCGAAGGTCAGGATGACCCGCTCGCCGGCCGCACCATCATTGGCCGGCGCGACGACGTCATCGCGTATCACTCGTGCCGGCATGTGCGACGGGCGGCGCACGATCGGCATCCGGATCTCCGGTGCGTCGGCGCCGGCACTGGCGAGCACCGGCATGGCCGCCGGTTCTGCCGAGGTCGGGGTTGGGGTCGGGGTTGGGGTCAGGGCCGCGGCCGTGGCCGCAATCGTCATCGGCTGCAGCGGCTCGGTGCATGCCGGCGTATCGCCATCCAGGAACAGCCAGACCGCCGTCCGCGGCGGCCGGGCGCCGCTCTCGACGGTCCAGACGCTGGCTACGTCGCCGTCCGGCACGCCCCTCTCCCGGATCAGCCGGGCGATCCCGTCCGCCCGGTCGCGCGCCAGGACGTGCGTGTCGACCACCAGCCTGGGAGCGGTCTCCCGCTCGCTGGCGACGCCCACCACCTGGGCGCTGAGGACGCAGCTGCTGTCGACCGGGTGCAGCAGCCGTTCCATGGATGCACGCGTCGCGGCCGAGAGGCTGGCGGAGCTGGGCGCGAAGGTGACGTGCAGGACGTTCGCCCTGGCCTCGCGACCGTCGCGCAGGATCAGCGGTGCACTGGCGAGGGTGACCTCTGCCTGCTTCTCCTGAGCCAGCGCCAGCGGTGAAGCCAGACTGAGCGCGAGGCCGGCTGCAAGGCAACGCAAGGGCATGGGCAGTGCGTGGTGCGGCATGTCGGATCTCCGTGGTCTTCATCGACGCGAGAAAATGCGCGTGGCGACGCGGGGAAGAGTGGTCGAAAGCCGCCCGGCTTGCACCCTGCCCTTAGTATGTACTTCCGGCGATTTTCTTGCCTTCCCGGCTTACTACCTGCCGGCCGAAGACTTGTACGCTCAACCGCCCGAGAAGAACCGACCTACTCGAAGTCGTACTTCCTACGGTCGCGCATTCGTAATTTCATCAATATTTTCAATGCAGAAAACTTTGCTTATCCAGTTTCACCCATTCAGATTTGATTACAAAGGTCGTAATTCTTTTTGGTCACTTAACCGCAACCGACTGAATCAGCCATTGTCTGGGTCGAGGCGGTCGCTGACATGAACAGTGTTTCTGCAGGACCCTCTCGGATTTAGTCCAACCAACCTTGTGGAGAGTAATGATGAAGAAGCTTCTTCTTGGTGCGGCTGCGTTCGGTCTGCTTTCGAGCGTTGCCATTGCCGAGCCCCTGAAGCTCGACGACGGCGCCCTGGGCGACGTGGCTGGCGGCTTCGACGCGACGAGCAGCTTCTCGGTCATGGTCAGCCAGATGACGAGCACGGAGAACAACTGGTCCAGCAGCACCGATACCAGGTCGAACCTCCAGGACCTGATGTCGGGTGCCACCAGCTCCAACTACGCCACCGGCCTGTGGTCCGAGGGTGTGACGGCCACCGGTGGGGCGACCTCGAGCATCATCAGCTCGATCAACCCCTGAGTCGGCTCCTGACCGGTTCTTCAACCTGAAGGAGAAGACCCATGCGTATCCTGCTCGCCGCCGCGGCCCTGGTCGCGATTTCCGCGGGGGCGGCCTCGGCCGAACCCGTGAAGCTCGACGAGGCCGCACTCGGTGATGTGGCTGGCGGGTTGTCGATCGGCTTCGGTCCGATCGATATCGGAGTGGCCAACGTCATCACCACTCCGGTCCTGGTCGACACCAACCTCGACCTCGACACCCAGGTCGGCGCCGCCCTGGCGGTCAACACCAACGCGGTCATCGCCGCATTCTCCGAGAACATTGCGGGGATGGGCAACTCCATCGCCGATCTCGGCTTCGCAACTGGCGCAGCTGGCTTCGCTCCCTAGCACGCTGCGTCAGATTTGAAAGGCGCTCCCAGGGCCCCGGCTCCGGGAGCGCCTCCTTCCTTCCCTCCACTCGATCGGAGCGACAGAAGATGCGTGCCACAAATCTGCTCCTTGCCGGCATGCTCGTCGTGTCGGGGATGCTGCTGTCCCGGGCCGGCCACGCGGAGCCCAAACCGCTCGACGACGCAGCCCTCGGCGAAGTGACCGGCGGCCTCTTCGACGTCTACGTCGTGATGCCGGTCGTTGTCGTGCACAACAACAACAACGCGGTCGCCACCGGCGTTCACTCACAGAACGTCAGCGCCAACGCCGTCGCCAACGTCGCGGTCAGTCCCGTCATCAATATCGAGCCGACGGACATGATCGGCACGATGGCGCCGGTGGTCGTCAATGCACCGCTCGTCGGCGGGATCGCCGGCCCGGAGGTCATTGCCCCGGCCATTGGAGGCTCGGCTGCTGCCGCCGAGGTGATCAGCGCGATGCCTATCTGGGTGCCGTGGGCCGCCGAGCTGCGCAGCTCGCTGGGGGTGAAATGAGCACGCCCGATCGGCGACGGCGCCGTCTCCTCGGCGCGGCGGCGCTTGCTCTCATCGCGATCGGCACGCCGGCCCGGGCCGATGTGTCGGATGCCTATGTCAAGCGTGTCCGCACCTTCATCGAGCTCCGCCAGGCCAATGTCGTGCTGCAGGAATGGGATCTGAGCTGTGGTGCTGCCTCGCTCGCCACGCTGCTGACCTACCAGCACGGCGACGCGGTCCCGGAGAAGGAGATCGCCATGGCCATGCTCGAGGCGACCGAGGCGGACCTCGTCAGGCAGCGGCTCGGCTTCTCGCTCCTCGACCTGAAGCGCTACCTCGCGCAGCGGGGATATGCGGGCGACGGTTACGGCGACGTGGCCGTGACCGACCTCGTCGAGCTCGCACCAGCCATCGTGCCCATCAGGATCCAGGCGGCCTACGACCATTTCGTCGTGTTTCGCGGCCTGTCGAACGGCCGGGCAGTGCTCGCCGATTCCGCCTTCGGCAACCGCACGATGCCGATCGGCGACTTCCTCGACGTCTGGCAGGGCCGGGTCGCCTTCGTCGTCCGGCGTCCCGACGACC
>JAUIID010000001.1 GCA_030431615.1 Alphaproteobacteria bacterium
GAGCGCACCGTCTCTGACATGCAGCCAGAGCCCGAAACGCCGGGTCTCGTTGACGAGGAAATCGAAATCCGTGCGCTCGCGACGCACCAGCACCGGCACCCGGGGCCCGCTGGTGGCGGCGACGCAATCAAGGCCCAGAACGCCGGCAAAGCGCCGGGCGATGGCGGCGGGCGTCGTGTCGAGCAGCGTCTCCGGGGTGCTCGCGCGGCGCAGGCGCTGCAGGCGATCGAAGGCGCGGATCGCGAGCCCTGCCGGCCGGCCACCCCGACGCGAACGGCGAACGGCGCTGACCTCGCCCTCGAAGAGCGGCTCGTCCCGGTCGGTCCGGACGATCGTGAGCGACGTGCCGGGCGCCGGCAGCCGCCCGTCCGGCAGGTCGTCGAGGCGAAGCTCCGCCATGGCCGCGGTCGAGAGCCGGCGCAGCACCCGGATGGACGTGACGAGGCCGAGGGTCCCGTCGTCGAACGCCTTGCCGTCCGCCATGATGCGCAACGGTGGCGGCGCCTGGCGGGTCGCGTCGTCGAGCTTCGCCGATGCCATCAGCGCGTCTCCGCGCGGTCGCCGGCGACGGTCAGGATGAGGCCGTCCGCCGGCGCCGTGAGCGGGTCGGCGAGGCCGCCGAGTTCGGCGATGATGCGCCAGTCCCTGGGATCGCCGAACGCCTCCTGGGCCAGGAGGTCGAGGCGCAGCACGCCGTCGCCGCCGGCCGCCCCGGCGCCGGCCCGCTGCACCACGAGGTCGTCCTGGCGCAGCCGCTCGAGATAGCTCTCGATGGCTTCGCCCTGGATGGGCCGGCGCTCGGGGTCGCTCGGCGGCTGGCCGAAGGCCGCTACCCGGCGCAGCCGCAGGCTCAGCCAGGAGCGCTGCGGGGCGCCCTGGGCGGTGAACTCCTCGAACCGTTCCGCCACCGCGACCACCGCGACCGGCACGCTCCAGTCGCCCCAGATCAGCCGGATGGGCGGCGGCCAGTCACCCCGGTGACCGGGTGGGCGGCTCTCCGCGAGGCGCCAGATGCGGCCGGTGGTCGCCCGCACGTCGCCGCCCGGCTCGTCCGCCTCGAGGGCGCCGCCCTGGCGGTCGAGGCGCGTGTCGAAAAGCAGCTCGAGCTCGATCTCGGTCTCGCCGCCGCCGGTGAAGATCAGGGGATCGTCCGGGCTCTCGGGTGCTGTCACGGCGAGCTCGTCGAGGCGCCGGTCGCGCAGCCCGGCGCTCCGCCGCAGGGTCAGCGTCTCCGGGTTGAGCAAGGCGTGCAGCTGCTCGCCGCTCGCCTCGTCGTAGAGCATCATCCGGTCCATGTGCCCCGCCCGGCCTCGAGGCTGCCGCGTGCGGCGAAGTCATCGGCAAGGCCACGCCCCACCGGCCGGGAACTGCCGCCAGGCCTGGCCCGGCGCTCCGGCAGGGTCGGCCAGCGCGATGCGGCCGGCGGCGGCGCGCTTGGGATGCGCCCCGAGGCCGTCGGCACGTCCGGCGCGGACGTGGCGGCATCGATCGTTTCGACCGGCGCGCGGTGCACCGGCGGCAAGGTCGGCCATTGGCCGGGCCGGGCTGTAACGTCGGGCGGCAGGTCGACCGCGGGCCGCACGGCCGACGTCGGGGCGCTGGCGATGCGTGGCGCAGGCGAGGGCCGTCCTGCCTCCGGCACGAGGTCGGGCAGCTCGCGCCGCGACCCGGCTGCCGCACCCGGCAGCGGCGGGAGTGCTGCGGCCGGCGCATCCACGGCTGCCGGCAACGGCACCGGCGCGGGTCTTCCGGCCGGTGCCGGAGCCCGCTCCAGGAATCGTGGTTTCGGCCGGAAGGTCGAACCCTGCTGGTCGGGCGCGGCGGCTGGCGCCGGGCGCCCCGGCACCTCCGCGACCGGCGGCGTCGGGGGCGGTGCCGGACGCGCCGGCGGGTCCACGGGCGGCAGGCCGGGTGCCGCCGAGCGGCGCGCCGCGGGCGGCAGGGTCACGGACGCGATCCGCCGGGCCGCCCGCCGGTCGCGGGCCGGTTCGGGGAAGGCTGCTGCCGGCCATTCCGGCACGGGTGCCGGTTCGGGCAGGGGGGTCGCCGCGGCGACCGCCGGTGGCGGCGCCGGCGCCGGCGGCAGGTCCGCAGGGGTGGCCTCGCCGTCGACGCGAAAGGCGCGCCAGCCCTTGCGGCCCTCGAGCAGCGCCGGATCGACCCGGGCCAGGGCCTCGCGCCAGGCCTTCGGGGCCTGCGCGAAGGGCCCTTCGGCGGGTGCTGCGGGCTCGCCGGCCAGACGCTCGGACAGCCGCAGCATCAGCCGGGCCAGCCAGGCGCGGAGCCGGCGCCCGGGACCCTGCTTCCGCCCGTCGCCGTCACGGGAAGATCCGCTCGAGGCCCTCATAGCGGATCTCCATGCTCTCGATCGCGACTTCCTGGCCCAGCGCCGAAAGCTGCGAGAAGCTGCAGGCCGTCGGCAGACAGCGGAACATGTTGAACCGCCCGGTCTGGCTGTCGCCATTGGTGCCGTTCATGATCAGCGCCACGTCCTGGTACTCGGCCCGGCCGGCCATGGCGGCGGCCATCCATTCCCAGAGCACCGGCGAGAGGCCGAAGCCCCAGCGCAGCGTTACCGGCGTGTAGCTGACCCGGCCCGGCAGGATGCGGACGGCGGGGCCGCCGCCGCCCTCCCGGTACTCGATGGCGGCGACCCGGGCGGCCGGCGGGGTGACGTCAGTGAAGACGCCGACCAGCTGGCCCGCGATGTCGAGGCGGAAGTTGAAGGCGTTGGCGGGGGTCTCGAGCGGCATGGGTCAGTCCTCCCTAGCCGGCCTGGGCCCGGTCGGCGGCGCCGTTCCACTGGCTCAGGCGGACGATCACGAACTCCGCCGGGCGGCTCACGGCGAGGCCGACATCGACGCGGATCTGGCCCTTGTCGACGACGTCGGGCGGGTTGTTCTCGGCATCGCACTTGACGAAGAACGCCTCCTCCGGAACGGCACCGACCAGCGCCCCGTCGCGCCACATGGTGACGAGGAAGGAGCTGATCTGCATGCGCAGCCGCTCGCGCAGGATGAGGTCGTTGGGCTCGAAGACCGCCGACATCAGCCCCTCGCGGAGCGAGCCCTCGACGAAGAGGAGGAAGCGCTTGACGTTGACGTAGCGCCAGTCCGAGGCGGGATCGGCGAGTGTGCGCGCTCCCCAGACCCGCACGCCGCGCTTCGGGAAGGCGCGGATGACGTTCACGCCGGCGCGGTTGAGCATGCCGAGCTCGGCCTGGGCGGCGTTGTAGGTGACGTCGAGCGCCCCGTTGAGCGCCTCGTTGGCCGGCGCCTTGTGGACGCCGCGGCGCGCATCGGTGCGCGCATATAGCCCGGCGATGTGGCCCGAAGGCGGACAGCGCGCCGGCTTGCGGCTCTGCTGGTCGAGGGCGACGATCCAGGGGAAGTAGAGAGCACCGAAGCCCAGATCGGAGCTGGGCTTGAAGCCCCCGGCGGCGGCCGCCGGAGCGCCGGGCCCCTTGGGCGCATCCTCGTCGGCCGGGCGGACGCTCGGTGCCTGGGTCAGCCGGTCGAGATCGTCGACGGTCTCGGGCGAATCGAGGATGGCGAAGCGGTCGCCCATCTCCTCGCAATAGGAGAGCACGGCAGCCTGCACGCCGGGGTCGGTGACGCCGGGTGCGGCGACGATGGCGATCTCGTCGATGCCGCGCGTCGCCCAGAGTCCGGTGCGCTTCTTCGGGTCGCCCGGCACGCCGCCGACATCATTGACGGCGACGACGTAGAGGCGCTGCCCGCCATTCATGAAGAAGCCGAGGCCGGCATTGACGAGATGCCGGGCCTCGGCCCGGTCGGAGCCGAAATGCGCCAGGAACTCGGTCGGGTTGGTGACCGATTTCGGCGTGTCCAGCGGGAAGTTGGCGCCGGGGCAGGGGCCGACGAAGAGGGCGGTCGAGGTGCCGATGCCCTGGATCGCCGGCGACATCGAGGGCACGTTCTCGATGTAGACGCCGGGTGCGTCGACATTGGCCATGATCACTCCTCCGAAGGCAGGGTCAGCACAACTTCCGGCTCGCCCGGGGCGGGCGTGAACGACTGGCGGAGCCCGCCATGCTCGACGGTGACGGTCCGGCCCGACCCGTTGCCGAGCACGAACCGCCCGTCCTTGTCGGTCTTCACCCAGTGGCCGTCGCCCTGAACGCCGACCCGGGCACCGCGCACGCCGGCCTCGCCCCGCATCACCCGGCCGGCGAGCGGGGCGGCGAGGCCGATCCGGGCATCGACCGAGCGCACTGCCGGGGCCGCCGGCTGGGCGGCGGCGAGCCGGAACGGTGCGGCGACGGTGAGGGCCGGGCGGGGCGGCAGGCCGAGGCTCTGCCAGAGGGGGCTCGACGGCGGCACCGGGGCGATGTCCTGCAGCCCCTCGGCGACGGCCCCGGCGAGCCGGGCGAGCACGGCGTCGGCCGTGCCGGCATCGGTGGCGGACGCGGTGACGAGATATTCGGCGATCATCTCGCGGTCGGTGCCGAAGCGGCCGGTGCGCCGCCCCTCGCGCCAGCCGAGCCTGAGGGCGGCGAGCCGCGGTGCCGAGGCGACCGGGGCCGCCTCGAAGGCCCCGACGACGTCGATGGCGACAGCCGCGGGCTGGCCGGAAGCCGCCACCCAGGCAGCCATGGCCCGCTCGATTCGACTGAACTCGTCCGCGACATCGAAAGTCATCCTGTCATGTCCGGGCACCCATTCGCGCCGAGTTGATGACATGCAGGCCGCATCTGCAAGGTATTTGTCTCCTGGCGGCAACGCGCCAGCGCGTTTCGGGTTGAATTATTTATGCGTTATTAAGCGTTCAGTTGCTTTCATGCGCAGGCACGTCGCACCCGTCCCCGGTGCCTGCCATCGACCAGCGTCCGGTCTGTGCACGGGGGAAGATGTGCCAAGCAGAGCCGGGCTCTGTCCCGGCTTCGATGGCGCGCCCTGCAGGACTCGAACCTGCGACCTGCTGCTTAGAAGGCAGCTGCTCTATCCAGCTGAGCTAAGGGCGCGTGGCGGTGCTTATAGCAGGGGCGGCGAGCAGGTGGAACTTCCGGGCGATGCTTGCGGCTCAGCTGCGGCGGATGAAGTTCTCGGCGTAGGACTTGGGGTGGACGACGCGCACGTGCGGCTCGAAGACCTGGAAGGTCAGGTTCTCGCGCCGGCAATAGGCGATGGCGGCGTCCTTGGTCGGAAAGCGCATCCGCACCTGCTGGGCGGTGTCGTCCGAGCCGTTCCAGCCGATCAGCCGGTCGGCCTCGACCCGCGAGCGCGGCTCGAACTCGACCAGCCACTCGTGGGTCTTGCGCCGGCCCGACTGGACCGCGGTCTTCGCCGGTCGATAGATCCGTGCCTGTATCGCCATGGTCCGTGCACTCGCTTCGGGAATGGCCTGGAATTAGGCGGTTTTCGCCGTTTCCGCAAGCCAGCGGCGGCGCAGCTCCGCGTAATGGACCTGCAGCCAGCGGAGCGGGATGATGGCGTTGGCGGCGAGGATGCGGCCGCTCTCGAGCCAGTCGAAGGCGGTCTGCAGCGGCACCACGAAGCTGCGGATGTCCTCCGCCTCATGGGCCAGGCCGTGCACGCCGCCGGCACCGCTGGCATCGACCTCGGCGATGAAGACGGTGCTGCGCTCGGTCACCGCCCCGGGCGAGGCAACATAGGTCGCGACCTGCTCGATCCGCCTGGCCTCGAGTCCCGCTTCCTCGACCAGCTCGCGCCGCGCCGTCTCGAGCGCGGATTCGCCGGGCCCGACGAGGCCGGCCACCACCTCGAGCAGCCAGGCACCGGTCGGGTGGCGCATGCAGCCGGCGCGGAACTGCTCGATCAGCACGACGCTGTCGGTCACCGGATCATAGGGGAGGACCGCCGCGGCACCGGGGATGTGCAGGATCTCGCGGGTGATGACGGGGCTCATCTCGCCGTCGAAGCGCCGGTGCTTCAGATCCGCCACTTCGTAGCGGAAGAAGCCCCGATAGCCGTCGCGACTCCTGACGATCTCGACCTCGCGCGCCGTGTCCTCCGGGGACCCGCCGTCCGTCGCTGCCGGCGGGACGCCTGAGGCACGGTCGGTCAAGCGAAGGCCTTGAAGGTGATCAGGGTGAAGGTGTCCTTGACGCCCGGCAGGGTCTGCACCGCCTTGTTGACGAAGCGGCCGATATCGACGTCGGCGGCGAGGTGGAACTTCATGATCAGGTCGTACTGGCCCGAGACCGAGTAGACCTCGGAGACCTCCTCGATGGTCTCGACGGCCTTGCCGGCCACCTCGTAGGAGCAGCCGAGCTCGCACTTCACCATGACGAAGATCGTCTGCATGGGCGGCCTCCGGTAAGTCGGCGGCGGTGCCGGATCAGGCCACGGCCTTGATCGGCACCGGGCGCAGGAGGAAGGCGGGGACGTGATCGCCAAGCCCGACCACGGGCTCGTCGCGCGGCTCGCCGCGGCCGCGCTGCGGCTTGGGTGCCGGGGGCGTCGCCTTGGCCACGCCGGTCGGCGGGGCACTGGCGGCAGCCTTGCGCCGGCGCGGCCGGCTCTGCTCCGGCTCTGCCGTCTCGGCAGTGGCCGGTGCTGCCTCGGCCGGCGCTGCCGACGCCTCCGTGGCCACCGGCTCGGCCGCGACCTCGGCGGCTGCGGCGGGGCGCCGCCGCCGGCGGCGGGCGCCTTCGGGCTCGGCCGTGGCTTCGATGGCCTCCGGTGCTGCGTCCGGAGCGGCCTCGGCCGCGGTCCGCCGCTTGCGCCGGCGCGGGGCCGGGGTTGCGTCGTCGGCCGCTGCCGCCACCGGTGCGGCTGCCGTCTCCGCCGGCACCACCTCGGGCTCGACGGGCGCACGCTTCGCCGGCCGTGCCCGGCTCGGCTTCCGCGGCGTCTCGGTCTCCTCGCTCACGCTCTCGATCATCTGCCGCTCGAGCTTGCTGCCGAGCAGCCGCTCGATCGCGGCGAGATACTTGCCGTCATCGGAGTCGGCGAGCGTGTAGGCGTGGCCTTCCTTGCCGGCGCGGCCGGTGCGGCCGATGCGGTGGACGTAGTCGTCGGGATGGATCGGCACGTCGAGATTGATGACCACCGGCAGGTCGATGATGTCGAGGCCGCGCGCCGCCACGTCGGTGGCGACCAGGTAGTCGACCGTGCCGGCCTTGAAGGCGTCGAGCGTCGCCTGGCGCTGGCTCTGGTCGAGATCGCCGTGGATGTCCTGGGCGTTGCGGCCCTGGCGCTGCAGGAACTTGTTGACGGTCGAGACGTCGCGCTTGCGATTGCAGAAGATGATCGCGTTCTCGATCTTCTCGACGTCGAGCAGGCGGTCGAGCGCCACCCGGCGCTCGATGCCGCGAATCGGCACGACGACGTCCTTAACCTTCTCCGCCCGGGTGGAGGGGCGGGCGACCTCGATCTCGGCCGGGTCGCGCAGGAAGCGCTCGGCGAGCCGGCGCACCTCCTTCGGCATGGTGGCCGAGAAGAGCAGGGTCTGGCCGCGCTTGGTCAGGAGCTGGAAGATCCGCTCGACGTCCGGGATGAAGCCCATGTCGAGCATCCGGTCGGCCTCGTCGATGACGAAGACCTCGACCCCGTTGAGCAGGATGCGGCCGCGATCGAACCAGTCGAGCAACCGGCCGGGCGTAGCGATCAGGACGTCGACGCCCTTCTCCAGCAGCTTCTCCTGCTCGCCCATGCCCACGCCGCCGATCAGGAGCGCCATGGTCAGGTTGAGATGCTTGCCGTAGGTCTCGAAGCTCTGCGAGATCTGCGTCGCAAGCTCGCGCGTCGGGCTGAGGATCAGCGAGCGCGGCATCCGGGCCCGGGCGCGGCCGGCAGCGAGCCGGTGCAGCATCGGCAGGGTGAAGCCCGCCGTCTTGCCGGTGCCGGTCTGGGCGATGCCGACGACGTCGCGGCCGTCGAGCACGGCCGGAATCGCGGCGGCCTGGATAGGGGTCGGATGCACATAGCCGGCGTCGGCGATGGCACGCTGAATTTCCTCGCGAAGCCCCAGCTCCGCGAAGGTGATGGTCACTTGTTCGGTGGTCAAGAACAGTCCTTGGTGGGTGACATTCGATGCCGGCCTTGCATGTATAGCCGATCCTTGAGGAGTCAATGACAAGCGGGCCCGTGATGCATCGAACTGTGCAAAAAACGGGCAGAATCGGCCAAGAAGCCGCAGGAAAGAGCGCATGATGCCGGGGAAGGCTGGACGATGTTGAGTCGGAATGAATCGCTGCTCTTGATTGTCGACGTGCAGGCGGGGCTGGCCCGCGCGGTCGAGCATGCCGGCGCGCGCCTGACGCGGCTCGGACTGCTGCTGCAGGCGGCGGCGGTGCTGGGGGTGCCGGTGATCGTCTCGGAGCAGTACCCCAAGGGGCTCGGGCCGACCGACCCGCGTCTCCTGCCATTGCCCGATGGTGCCCTGGTCCTGCCCAAGCTCGCCTTCTCTTGCTGGCGCGAGGTCGAGCTGCGCGCCGCCATCGAGGCGACCGGCCGGCGGCAGGTCGTGGTCGCCGGCATGGAGACCCATGTCTGCGTGCTGCAGACGGCGCTCGACCTGCACGATGCGGGCTTCGCCGTGCATCTCGCGGCGGACGCCTCGGGTTCGCGGCGGGGGGCCGACCGCGCCCTGGGCCAGGCGCGGCTGCGCGACCGGGGTGTCGCCATCGTCAGCGCCGAGATGGTCGTCTTCGAGTGGCTGGAGCGGGCCGAGGGGCCGGCGTTCAAGGCGCTGATCCCGGCGATCAAGGCCATGGTGCCGCCGGCGCCCCCGGCCGCGGGCGGCCTCCCGGCGATCGCCAGGGTCAGCTTCCTCGTGCCCGACTACGACCAGGCGATCGCCCATTACTGCGGCGTGCTCGGCTTCACCCTCGTCGAGGACACGGAAATGGGTTCCGGCAAGCGCTGGGTGCGCGTTGTGCCGGCGGGTGGCGGCACCGAGCTCCTGCTCGCCCGGGCGGCGACGGCCGAGCAGACGGCCCGAATCGGCGACCAGACGGGCGGGCGGGTCTTCCTCTTCCTCGATACCGACGACCTCGCCCGCGACCACGCGCGGCTGACGACTCTCGGCGTCGCCTTCGAGGCGCCGCCGCGCGAGGAGCCTTATGGCCGGGTCGCGGTCTTTCGGGACGCCTTCGGCAATCGCTGGGACCTGGTCGAGCGCCGCCGCGGCTGACGCCGGTCAGGCGCGGTTGGCCTTGGCCTCGGCGATGCGGTGGTCGAGGCGGTCGTCCTCGAGCCCGGCGGGCTCCTGGTGGATGATGACCTCGGTCTCGCCAAAGGCCAGAGCGAGCTCTGCCTCGAGCGCGTCGGTGACGCGATGCGCCCGGCGCACGCTCATGGCGCCGTCGATCTCGACATGCAGCTCGATGAAGGTGGTGTTGCCGGCCCGCCGCGTGCGCAGGTCGTGCAGGTCGACGACCTCCGGGTGGTCGCGCACCAGCGCCTCGATGCGCCGCCGCTCGGGCCCGCTCAGCTCCCGGTCCATGAGGGTGTCGATCGCCGAGCGGCCGAGGCTGGCGGCCTGCCAGGCGAGGTAGAGGGCCACCGCCACGGCGGCCACCGGGTCGATCCAGGCGATGCCGAGCCAGGCGGTCAGGACGAGTGCCGCGAGAACCGCGAGGTTGGTCGCGAGATCGGCCGTGTAGTGCAGCCGGTCGGCGGCGATGGCCGTGGAATCCGTGCGGCGGATGACGACGCGCTGCAGGGTAACCAGGGCCAGGGTGATCAGGATCGCACCGACCAGGACCAGATAGGCGAAGAGTCCGGGCTCGATGACCCGGGGGCTCAGGAGGCGGTCACCGGCGCCGATCAGGACGAAGAGGGCGGAGCCCATGACCAGCGAGGCCTGCGCCAGGGCGGATAGGCTCTCCGCCTTGCCGTGGCCGAAGCGGTGACTCTTGTCCGGCGGCTGCTGGCTGACCCGGACGGCGAGGAAGGTGATGAAGGAGCCGCCGATATCGGCGAGGCTGTCGATCATCGAGGCGAGCAGCGCCAGCGAATCCGAGGCGAGGGCGGCCGCCAGCTTGCCGACCGTCAGCAGCACCGCGACCGTCAGGCTGGCCTTGGCGGCGAGCCTGACCAGCGCCGCCGGCTCCAGTCCCTTGAGCATGTCGTACGGTCAGTAGAGGCCGCGCTCGTAGGCGTCCTCGATCAGCGCGTCCGCGGCCTTCTCCTCGACCCCCTCGATCTGGTCGGCGAGGATCCGTGCCAGGCTCGGGAACTGGCCCTTCTCGATATGCTGCTCCGGGTCCCAGAGCTTCGAGCGGATCAGCGCCTTGCCGCAATGCATGAAGGCCTCCTCGACGCTCACCACGATCACCGACCGCGGCGTCTTGCCGGCATGCGCCGTGGCCTCCAGCAGGTCCGGCTCGGTGCTGATCCGGGCCGTGCCGTTGGCGCGGAAGGTCTCCTTGTAGCCCGGCAGGAAGAAGATCAGCCCGATCCTGGGGTTGGCCACGATGTTCTGCAGGCTGTCGACCCGGTTGTTGCCGGGCCGGTCAGGGATCAAGAGGGTCCGCTCGTCCAGCACCTTGACGAAGCCCGGCGTGTCGCCCTTGGGCGAGGCATCGCAGCGGCCCTCGGCATCGGCGGTCGCCAGGACGACGAAGGGCGAGAGCTCGATGAACCGTCGGCCGTGCCGGTCGATCCGGTCCATCTCCTTGCCCGAGGCGGTCCGGCTGACGCTGCCGTAATGCGCGCGGAGCGCGTCCTTGTCGGCGAGGCTCAGGGTCATGGGCGGGCTCCCGATGGGGCGTGACGTGCGCCCCTGCGCGTCGCACGTCCGGTCCTGAAAGGCAAGGTCGGCAGGTGCTGGCCCTACGCTTCCCGGAGCGTTTCCATGAGCGCATGGCTCTCGACGAGGTCGGGCAGGGCGAAGCCCTCGGTGAACCGGTCGAGCACCGGCGCCAGGAGATCCCATGCCTCCTGCCGCCTGCCCTGGTCGGCCCAAATCCCGGCGAGGTCGCGGGCGGCGCGCAGCTCCCAGAGCCGCGCCTCCTGCCCCCGGGCGATCTCGAGCGCCGCCTCGAGATGGCGCTCGGCCACGCCCGCATCGTCGGCGCAGCGGGCGAGCAGGCGGTGCAGCTCGGCATCGAACCAGCATTCGCCCGTCGCCGCGTTCCGCGCCAGGCCCTGCTCCAGCAGCGCTCGCGCCTCGGCGATCCTGCCGGCCTGCCACAATACATCGGCGCGCAGGCTCGCGAGATAGGCGAGCTCGATATGGTGCGAAGCTGCGTCCAGCGTCTCGAGCGCCGCTGCCATCATGGCGTCGCCGCGTTCGACATCGCCGTCCTTGCCGGCTAGCCAGCCGAGGAAGACCGCGGCGACCCTCTCGTAGATAGGCATGTGCGTGCTTCGACAGAGCTCGACACAATGGTTCGCGCGCTCCGCAAGAAGCCCGGTCCTGCCGGTGAGGCAGGGAGCGTAGCAGCCATTGCCGAGTGCCGCGGCGAGCACGAACTTGCGCCCCGTGCCGGCGGCGAGCTGCAGATGGGCCGCTTCCTGCCTGGCCGCCTCGTCGGGGTAGCCGAGGATGAGCAGCGACCATGGGAGATAGATGCGTCCGACGGTCGGACGATCCTGGTAGGGGCCCTCGCCTTCCGGCAGGGCTTCGAGAAGCCGTCGTGCGCCCGTGAATCTGCCACGTACGAAATCCAGGATGCCCGCGGCCTCGTGACGGTGCCAGAGACTGGCCGGTCCGGCACCTTGCAAGGGCGCGGCCCGCAGGAGGCCGGCAACCTGGTCCGCCTGATCCAGTCGGGCGGCATTGAAATGGGACAGGAACTCGCCGAAGAGCGCCATTTCCTGTCCGTCCTGGTCGCCGATCTCGGCATAGGCGAGGCGTGAGCTCCGATAGGCCGCGGCGGTGGCCGCTGCCGCCGTTCCAAGCGTGGTGCGCACCGAATCGCCCATCAGCAGATGGAGCTTCGCCCGCCAGCCTGTCGTGGTATCGTCGGCCGAGATGCGCCCGACCGCCGCGAGGCCGGTCTCGATCATCTCCCGCACCTCCGGAGCGGCGGCGCGGGCGATGGCGGCGTCGATGGCCTGCAGCAGATGCGGCATGGCGGCCGCCGGTTCGTCGGCCGCAAGGAAGTGGCGGGCGACGAGCTGCGGCTCGACGGCGCCATGCCCGGCCCTCCTTGCGGCCAGCACCCGGGCGATCCGGCCATGCACTTCGCGGCGCCGGCTGCGCAGCAGGGATTCGTAGGCCGCGTCCCGCACCAGCGCATGCTTGAAGACGAGCCGCCCTTCCGCCGGTGCGCCGCGGCGGAAGACGAGCTCCGCCCGGACCAGCCGGTCGAGCGCCCGCTCGACCTCGGCCGCCGGCCGCCCGGCCACGGCGGTGAGCAGCTCCTGGTCCAGCTCGCGGCCGATGCAGGCGGCGATCTGCGCCAGCTCCTTGGCTTCCGGCAGGCGGTCGAGCCGCGCCATGAGCGAATCGTGCAGCGTGGCCGGGACCGTGGCGTCGTCCGACTCGAGGACCGCCTTGGTCAGCTCCTCGACGAAGAGCGGTACGCCGTCGGTGCGCTGGACGATGGTCTCGATGGTTTCCGCCGGCAGAGCATCGCCGCCGAGCCGGCGGATGATCGCCTCGACGCCGGCGCGGCCGAGCCGGTCGAGCTCCAGCCGGGTGACCGACGCCTCGGTCCCGAATGCGGGCACGCCCTCCGGCCGGCTGGTGACGAGGACGAGCAGCGGCAGTGGCCCCAGCCCGGCCCCAGGCCCGGCGATGACCAGCTCGATCAGCTCCCGCGTCGTCGGGTCGAGCCAGTGCGCGTCCTCGACCACCACTAGCAGTGGCCCGGTCTCGGCCATGCCGAACCACCGGGCAACGAGTGCCTCGAGGGTGCGCGCCCGCCGTGCCTGCGGCGTCAGCTCGAGCCCCCCATAGCGGGCAGCGCCGTCGAGACCAACGAGCTCCGCGACCAGCTGCAGGGCGTCGCCGTCCCCGGCGAAACCTCCCGGCAGCGCCTCGAGCCGGTCGAGCCGTTCCTCGTTGGACTGGCTCTCCGCCAGGCCGGCCTCCTCGCGCAGCTGCTGGACCACCGGCCAGAGCGCGCTCTCAGCGTGGTAGGGCGAGCCCTGCAGGCGGATGACGGCGTACGGCTCGCCCGCCAGCGCATCGCCGAGGGCGCGGACGATCCGCGACTTGCCGTGCCCGGCCTCGCCGACCAGCAGCACTGCCTGCCCGGTGCCGCCTCTGGCCCGCTCCCAGCGATCGCGCAGCAGGGCCAGCTCCCGCTCGCGGCCGATCATGGGCTGGAGATCGCCGGCGCGCGCCTCGAAGCGGCTGGCCACCACCCGTTCGCCCTCGACCGCGAAGACCGGCACGGTCCCGTCCATCCCCTTGATCGCCCGCTCGCCGAGCTCGGCCACGGCGAAGCCTGTGCCGAGCAGCCGCCGGGTTGCCCGGGCGACCAGCACCTGGCCCGGCTCGGCCAGGGCCTGCAGCCGGGCCGCCAGGTTCGGCGTATCGCCGACCACCGTCTGCTCGCTGGCGGCGCCGTCACCGATCAGCTCACCGACCACGACGAGCCCCGTGGCGATGCCGATCCGGCAGGCCAGCGGCGGGTCGTGGCCGGCGAGCCCCGCCACCGCGGCGCGGGCCGCCAGCGCCGCCCGGACGGCCCGCTCGGCCTCGTCCTCATGCGCCCTGGGCCAGCCGAAATAGGCGAGCACCCCGTCGCCCATGAATTTCGCCACATGGCCTTCGAAGGCGGCGATCGCACGCGCCACGGCACCCTGATAGGCGCGGAGCACGTTGCCCATTTCCTCGGGGTCGAGACGCGCCGAAAGCGCCGTCGAGCCGACGAGGTCCACGAACATCACGGTGAGCTGGCGCCGCTCGGCGCCCGGCGCCTCGGCGGCGATCGTTCGATCCGCGCCTTTCTGCAGCTCGGCGATGGCCTCGAGCAGCCGGCGGCGATGGCCGACGGAGGCGACGCCCATCTCCCGCAGGTCCCCGGCCGTCAGGCTCGGCAGGAGGCCGAGATCGACGTCGTTCTCGCGAAAGGCCTCCGCGTACTGGCCGAGGCCGAGCGCGCGGAGCCAGGACGCAACATCCAAGGCGCTCTCCCTGGCCGTCGGCTCAGGGCGATCCTACCCCGCCCGCCACCACCCGGCCACAGCGTCGCCCGGTGACCGCCCGCCTCAGCTGCCGGCGGGTGGTGCTGCTGGGGCAGGGGCTGGGGCGGGTGCGGGGCGAAAGGCCGCCGCCTGCCGCTCCGCCTGCCGCTCCGCCTCGGCGATCTCCTCGGGGCTCATCCGCTCCACCAGCTCGACCCGAAGCTTGGTGGCCCGGGCGGCGACCTCGAGGTCGCCCGGCGGGGTGGCGGCGAGCGTCGCCCATTTGAGCGCCTGCACCGGATCGGCCTCGACGCCCTGGCCCTCGGCGTAGAGCACGCCGAGATAGAACTGGGCCGGCTTGTGGCCCTGCGCCGCCGCCTTCGCAAACCACTGGGCGGCCAGGTTGTCGCTCTGCGGCACGCCGTGCCCGGTATAGTACATGCCGCCCAGATTGTGCTGCGCCGGCGGGTCGCCCTGCATGGCGGCCAGCCTGAACCAGCGTGCCGCCTCCTCGTCGTCGCGCGCCACGGCCACCCCCTGGGCGTAGAACCCGCCCAGCCGGTTCTGCGCCTCCGGCAGGCCCTGCACGGCCGCCGCCCTGAGCCAGCGCAGCGCCTCCGCCTCGTCCGGCGCGTGGCCGCGCCCCATGAGATAGAGCAGGCTGGTATTGTACTGCGCCGGCGCATAGCCGGCCTCGGCGGCCGCGAGGAACCAGCGGGCCGCCGCCTCGTCATCGGCCGCCACGCCCCGCCCATCGAGATAGCGGTCGGCGAGATCGAACTGCGCCCTGGGGTCGCCCGCCTCGGCCGCCCGGATCAGCGCCGGCACGGTGCTCGCCGGCACGGCGGCAGGGGCTCTCGCCGGCGCGGCCGGTGCCGTGGCGGCCGGGGGTGCTGCCGCCGGTTCGATGTCGCCGGGTGACGTGGCGGCCGGCGCGGCGTCTGTTTGCGCGGCATCGGTCGGCGTCGCCGCGGGATCGATGGCCTCCTGCAGGCCCGCGCAGGCTGCCAGCAGCAGGCCGGCCACGAGGCCGGCCATGACGCGGCCCTGGATCATCACCCGTTTCCTTTCGTCATCGTTCGGACACGCAGTGTTCCGTCCGTCGGCTGCCACGCCTGAACGCGCCGCCGGGTCGAGCCTCGCGGCGACCGAGTCGCGATGGCTCGACGCCATCTCCAGGCTCCAGGCACTGCGGACCCGCTAACCCGAAAACCCCCATGGCGGCAAGGGGCGCGGCGGGCGACGTTCGATCAGAACCAGCCGCGGAGCAGTGCCGCGAGTCCGATGCCCACCGTCATCGCCAGCAGGGCGTTGCGGGTCCGGCGCATGACCAGCACCGCGGCCACAATCGCGAGGATGGCGACCGGGCCGTTCGTCACCGCTGCCGGGACGATGATGGCGATCAGCACCGAGCCCGAGAGATGGCGCAGGAACGCCTCGAGCCGCGGCGACAGCGGCACCATGGACATGACGAGGAAGCCGCCGGCCCGCGTGGCGTAGGTCAAGAGCGCCATGGCGCTGATGGCGAGGAAGGCGTCAGCGTCGTGCATCGACCACCGCCCCGACCACGCCGCCGGCCACCGCCCCGGCAAGGATGTGCCAGCCCGCCGGCAGGATCGCCATGGCGGCCAGCGCCACGATCCCGGCGGCGAGCCAGGCGAGGTCGTCCGCGCGGCCCCGGCGCAGCCCGGCGAGCATGCAGGAAAGGAAGGCGAGGAAGACGAGATCGAGCCCGAAGCGGTGGAAATGCTCGGGCGAGAGATCGATGAAGCCGGAGCCGGCGATGGTGCCGGCGACCCAGGCGACCCAGAGCAGGACGCCGCCGCCGACCAGCACGCCGACATCGCGCTCGCCGCGCGCCTCGGCCTCGATCGCCTTGGCCCAGTTCGGCTCGCTCAGCAGCACCGCCGCCAGGTAGATCTGCCAGGCGGGCAGGGTGCGCAGCCAGGGATAGAGCGAGGCGCCGAGCAGGAAATGGCGCCCGTTGACGGCAAGCGTGGCGATCAGGAGCGGCCCCCAGGCCACCGGCGACTGCCAGAGCTCGAGCACCGCGAACTGCGAGCCGCCGGCGAAGACGGTGGCACTCATCAGGTTGGCGGCCCAGCCCTCCATCCCGACATTCCTTGCCGCGATGCCGAAGGCCACGCCGAAGATGAAGGCATAGGCGCCGACGGCGAGCAGCTCGCGGGCGCCGCGCCCCACGCCGCGCCAGGTGATCACCGCCCGCTCCATCCACTGCTCCCGCCCTCGAAGATGCGGCGTTCAGAGCACGGCCCGCGGGCCGGGGCAACCACCGGCGACGACCCGGCTATGCTCTTTATCCCGGGCCGCAGTTGCGCCACGATGCGCTGCAACGCAGGCGGAGCAGCAACAAGGAGCAAGATCCCCATGACCCAGAACCTGAAGCGCCGCACCATGCTCGCCGGGACGGCCGCGATCGGCGCCTCGGCGACCACCGCGGCGAGCTTCCCCAAGCCCGCCATCAGCCAGGGGGTCACGCGCTGGAAGATGGTCACCGCCTGGCCGAAGAACCTGCCCGGTCCCGGCGTCGCCGCCCAGATGCTGGCCGATCGCATCTCCGCCCTCTCCGGCGGAAGGCTCGAGGTCGAGCTCTTCGCCACGGGCGAGATCGTCCCCGGCAACCAGGTCTTCGACGCCGTCGCCGAAGGCACGGCCGAGCTCTACCACGCCGTCCCCGCCTATTGGGGCTCCAAGTCCCGTGGCATCCTGCTCTTCGGCTCCCAGCCCTTCGGCCTGCGCGCCGACGAGCAGGTCGGCTGGCTGACCCATGGAGGCGGCCAGGCGCTCTACGACGAGATCTATGGCCGCTTCGGCCTCAAGCCCTTCCTTTGCGGCAATAGCGGCCCACAATGGGCGGGCTGGTTCAAGAACGAGATCACCTCGGTCGACGACCTCCAGGGCCTGCGCTTCCGCACCACCGGCCTCGCGTCGGAAATGTGCTCGAAGCTCGGCATGGCCGTGCAGGCCATGGGCGGCGGCGACATGTTCCAGGCGCTGCAGTCCGGCACCATCGACGCCGGCGAGTTCATCGGCCCCTGGACCGATTCCGCCCTCGGCTTCTACCAGGTCGCCAAGAACTACTACTGGCCTGGCGTCGGCGAACCTTCCTCGGCCGAGGAATGCGTCGTCAACATGGCCGCCTGGGAGGCCCTGCCGGACGACCTGAAGCTCGCCGTCGAGACCGCCTGCAAGTCGCTCTACAACGATGTACTCACCGAATACTCGACCAAGAGCGCGCAGAGCCTGCCGCAGCTCGTTGCCGAGCACGGCGTCATGGTCCGCCAGCTCCCCGAGGAGGTGATGGTCGCCATGGGCAACGCCGCGGGCGAGGTGATCGCCGAGCTCGCCGCCGACGAGGACGAGCTGGTCCGCCGCATCGTCGAGAGCTTCCTCGCCTATCGCGCCTCGATCGCGGCCTACATGGTCTATGCCGATAACGGCCAGATGAACGCCCGCGCCCTCGACTACACCTACGGCTGAGCGGGCCTTGCTCAGCGCCGCTGCCGACGCGCTCGACCGGGTCAACGCCCTGGTCGGGCGCGCGGCGCGCTGGCTCGCCCTCCTCATGCTGCTCGCCCAGTTCCTCGTGGTCGTGCTGCGCTACCTCTTCGGCACGAGCTACATCTGGGGTACCGAGACCGTCCTCTACCTCCACGCCGCGCTCTTCATGCTGGGCGCCGGCTACACGCTCCTCGTCGATGGCCATGTCCGGGTCGACATCTTCTATGCGGGGCTCGGCGAGCGGGGGAGGGCGCTGGTCGACCTTCTCGGCACGCTCCTCTTCCTCGTCCCCACCTGCCTCGTCATCCTCTGGTTCACCTGGCGCTTCACCGCCAATAGCTGGGCCATCCGCGAGGGCCCCCTCTCGGTCGGCGGCATCCCCGCCTCCTTCCTCCTGAAGACCCTGATCCCCGCCTTCGCTTTTCTTGTCCTCATCCAGGGCATCAGCCTGGCGCTGCGCTCCCTCGTCCGCCTCCGCGAGGCGGACGGCAGATGATCGCCCAGAACCTCGACCTCGTCATGCTGGCGGCCCTCTGCCTCGTCATCCTGACGGGCTACCCGGTCACCTTCCTCATCGCGGGCCTGGGCGTGCTCTTCGCCTTCCTCGGCTGGGCCATGGGCGTCTTCGACCTCGGACTCCTGGGCGCACTCGCCCAGCGCATCTTCGGCGTCATGACCAACCAGGTGCTGATCGCCATCCCGCTCTTCGTGCTGATGGGCACCATCCTCGAGCGCTCGCGCATCGCCGAGGAGCTGCTCGAGCAGATGGGCCGGCTCTTCGGCACCATCAGGGGCGGGCTCGCCGTCTCCGTCACCCTGGTCGGCGCGCTCCTGGCCGCCTCCACCGGCATCGTCGGCGCCACCGTCGTCACCATGGGGCTCATCGCCCTGCCGGCCATGCTGCGGAACGGCTACGGCCGGGGCTTCGCCGCAGGCTCCGTCGTCACCGCCGGCACGCTCGGGCAGATCATCCCGCCCTCGACCATGCTCATCATCCTCGCCGACGTCATGTCGACCGCCTTCCAGCAGGCGCAGTACACCCAGGGCAAGTTCTCGGTCGAGACGATCAGCGTCGGCCAGGTCTTCGCCGCCGCCATCCTGCCGGGCCTGCTGCTGGTCGGCCTCTACATCGCCTACATCCTCTGGACCGCGAAGCGCCGGCCCGACATCGCCCCGGCCATGCCGGCCACCGACGAGAAGCCCGCGCTGGCCGCCGTGCTCAAGGCACTGGTCCCGCCCATCGTGCTGATCGTCGCCGTGCTCGGCTCCATCCTCGGCGGCATCGCCACCCCGACCGAGGCCGCCTCGGTCGGCGCCATCGGCGCCCTCCTCCTCGCCGGGCTCCGCCTCGCCCCCGACCGCTCCGGTTGGCCGGTCTGGCTCGCCATCGCCGCCATCGTGGCCCTCCTCGTGCTCACCTCCTTCGTCGACCTCCGCCTCGGCCGGAGCCTCTCCACGACCACGGAGAGCATCGCCATCTGGCTCGCCTTCGGCCTCGTGGCGCTCCTCGCCAGCGGCCTCGCCGTCTGCCTCCACCGGGCGCAGCGCACCGGCATCCTCGTCCCGGTCCTGACGCAAACCATGACCATCAGCTCGATGATCTTCGGCACCATCATCGGCGCCTCGATCTTCTCCCTCGTGCTGCGCGGCCTCGGTGGCGACGCCCGCATCGAGGGCCTGATCGAGGCCCTGCCCGGCGGCCCCGGCCTCGCCCTCCTCTTCGTCATGGCGGCCGTCTTCCTGCTCGGCTTCTTCCTCGACTTCGTCGAGATCAGCATCATCATCCTGCCGCTCACCGTGCCGATCCTGCTCCTGATGGGCTTCGACCCGATCTGGCTCGCCGTGCTGATCGCAATCAACCTGCAGACCAGCTTCCTCACACCCCCCTTCGGCTTCTCCCTCTTCTACCTGCGCGGCGCCGCCCCGCCCGAGATCACGACGGGCGACATCTACAAGGGGGTCATCCCCTTCATCCTGCTGCAGATTCTCGCCATCCTCCTCGTCTACCTCGCCCCGCCCATCGCCACGGTCCTGCCCGGTCTCCTCTTCTGAACGGCCTTCGCAATTTCGGAACTTCCGATTTTCTGATACTAAGGGAATCCGTCACCCTGCGAGGCCCGCCATGACCCTTGTCAAGCTCCGCAAGAGCGCCCAGCTCACCTTGCCGTCCGAGATCCGCGAAGCCCTCCAGCTTGCCGAGGGCGACTATCTCGAAGCCGAGATCGTCCAGGGCGGCGTCCTCCTCCGCCCCGTCGACGTCGTCCGCCGCGAGGCGGCGTGGCGCCGCATCGAAGAGGCGATGGCGAGCGTCCATCCGACCCCCGAGCAGGCCGCCAAGCCGCTCGACGAGCAGGAGCGGGAAATCCTCGAGCTGGTCGACGAGGCGCGGCGCGAGCATGCGGCCGACCGTCGCCGTCCTTGATGCCTCGGTCCTGGTCAGCGCCCTGCTGACCGATGGGGCGCCACGGGCGGTCCTCGAGCGCGCCAGGGCGGGCGCTTTCGTCCTGGTCCTGTCCTCCTCGCTTCTGGCCGAAACGCGCCGCTCTCTCCTGAAGCCGCGAACGATGCGCAAGTATCCCCATCCGGCATTGGCCGTTGACCACTATTGCGGGGCATTGGCCGAGATCGCCTTGCTGGTCGAGGGTGATCCGGACTTCGTGTCGGCCTGCCGCGATCCCGACGACAACATCATCATCGCCACCGCCGTCGCCGCTCGGGCCGATCTCCTCGTCACCGGCGACCGCCACCTCCTCGACCTCGGATCCCACGACGCCATCCGCATCATCGACCCGCGCCGCTTCCTGGACGAGTTCGCAAAGGCCGACCCCGGCGCCCGCTGAGGCTGGATAACAACGGCATCCCTGCTAATCTCCGCCGGCCCACCAACCTCGGCCTCGCGGAGCCCGCCCATGACCCTCACCCTCTACGGCGTCGCCCGCTCGCGCGCCTCGCGCAACATCTGGTTCTGCCTCGAGGCCGACCTGCCGTTCGAGCAGGTCCCCGTCATCCAGGCCCGCCGCGTGAAGGACCCGCTGGCCCAGGACGCGCCACTCAACACCCGCTCGCCCGCCTTCCTCGCCGTCAACCCCAACGGCCTCGTCCCCGCCATGCAGGATGGCGAGCTCGTCCTCTTCGAATCCCTCGCCATCAACCTCTACCTCGCACGGAAGACCGGCGCCCCGCTCGGCCCCGGCGACCTCGACGAGGAGGGCCGGATCCTCATGTGGAGCCTCTGGTCCGCCACGGAGGCCGAGCCCTGGGCCATCCAGATCCTCATGCACCGCGCCTACCTGCCCGAACCCGAGCGCGATCCCGTGGCCGCCACGCGCGCCGCCGAGGCCCTCGTCCCGAAATTCGCCGTCCTCGACCAGCACCTGAAGGGCCGCGACTGGCTGGTCGCCGACCGCTTCACGGTCGCCGACATCAACACGGCCGAGGTGCTGCGCTACGCCGCCCTCGCCACCGACCTCTTCGACGGCGCCCCCAACGTCAAGCGCTGGTTCAAGGCCTGCCAGTCCCGCCCGGCCTTCAAGGAAATGATGCGGCGGCGGGAAGCGGAGCCGGCTTGAACAAGTGGCGGGGGAACTGAGTTCCCCCGCGCCCCTTCCGTATTCCGGGTGAAGTCGTCCGTTACGCGGTCGCGCGAAACATCCGGCCCAGATGCGTCTCGAGATGCGACTCCCAGGGCTGGACGCAGCACAGGCTGACGTGCTGGTCGGGGCGGACCACCACAAGGGTGGCCGTATCGGCACCGAGCCTGTCGTGCAGGCGCCCGTCAGGGTCCTCGATCACCGGTGCCGGCCCCTGCGTCGGCCGCACGGTACTGCCGCCACGCACGACAGTGACGAGCCTCGCATCCGCATGGCGTTCCAGCACGGGCGCCAGCCCATGCGCCATTTGTCCGGCATCCTCTGCGGCATCGGCCGTCAGGAGGAGGATCGTGGGGCCCCGGATGGCGATCTGCGCATGCAGGCTCGTCTCCCCCTCGGGCCCGATAAGCCCGGCGATGTCGGGAATGCGGGTCCCGACCTCGACCGGGGTGGTCGGACCGTGCCGCAGATCCTCGATGATGGCGCTGTCGGGATATCTGCACCCCAGTTCCGTTTCGCCCATCGCGGCCAGCGCCTGGCCCGTCGGCTGCTTCAGGAAGGCATAGACCTCACTCAGCTTCTCCCCGGTCCTGTCCGTCATCCAGGCATAGGCCTCGTCGCCCGAGGCCACGAACTCCCGGTCGATCGATCGACGCTCGGCATCATAGGAACCGAGCAGCGCCTCGGTGCCCCGCCCCTCCGTCGCCGCGGCAAGCTTCCAGCCGAGATTGAAGGCGTCCTGGATTCCGGCATTCATGCCATGGCCCTGCACCGGATTCGAGGCATGCGCGGCATCGCCGGCAAGAAAGACCCGACCGATCCTGAAGGTCTGCGCGAGGCGCGAGTGCGAATGGAAATAGGCTGGCGACGGCGCGTCATCGAGCGTGGCGTCGGGACAGAGCGAGCGCAGCTTGCGGGTCACCGGCCCGGCAAGGTCTTCGCCCGCCGCGGCGACCCGGCAGTACATGCGCCAGCGATCGGGTGCCAGCGGGAACTGCAGGAGAAGCGGCGGATCGAGCTGGGCGCGAACCGCGTCGCGCGGCCATGCCCAGCCCGTCAGGCGCGTGTCGAACACGGCCCAGAGCTCCCCGTAGTCCTTGCCCTCGTAGCGGTCGCCGATCGCCTCGCGCACCGCACTGTGAAAGCCGTCTGTGCCGACGATCCAGGGCGCCTCGACCGACCAGCGGCCGCGCTCCTCCGAATGCAGCCTGACCGTGACGGCATCACCGTCCTGCTCGAGCGCCACGAACTCGGTCCCGAGCTCGATCTCCCCGCCCAGCCGCCACACCTCGTTCGCCAGGATGCGGATCGACACCGATTCGGGGATCGAAAGGATGTTCGGGTAGGGCGAATCGATGGCGCCGAAGTCGTAGCCGGCCACCTCCTCGCCGGCGGAGTAGAACCTGACGCCCCTGACCCACTCGCCCTGCTCGACGAAGCGCGAGATCAGCCCGATGCTGGCGAGGATCTCCAGGGTCCGCTGCTTGATGAAGATGGCAGCGCTCCAGTCGGGCAGCTCCGGATGCCGCTCCACCAGCCGCACGGGCACGCCGCGACGCAGGAGTTCGATGGCAACCACCAGGCCCGTCGGCCCGGCACCGACCACCAGGACAGGATGTTCGCGGCTCGCCTGCATCGCGCATCTCCCTGCTTTTTTCGAGTTCTTGTCAGATAATCGATTAACTGCGGGAGCTTCCTGAAATCAACTTTTCCCGCCGAACGAGTCGAAGCTTCGGCGTTGCTCGGACAATGACAACGACTCGTTTCCTGAGGCCGAAACACAGCCGCTCGGCACGCAGCTCTCGGCATTCCGGGTTGCATCCGCAGGTTCGCCGCACATGTCCCGTGGAGCAACAGGAGGACCCCGGTCCATGGCTCGATCGATCACCGTCAACCGTCAGTGGGTGCTGGCGACACGCCCCACGGGTGAGCCCGATGAGCGGACATTGCGGCTGGTGACGGGCGATCTGCCGACCCCCGGCAAGGGCCGGATGCTGCTGCGCAACGAGTACCTCTCGCTCGACCCCTACATGCGTGGCCGGATGAGCGACCAGCCATCATACGCCCCGCCCGTCGAGCTGGGCGCCGTCATGGTGGGCGGCACCGTCGCCGAGGTGCTCGAATCCGACGTCGACGGCTTCGCCCCGGGTGACCGCGTCGTCGCCTCCGGCGGCTGGCAGGACTACGCGCTATCGGACGGCGCCGGCGTGATCAATCTCGGCCGGCACCCCGAAAACCCCTCCTGGGCGCTCGGCGTGCTCGGCATGCCCGGCCTTACGGCCTGGGCGGGGCTGACGGAAATCGGTCGGCCGCAGCCGGGCGAGACACTGGTCGTCGCCGCCGCCAGCGGTCCCGTCGGCGCCACGGTCGGCCAGGTCGGCAGGATCCTCGGCTGTCGCGTGGTCGGTGTCGCCGGCGGTCCCGAGAAATGCGCCCACGTGGTCAACACGCTGGGCTTCGATGCCTGCATCGACCACCGCGCCGACGGTTTCGCGGACGCGCTGCAGGCGGCCGTGCCGGACGGCATCGACATCTATTTCGAGAACGTGGGCGGCGCCGTGCTGGACGCCGTGCTGCCGCTGCTGAACACCAGCGCCCGCATCCCCGTCTGTGGCCTGGTCTCGATCTACAACGCCACATCGCTACCCGACGGGTCCGACCGGATCGGCCTCCTGATGCAGATGATCCTGCGCAAGCGCATGACGCTCCGCGGCTTCATCGTCTTCAAGGACTTCGGCCACCGCTACCCCGAATTCGCCCGCCAGATGGGTGGCTGGGTCAGGGAGGGGCGGGTCCGCTACCTCGAGGAAATCATCGATGGCCTGGAGCAGGCGCCCGCCGCCCTTGTCGGCCTGCTCAGGGGCGAGTCGTTCGGCAAGCGCGTCATCCGGCTGACCTGACCGCCTGCCATGCCTGTTACCGGCGCGGCGCGCATGGACCCGGGCCCGCAGGGCTGGCAAAGAGGGGCCCGCAACAAGGGAGAGAACGACATGCGCAAGCGGAAGGCCGCCCTCTTCTTCGACTATCCGCTCGCGGACGGCGTGGTGTTCGACGATGCCGCCCGCACGCGCCTGGCCGATCTCACCGACCTCTACCCGCACACCGTCAACGCCGAAAACTTCGCCGCCCATGCCCCGGCACTGGCCGACCTCGAGGTCATCTTCGCCAGCTGGGGCATGCCGAACCTCACTGACGACCAGCTCGCCAGCCTGCCGAAGCTCGAGGCGGTCTTCTACGCCGCCGGCAACGTCAAGGCCTTCGCGCAGCAGCTCATTGACCACGAGATCACCCTCGTCAGCGCCTGGGCGATCAACGCCATCCCCGTCGCCGAGATGTGCCTCGCACAGATCCTGCTCAGCCTGCGCGGCTACTTCCAGGCCGTGCACCGCTATCGCGAGCAGCACGACACCGCCGCCGCCAAGCGCTTCACCCGTCCGGGCGTGAATGGCGAAACCATCGGCCTCATCGGCATGGGCCATATCGGCACGCGACTGCGCCACCTCCTGCGCGACTACCCGCTCGAGGTCATCGCCCACGACCCGATGCTCACGGCGGAACGCGCCGCCGAGCTCGACGTCGAGCGCGTCGATCTCGCCACGCTCTTCAGCCGCGCCTTCATCGTCAGCAACCACATCCCCGACCTGCCCTCGACCCGGGGCACGCTCGGGGCCCCGCTCTTCGCCGCCATGCGCGATGGTGCCACCTTCATCAACACCGGTCGGGGTGCCCAAATCGTCGAGGACGAGCTCATCGCCGTCCTCCATGACCGCACCGACCTCACCGCCCTCCTCGACGTCACCTGGCCGGAACCGCCAGCCGACGATTCCGGCCTCTGGACGCTGCCCAACGTCCTGATCAGTCCGCATATCGGCGGCACCATCGGCAACGAGGTCAGCCGGCTCTCGGCCTGCGCCATCGACGAGTTCGAAGCCTGGAACGCCGGCCGCCCGCTGCGGTTCGAAGTGACCGCAGAAATACTGCGCACGATGGGTTGAGGGCGGGGGAACTGAGTTCCCCCGAGCCCCTCCGTCCGTCAGGTCGACGCTGGATCAGGCGGCCTTCTTGGCCTTCGCCCGGTCGTTCGCGGCGGAGTCGGCGAGCTTGGTGAGATCGCTGTCGGTCTTCGACTCCTCCTGCAGCGTCGCGTCGAGCAGCTTGGCGGCGTCGGCCATGCCGAGCTCCGTCGCCCAGCGCTTCAGCGTGCCGTAGCGGGTGATCTCGTAATGCTCGACCGCCTGGGCCGCCGAAATCAGGCCGGCGTCGAGCGCCACCGTATCCTTGAACTCGTCCATGATCTCCTCGCCCTCGGCGACGATGCCCTCGATCGCATCGCAGGTCTTGCCCTGGGCGCGCTTGCCGATGATGTCGAACACCTGCTGCAGGCGCTCGACATGGCCCTCGGTCTCCTGCTTGTGCTTGTCGAAGGCCGCCTTGAGCTCGTCCGACTGCGCCGCCCGCTTCATCTTCGGCAGCGCCTTCAGGATCTTGCGTTCGGCGTAGTAGATGTCCTTCAGCGTGTCGTGGAAGAGATCGTCGAGCGTCTTTTCCTTGGCCATGGGGATAGTCCTTCCGTGGTTTAAAGCCCGGATCACGCCGTGCGTGACCGCGCATCAAACACGCCCGACTGGGCGGCGTTCCGCCTGCCGGAGAATTCCCCGCCGCGCCGGCATTCGCCCGAGGTGAGACAGCACGGCCGCCGGCAGCCGAAGCTCTCGAGGCACGATTGCGAGGTCGGGCGAGGGCAAGGCCTCTCTTTGCGGGGCGCGTTAACTCATGCATAACGCGCGCTTCCCGCTCTCACTGCTGTGTTTTCCTCCATGCTTGCTGCCAACGACCCGCACCGCCAGGACATCCGGCAGATCGGCCTGATCCGGGTGGTGCCACTGATCCTCGACGCCTGCCGATCAGCGACCGGCATGGGCTTCACGGCGGTTGCCCGCGTCACGGAGGACCGGTGGATCACCTGCGCCTCTCTCGACCATCTGGGCTTCGGTCTCTTGCCGGGGGACGAGCTGGAGGTCGGCTCGACCATCTGCCGGGAGGTGCGCGCCTGTCGCGACCCTATCGCCATCCCGGACGTGGCGGCGAGCGACGTCTACCGGGACCACCCCACGCCCAAACGCTACGGCTTCGCGAGCTACATTTCCGTGCCGATCATCCGGACCGACGGCAGCTTCTGGGGCACGCTCTGCGCCATCGACCCCGAGCCGCGCGAGATCGACCTTGCGACGATCGGCACGTTCCAGCTCTTCGCCCAGCTCATCGCCCTGGAGCTCGAGCGGCAGGAGGAGCTGGAGGCGGGCCATGCAGCACTCGCTACGGAGCGCGACACGGCGCGGCTGCGGGAGGAGTTCATCGCCATCGTCGGGCACGACCTGCGCAACCCGATCGCCGCCGTGTCCGCCGGCCTCCGCCTCCTGTCCCGGCCGGGCATCCCCGAGGAGCGCGTGGCCGGACTGGTCCCGGAGATGCAGCGCGCACTCGCCCGTGCCAGCCAGATCATCACGAACCTGATGGACTTCGCCCAGGGGCGGCTCGGCGCCGGCATCACCGTCCTGACTCCCCGCCCGGTGGACCTGGAGCCGGTGGTCCGGGATGTGGTGAACGAGATCGCGCAGGTCGCACAGCAGCCCATCGAGGTCATGATCGACCTGCCGCGCCCGATCCGCGCCGACCCGCAGCGGCTGGGCCAGCTTTTGTCGAACCTGCTGAGCAATGCCGTGACGCACGGCGCTGCGGCCGACCCGATCAGGGTCGAGGCCACCGCGCGCGAGGGCACGCTGCGGCTCGCCGTGACCAACCAGGGCGAGCCGCTCCCGGAGGAGGTCCGCCCGTCGCTCTTCCTGCCCTTCTCGCGCGGCGGCGACAGCGCCGGCCTGCAGGGGCTCGGCCTCGGGCTCTACATCGCCGCGGAGATCGCGCGGGCCCTGGCGGGCAGATCGACGTGGAATCGTCCCCCGCGCAGGGCACGACCTTCACGCTGACCATGCCGGCAGAGCACGAGTAGCCGAACCGGTCGGGCAAAGCCGTCACGCCGGCTTCTCGAGGTGCCAGACCTGCTCGACCGGGTATTCTCTTGCCCATTCGGCGGGAACGAAAGCGCGCGTTCCGGTCGCGGATTCGGGTGCGTAGAGCTCCTGATACTTGCGGACCCTGAAGCCGATCCCGGCGAAGAGGTCCATCCAGCCCGCCATGGTCAGGTTGAAGCAGATGCCGCTCGGATCGAGCTCGACCCTGGTCCAGTCCACCCCCCACATGCCGCGATAGGGGCGATGCAGCACCGCCTCGCATGGCGCACCGCTCTCGGGCGAGCAGATGAGGGCCATGGGGTGGTTGCCGAGGAACACCAGCCGCCCGCCCGGACGGAGCAGCCGCCAGGCCTCGCGCAGCCACTTGCCGGGCGGGCACCAGATCGCGGCACCATACTCGGAGATCGCGAAGTCGAAGCCGGCATCCGGCAGGCCCGTATCCTCCGCATTGCCCTCGATGAACCTGATCTGCACCCCGTGCTCCTCCGCCAGCCGACGGGCCGTGGCGAGCTGATTGGCGGAGACGTCGATCGCCGTCACCCGCGCCCCGCGCCGCGCCAGCCAGCCGGCCACATAGCCCGTCCCGCAGCCGAGCTCGATCGCGTCCTTGCCCGCGAGATCCGCCGGCAGCAGGTTCAACGACGCCTCCGCCAGCTCCCAGTTACCCCAGACGGGCTCCCGTGCACGCCACAGGCGTTCGCCTCCAGCAACCCAGTTCTTGGCATCGGCATCCCAGACGTCGCGATTGATGGCGACATGATCAGCGCCCATCGGCCTTCCTCCACTATGTCGAAACCGAACGACCGCTCGGCTCATCGAGCAGTCGTTTCGTCTCCCCGCATCGCCTCGCTCCCGCGATAGAGCCCGACCCCGTGGCGCCAGTGAACATCGCGATACACGAAGGTCCCGGTCATGCCCGCATCGAACGAGGCGAGCCGCGCCACCTGAAAGGCGTTTTCCGGCATCCGCAAGGACGGGCGGCGAAAGCCGAGCGATGCCGCCTTCACGAAGCCCCTTCGGCCGTAATAGCGATGGTTCCCTTCGAGGAAGAGAAGCGGCGCGCCGAGCCGGTCGGCGGCCTCGAGCGACGCCGCCACGAGTGCCGTGCCAACACCCTTTCCCTGCGCTTCGGGCATGACGCCAAGCGGCGACAGGACCATGACATCGATCAGCCGGTGCGCGCCGTCCAGCCAGGCATGCGACAGCATCACGTGGCCGACCGGATCACCGCCCGCCGCCTCGGCGACCAGCGAGACGACGGGCAATGCCCCGCTCTGCTGCCGCAGGTCGTCCACCAGCTTCGAAACGCCGTCGTCCCCGAACGCCGCCCGGTGCAGCGCCCCAACGGCAGCATGGTCGCCGCTCGTCTCGGGGCGGATCGCGTACATTCCGGACATCGGCCTCCCGCACGCTCGAGGAAAAAGGGGTCTGGACTCATTCTTCGTGTCGAGCCCGCGGCCGGGTCTTGACCGGCCCGGCCGCCCACTTGCAGCCCGAAAGAGCCGCACGCAGCGTCGACGCCGATCGCACCCTGCCTCGCCTTTGACGCCCCGCGGCAATCTGATAGGGGTCGTCCCGCAGCATGGCTCGCAAGGGAGAGGACCGCATGACCGAAGCTCGCAACGACACCAACTGGCGCAATGACGGCGTGCGGATCGTGAAGGCATCGGAGCTGGACTTCAATACCGCGCAGACGCCGGGCATGAGCCGGGCAGCCGCCATCAACATGGCCAAGGTGGGTGCGAAGAAGCTCTGGGCCGGCACCGTCGACGTCCAGCCCAACGCCAAGACCGGTGCCCACCACCACGGCCACCTCGAGAGCATCATCTACGTCGTCAAGGGCCGCGCCCGCATGCGCTGGGGCGAACGCCTCGAATTCGTCGCCGAAGCCGACCCCGGCGACTTCATCTTCGTGCCGCCCTACGTCCCCCACCAGGAAATCAACGCCCTCGCCGACGAGCCGCTCGAATGCGTGCTCATCCGCAGCGACCAGGAACCCGTCGTCGTCAACCTCGACATCCAGCCGGCCGAGGAAGTCGAGGAGGTCCGCTGGATCGACCCGAACCACCCGAACGGGTGAGGCACAATCGACGGGGGAACTGAGTTCCCCCGTTCCCCCTCCAGTCTTTTCAAGAAATCGAAGTGGTTGCGAAAAGGGGTCAGGAGTAATTGATCAGTGGGAGATGCCCCGCAGCAGAAGGGAGAAGCCGATGCAGCGAACGCGAACGAACGGGTCCGCGCGGCGGGCGGTCTGCGGCGGGCTCTTCGGGCTCGCCCTGCTCGCGACGGGCGCAAGTGACGCCCAAGCCTGGACGGCCCGCCCGTGGTGCGACAGCTTCGTCGGCACGTACCTCGTCGACAACCTCGACGACGATGGATCGGTCGATTCGCGCAGCCTGATCGTCCTCGCCGCCGATGGCACCTTCCTCCTCGTCGACTCCAACCAGGCCGGTGTGGACGGCAGCTTCAACCCCTTCACCGACGCCGCCGGCAGCTGGTCCTGCCGCCGCCACGGACTGCGGAGCGTGGCCGAGGCGGTCGTCCTCGACTTCACCCTCCCGGGCAGCGAGGGCGACGAGCAATCCATCGCCCGCCTCGACTACTTCGACCTGACGGTCGACCGGCAGGGCTCGATAGAGGGCGAGGCGACCCTCCGCTTCTTCCCGCTCGACACCGACCCGCTCCACGCACCCCCCAACACCGCCACGCCCTACAGCTTCCAGGGTCAGCGCATCACCACCAACTTCTTCCAGCGCCCCGTCCAATCGAGCCCGTACGACCGGCGGGCCGGGCGACAGTAGGGTTCGTCGCATCCCCGGACCGGCCGGAGACCGGTGTTGCTCCACGTTTGGCACCGGAGGTGAACACCCTCGCCGACGAACCGCTTGAATGCGGGCTCATCCGCAGCGGCCAGGAACCCGTCGTCGTCAGCCTCGACATCCAGCCGGCCGAGGAAGTCGAGGAAGTCCGCTGGATCGACCCGAATCACCCGAACGGGTGAGGGGGCCGGGTGGTGACGTTAGCCGGGGGAACTGAGTTCCCCCGTGCCCCCTCCGTCTTTCGGCCATACGCCTCGCCGGCGTGTAGTTGCGGCATGTGGAGCGGACGCAGCGACTGCCACCGATTGGGCGGGCTCCGGAGATTTTCTTCCGACTGTTTGTCTTGATTGCGCAGTGGCCCGCCGAGATCCTGTACAACGTACGGATCGCCCTGGCGTCTCGCCGCTGGGCCGTTGGCCTTAAGGGGAAGATCCTCTCTAACGCTTCTTCCTGTGCGTACGTCCTACGTCAGCTCCAGCCCTGGGCGGATGGGCGCGGAACCCGTCGCGTCCGCCATGATCAGCCTATCCGACTGCTGCTATGTCTCTGCTCTTTCTTACAGAATTAGAGCAGTAGGTCAGCTGAACGCCGAGGTATCCGGGAAATCCGGTTTAAACTGTCCACTTAACCTTTTTGACCTTGGGCAGTGCAGGATTCTTCTCAGGGCGCCGTGAAAACCCCAGAGCTGATCGGCATGAAGGGCCGCAACAAATTTATCTCTCGGCCAAAAGCATAGTTGATCTTGTTGTCTCTATGAGTTTTCCCTTCAATAACATCCGATATATCGCCATCCAATATGGTTGACGGAAGCGCAAACCGTACCGTGATACTCGCATGATCATCAGGGCTAAAGTCGTCTTTTTCGGTGAAACTATATACCATCGCACGAACCTGCACAGGGTTTAGCGGCGACCACATGACCACCTCTTCGCGCGCCCCGCTGCCCTCCAATACATGATGTGGATTAAAAATGATGAAGTTATTTGACGTGGTCCACGACGGCCACGTCATCGGTGCCCCCGCACTATCGATCCGGACAATATGAAGGGTCACCTCGGAAACAGGCCAGGGATCCCATTTTCCGCCGAGGGCAATCCGGATCGGGTAATAGATTATCTCCCACCTGGGCGTGATTGTGATGCCCTGACTGGCAAAATCGATCGACCCATCGAAATCCTGGGTGATCACAGTGACAAAGCGGTCAAAGGCTCGACCATCCTCGGACATCGAATACTCATGTTGCACCTGATAGGTTCCGCTAGGTAGACTATTAGTTCCGGGTGCTGGAATTTCGCTGGTGCCAGGGCGCTGGCGAATGACGTCTATCTCTTCGTCACCCCAAAGGATGGTCGCCCGCCGGGTGGCCGCGCTGAGTGCCAGAGTGGCCGTGGCAACCACACTGTCAGTAAGGACGGTCATGGCTTCGATCCGGTTGACCGTCTTGGGATCTGAAGGTGTTACGATAACCATACCGGCGGCATGGGGCGGGCTCTGGCTATTGGGTCGCTTGAGATCGGACATTGACTCCTCCTAACCGACATTTTTTGACAGTGCGCCACTTTCTTGAATTTTACCAACGTTTCTTCGCCGGTAATTAGGTTGTGCGCGAGAGGCTGCTCTCGTGCTTGGGCCGCGAAGCGCGCTGGGATCGAATACACGCTCGGCTGTGTGCCCTCCGCTAGCTCAATGCATGGGAACGCCTCCGCGGAACGTCGCCGAAGCTTGGTATTCGCGGGTTCTGCTCAAGGGCTGTCACCGCGTCACAAACCGCCGTTTGTGGCGCGCCTACCCGCGCAAAAAGGGGTGCCTTTCGCCCGCTGAGCGAAAAATGGGGTCAGGCCTCTTTGTTTGCGTCGAGTTCCGGCACGCCTGCTGCTCAACCCACCCCGTTCCGCTCCCAGAACTCCTCGATCGCCGCCGCTGCCTCTCGGTCGACGGCCGCACTCCCTCCCGTCGCCCGCCCGATGACGCCCGAAGTACCGCCGCCGAAGCGCACCTCCATATTGGCGGCGTTGGCCATGGCGTCAGAGGCGTGGTCGGCGAAGCTGGTAATCGAGCCCTCGACGAGCGTGGTGCCGGGGTCGCGAGCGGCGGCAAGGACTGTGACGAAGAGTGCCTGATCCGCTTCGCCACAGGCCGTGATCACGGCCTCGACCTCGCCCCGTTGTGCGCGGCAGGTGGCGGCAATGAGGCCGGCGCTCGTGGGGACGCGTCCCTCTTCGG
This sequence comes from Alphaproteobacteria bacterium, assembly GCA_030431615.1. Classification (GTDB taxonomy): domain Bacteria; phylum Pseudomonadota; class Alphaproteobacteria; order Geminicoccales; family Geminicoccaceae; genus SLRI01. The sequence goes on from JAUIID010000001.1 coordinate 32,196, forward strand.
ACTATTTGTGCCGGGGGCATCAATCGTGGAATGGCCACGAGATGAGATGTCTGCAGGACCCCAGGTTCGAGCCCCGGCAATCTACCTGGCGAGTTCGATCTCGCCTTCGACCTCCGTGGTCGCGCTACCGTCTGCCAGCCTGCGGGCAACGAAAGTGCCCGAGCCGGTCATCCCCTCGAAGCGGCCCGTGCCATGCACGACGCGCCAGACGCCTTGCCGCTGGGTCATGTCCGATTGCTTGTCGGCCCACAGATTGCTGCCTGGCGCCATTTCCTGAACGACCGTCCAGCGGTCCGGTTCGACGCCGAAGATGCAGATGCCGTCGCCGACGACCTCGGCAGATGTCCAGAAACCGGCGCTGTGGCATTCGATCGGCGCATCCTCGAAGGGGCCCGTCTCCCACGCGGTGGTGCCTTCGGAATCGGCCATATAATAACCGGAATTCGCGCCGGTTTCCCAGAGGCGGCTCGTCGACTCGGAAGTATTCGTGCCCTTGACGGGTTCGCCGGCAAGCGCCGGTGCCGCAGCCAGAAGTGCCACGACGACAGCGAGCTTCTTCATGTCGAGATCTCCAATGCCACCCGCACAGATGCCCGGCCACCCGGATCGAACACTGTGATCCGACTTGCCCTGATCGGCGCCGGCTCTGCAGCGACAATGCGTCCAACACTGCCGTCAGGCAACCTCCGTCGGCCGCTCAACCCGTTCCGTTCCGCCGCCAGAACTCCCCGATCGCCGCAGCCGCCTCCCGGTCGATCGCCTCGCTCTCCCCCGTCGCCTCGCCGATGACGCCGGAAATCCCGCTGCCGAAGCGCACCTCCATGTTGGCGGCGTTGGCGATGGCGTCGCATTGGTGGTCGGCGAAGCTGGTGATCGAGCCCCGGGCGAGCGTCGTGCCGGCATCGCTCCCGGCGGCGAGGGTCGTGGCGAAGAGGGCCTGGTCCGCGTCGCCATAGGCGACGATCACGGCCTCGACCTCGCCCCGGTGTGCGCGGCAGGCGGCGACGATCAGCGCGGCGAGCTCGGCCTTGTCGATCGGCGGGCGGATGCGGCCGGCGAAGATGCCGCCGGCGATGAAGGGGAGGGCGAGGCGCCGGCAGCCATGCGTGCCGGCGAGGGCGAAGGCGTTCTTGATCGACGCCTCGACCGACTCCCTCGTCGGATCGAAGCCCGGCCGGCCCTGGACGGTCATCGAGCCCGACGCCGCATGGGCGATCCCGCGCATACCCTGCGCCTCGAGCTGCCCGGCACCGGTCCACAAGGCCGCCCCGAGCGGCACCATGCCGAGTGCTCGAAGCGCGTCGTTCACCGGCGTGCCGGCACAGGCGACCCGCTCCGTCGCGACATACCCCATCTGCACCTCCTCCGCCCCCATCACGACTCGTTATGCCCCCCGCCCGCCAGGCCCGGCAAGCCAGCGCTCCGGCCCGCATACGAACCCGGGAACCCCGCAGCTGTCGCATTATACGCGACAGCTGAACCCACACTGTCGCATATAACGCGACAGCGGCGGCCCGACTGTCGCGTATCATGCGACATAAGCGTTCGTGATGTCGCATATACCGCGACAGTTCGGGTCAGGTGTCGCGTATAACGCGACAGTAGCGGACGAACGAACCGAAGGATTCGACGAACGAACCCAAGGAATCGCCCTTCGGTGGGTTCGTTCGTCGGTTTCGCGGGTTCGTTCGCACCCTTCGAGCCCCGGATTTCCTGCCCGCCGCCCGGCCGCGACCCCGCCGGACCCTGTTTTGCCCAACGAACCCGCCGGCCGCTTGACGGCGCGGCCCAGCTAGGCTGTAAATCCTATCAGACGCGTATCTCGACCCGCTGGCCTTCCCTGGCCGAGCGGAGCAGGGCGTCGATCAGCCGGTGGACGTGCAGCGCATCGCGGGCGGTGACCCGGGGGGCACGGCCCTCGTCCAGGGCGTCGAGGAAGTCGCTGATGACGGCCTTGTGCCATTCGTGGCTGAACGCCATCGGGTCCGCCCCGCCGCCGATGCCGCCGGCCTCGCCCGCGGTGAAGCTGCGGCCGTCGAGGAAGTCGAGGCTGAGCCGGCCGCCGTCGAGCGTGGCGACACCCTTCGTTCCGGCCAGCACCAGCTGCTCGGCGCGGCCCGGGTGGAAGGTGGTGGTCGCCATCACGGCACCGAGCGCACCATTGGCGAAGGCGATGCCGCCGCCGACGAAGTCCTCGCCCTCCATGCGGTGCATGGCCGAGGTGCCGCCCATGGCCTGCACCGCCGCCGCCGGGCCGGTGAGGCTGAGCATCAGGTCCAGGCTGTGGATCGCCTGGGTGATCAGGACCCCGCCGCCGTCGCGCGCCAGCGTGCCGCGCCCGGGCACGTCGTAATAGCTCTGCGGCCGCCACCAGGGAACGCTGAGCTGCACCGTGGCGAGCGTGCCGAGATCGCCGTCCGCCAGGTGCCGGGCCAGCGCCGTGGCGGCCTCCCGGAAGCGGTGCTGCAGCACCACCCCGGTCGTGACCCCGGCTCCCTCGGTCAGCGCCACCACCCGCTCGGCGGCCTTGAGCGTGCGCTCGAGCGGCTTCTCCATGAGCAGGTGCTTGCCCTTGCCCGCCAGCTTCTCGATCAGCTCCAGCCGCGCATGCGGCGGCGTCAGGAGCATGACGGCCGTCACTTCCGGGTCGTCAGCGATGGCTTCCAGCGTCTCGACGACCGGCAGGCCGTAGCGCTCCTTAAAGGCGCTTCGCCGCTCCGCCGAGGGGCTCCAGGCCCGCACCGCGACGCGGCCCTCCAGGTCCTTGAGGCTCTGGGCATGGGGTGCGACCGCCATGCCGAGGCCGATGAGGCCGATGGTTCGCCTGCTCATGTCTCCTGCTCTCCCTGCCAGTGTAGGATGTCGATCGGCTGCTCGCGCCCGCGCACCGCATGGGTTGGGAGCGCCAGCCAGTGGTCCCGCTCGCCGGCCGCCTCGACGATGGCCTGCGAGGCGAGGAGGCCGCCATCGGTCTCGCGCGTGATCTGCTCGAGCCGGGCCGCCACGTTGACCGTGTCGCCCAGCACCGTGAACTCGAGCCGGCTGCTGTCGCCGACCGCCCCGGCAAAGGCCGGCCCGAAATGGGCGCCGATGCCGATCCTGACCGGCGCCTCGCCCGCTGCGACCAGAAGCTCGCTCCAATCCCCGATCCGGTGCAGGAGATCGCGGGCGCAGTCGAGTGTGCGCCGCGCATCGTCAGCATGGCCCTCGGGCACACCGAAGACCACGATGGCGTTGTCGCCGACGAACTTGTCGATGACACCCCGATGCGCCATGGCCGCCTTGACCACGTGGTGCCGGAAGGTGCCGAGGAAGGTCGAGAGCTCGGGCGGGGCCAGGTGCTCGCTGCGCCGGGTGAAGCCCCTGATGTCGACGACGAGGATCCCGATCCGCACATCCCAGCCGCGCCGGAGCTGCGCCACGTCACCCGTGGCGAGGAGCGCCGCGATCTCGGGCGGCAGATAGCGGGCGAGGTTGGTGCGCTCGACCGCCTCCTCCACCGCCCGCTCGAGCAGCGCCCGGCGGCGTGAGGCGGCCAGCACCAGGACGAAGCCGGCAAGGCCGAGGAGGACAATGCGGACGATGGTCGGCGGCAGGTCGAGCAGGGGCAGGATGCGCTCGAGATCGCCGTCCTCCGGCAGGATCGCCAGCAGCAGGGCGAGCCCGCCGACCACCAGAGCCGCGGCATAGCCCTGCAGCCAGGGCCGGTAGTGGAGCGAGCCGAAGACCAGGACGAGCGGCGCCAGCCAGATCGCCGGGAAGACCCAGGCCGTCGAGGGCGGAGCACCCGTGTTGACCACGGTGGAGGCGACGTTGAAGAGGACGAGGGCGCAGTCGGCGGTGGTGAAGAGCCAGGGCATCCAGGGGCGGAACCGGCCCGGGCGGGCGACCCAGAAGGCGATCAGGCCGTTGGCCGCATAGATGGCGAGGACGATGCCGGCCACCACGAGCTGCCGCCGGGCGGCCGGCGGCGGCAGCTCGACCGTGAGGAGTGCTGCCGAGATGGCGAGGGCGAGGACCAGCACGGCCACCAGCCGGAGGACGGCGAGGAACCGCTCTGCCTCGATCTCGGCCGACAGGAAGAGCTCTTCCCTGACACTTCCGACGCTCACGCCTGGCCCTTCGTTCCGTTTCGGTGCCGCCATTGCCCGGCTCGCCGCGGCACCCATAGCCCCGCCGCACCCCGCTTGTCATGCCGGGCCCGAGCCGATAGGCACGGCGCAACGGCCGGAGGAGGGCCAAAAGGGGGAGCAATGCCGGATTACATCATCGTCGGCGGCGGTGCCGCGGGCTGCGTGCTCGCCGCCCGGCTCTCGGAGCTGCCGGAGGCCTCGGTGCTGCTGCTCGAGGCCGGGCCGCCCGATACCGACCGTCTGATCCACATGCCGGTCGGCTTCTACAGGATGACCGACGGCCCGCTCACCTGGGGCTTTCGCACCGCACCGCTCGCCCATGCCGACGGCCGCGAGATGGTCTTCCCGCAAGGCCGCGTGCTCGGTGGCGGCAGCTCGATCAACGCCATGGTCTACACTCGGGGCAACGCCGCCGACTACGATGCCTGGGCCGAGGAGGAAGGCTGCGACGGCTGGGCCTATGCCGACGTGCTGCCCTATTTCAGGAAGGCCGAGGACAACGAGCGGCTGAGCGATGCCTGGCACGGCACCGGCGGGCCGCTCGGCGTCTCGGACCTCAGGAGCCCGCATCATCTGACCCGGGCCTTCGTCCGTGCCTGCCAGGAGGCCGGCATTCCCTACAACCCCGACTTCAACGGCCGTGAGCAGGCCGGGGCCGGGCTCTACCAGGTGACCCAGCGGGGCGGCCGGCGCTGCTCGACCGCCGTCGGCTACCTGAAGGCGGCGCTGGCCCGGCCGAACCTCGAGCTGGTCACCGACTGCCGGGTCGAGCGGCTCATCGTCGAGCACGGCCGGGCAGTCGGCGTCGCCTACAACCGCTACGGCCGGCAGGCGATCGCCCGGGGCGATAGCGAGGTGATCGTGACGGCAGGGGCCGTCGGCTCGCCCCGCCTCCTGCTCCTCTCCGGCATCGGCCCCGCCGCCGAGCTGCGCGCGCTCGGCATCGATGTCGTCCACGATCTCGAAGGCGTCGGCCGCAACTTCCACGACCATATCGACGCCTATGTCATCAGCGAGCTCAGCGGCCCGCACTCATACGATGGCCACACCCGGCCGCATCGCATGCTCATGGCCGGGCTCGAATACAGGCTCTTCGGCAAGGGGCCGGTGACCTCGAACCTCGCCGAGGGCGGGGCCTTCGTGCTGACCGATCCCAGCGAGCCGTCGCCCGACATCCAGCACCATTTCCTGCCCGGCGCCGGGCTCGAGGCCGGCGTGCCGCCGGTGCCGTCCGGCTATGGCTGCACCCTGAACGCCTGCTACCTCCGGCCGAAATCCCGGGGCAGCATCCGCCTCCGCTCCGCCGACCCGGCGGTCGCCCCGGTCATCGACCCCAATTACTGGGCCGAGCCCGCCGACATGGCCGCCGCCTTGCGCGGCATCGCGTCGGCCCGGGAAATCATGGCCCAGGCCGCCTTTCGGCCCTTCGTCAGGCGCGAGCATTTGCCCGGCCCCGATGTCACCTCACGTGCCGATCTCGAGGCCTATGCCCGCCGCTTCGGCAAGACCGACTACCACCCTGTGGGCTCGTGCCGGATGGGCAGGGACGATCTCGCCGTGGTCGACCCCGACTGCCGCGTCCGCGGCATCGAGCGGCTGCGGATCTGCGACAGCTCGATCATGCCCCGCGTCGTCAGCTCCAACACCAACGCCGCTTCGATCATGATCGGCGAAAAGGCGTCCGACCTGATCAGGGGCAACCGGCGGGCGGGCGAGGTCGCGGCGTAGCGGCCAGACTCTCGATTTCCGCCGCTCGCAATGTTATATTCCGTCAAGGGCGGTCCTGCGTCGGAACTCTTCGACGCCGGCGGCAACTCGGAATTGTTTTCACATGTCGACCCGGCTTGATTTCGACGACGGCAGCAAGCGGCGGACGCCGGTGGCACTCATTCTCGCCGCCGTGATCGGCGCTGTCTTCGGCGGACTGGCCACTGGCGTTGTGGGCCTGGGGCTGGGTGTGTTCTCGTCCAACGCCGCGGGTGCCGTTTCTAGCGGAGCCATGATTGGTGCCGCCGTCATATTCGCTGTGTGCCTCATCTGGAACCTGGAGATCAGACTAAGAGGCCAGCGTTTGAGTCGCGCTCTGGAGGCCGAGTTGGCGGACGATTTGCAGGAGAATCAGGGCGCTCTCCGTCGCTTGGACTCGCTGCTGCGCCTCGCCCGCAGCGACGATTGCACTGCGTCCAGGCACAAGGGCGGACGCGACCGATCCGGACCTTCCTGACCTGCCGCCGTTGGATCGCAACGAGCTTGTTCGAGAGCTCGCGAGTTGCCGGCACGCAATCGAGGAGATCGACGGGCGAAGAAACCGGCTGGACGGCAGGCGCCTATTGGCGGCCGCGAAGCTCCGGGTACCGATGGGCAAGCTCGTACGGGATGTCATCGGTGCGAGCGCCGGCATTGCCTTGGCACCGCCAACGTCCGGGCTGAGCCTCCTCGTGGCGTTCTGGTCCTCGTGTTCCCTGATCGTTGATGGGCTGGACATCTCGAGCGATGTCGCCGACCTCTATGGAGTGGCGATCGAGGCGCGGCAGCTTCGATTCCGACGGCAGTCGATAATGCTTCGGGTGGACCAGATCGAACGGCTATTGCGCGGTGACGTCTGATTCGCTCGACCCGGGGCTATGCCCACGCGGGCCGACAGGCTAACGGTCGACAAGGCAGCAGCGCAGGACCATCAACCGGGATTCAAATGCGTCGCGTCTGCGATTCCAGCCTTCAGGGACGGACGCGAGCGTGTGCCGATCTCGTGCGGCAAACAACAATCAACATCATGCAGGAGGAACCATGCCAATGAAGCCCGTCAAATGGGGAATGCTCGGCGTCGCCAAGATCGGGATGGAGAAGGTCATTCCGGCGATGCAGCAGAGCGCGCTCTGCGAGATCGTCGGCGTCGCCTCGCGCTCGGCCGAGAAGGCCGAGGCCGGGCGGGCGCAGCTCGGCATCGCCAAAGCCTATGGCTCGTACGAGGATCTGCTCGCCGATCCGGAGATCGAGGCGGTCTACAACCCTTTGCCCAACCACCTGCACGTGCCCTGGACGGTCAAGGCGCTCGAGGCGGGCAAGCATGTGCTCTGCGAGAAGCCGCTCGGCATGGACGCGGCCGAGGCGGCGACGCTGGTGGCGGCGCGCGACCGGAGCGGCAAGCTCGTCCAGGAGGCCTTCATGGTGAAGTGCCACCCGCAGTGGCTGAAGGCGAAGGCGCTGATCGACGAGGGGCGGATCGGCGAGCCGCGGGCGGCCTCGGGCATCTTCTGCTACCACAACACCGATCCCGATAACGTCCGCAACATGGCCGATATCGGCGGTGGCGGGATCATGGATATCGGCTGCTACATGACGATCTTCTCGCGCTGGATGCTGGGTGCGGAGCCGAAGCGGGCGGTCGGCCTCATCGAGCGCGATCCGGGCTTCGGCACCGACCGGCTGACCTCGGCGATCCTCGACTTCGGCGACGGGCGGCGCTCGGTCTGGACCACCTCGACCCAGCTCGCCCCGGTGCAGCGCTTCACCGTGCTCGGCACCAAGGGCCGGCTCGAGGTCGAGATCCCCTGCAACGCCCCGAACGACCGACCGTGCCGGATCACCGTCGACGACGCGCGCGATCTCTTCGGCGGCGGCCGCGAGGTGATCGATCTGCCGACCTGCGACCAGTACCGCCTGCAGGGCGAGATGTTCTCGAGAGCCGTGCGCGGCGAGGGCGAGCTCGTCATGCCGCTCGACGAATCGATCGCCAACATGAAGGTCCTGGACGCGCTCTTCGCCTCGGAGAAGTCGGGCGGCTGGGTCGCCGTCTGACGGGCCCAGCTCTGGAGATCCTGCTCAAGCGTGCCTACGAGCCGGCAGCCGCTGAAGACGGCTGCCGGATTCTCGTTGACCGGCTCTGGCCGCGCGGGCGAAGCCGAACGGACCTCGCGATCGATCACTGGCCGAAGGAGGTGGCGCCAAGCCCGGAGCTGCGCCGCTGGTACGGGCACGATCCGGAAAAATGGGCGGCATTCCGGAGCCGCTACGAGCAGGAGCTCGATGCCAACCGGGATGCGGTGGCCGACCTGCTCGAGCGCTGCCGCCGGGGCCACGTCACCCTCGTCTTCGGTGCTCGGGACGTCGAGCACAGCCATGCGGTCGTGCTGCGCGACCACCTCCTGCGGCTGGCCTGAGGACGGTCGATCGAAGGTGCTCCTGGCGGGCCGGGTCATACCGCGAACCGCATGCCGAATTGCCGCGCTTGTGCGCGGCCCAAGGGTGCTCTAACCGGAAACCAGCGAAAATCGGTGGATGGGCGATCCGCTCGGCACCGTTGCGAAGAGGGGACGGCTCGATGAACAGACAGATCAGGGCGCTGCTCGCCGGAACGACCATGCTGATGGCGTCGGCCGGCTGGGCCGCGGCCGAGGACGTCGAGGTGCTGCACTGGTGGACCTCGGGCGGCGAGGCGGCGGCGCTCAACGTGCTCAAGGACAACCTCGAGGCTGAGGGCGTCGGCTGGCAGGACATGCCGGTGGCCGGCGGTGGCGGCGAGCAGGCCATGACCGTGCTGCGCGCCCGCGTGACCGGCGGCAACCCGCCGACTGCCGTGCAGATGCTCGGCTTCGACATCCAGGACTGGGCGGCGCTCGGCGTCGTCGCCGACCTCAACGAGCTGGCCGCGGAGGAGAACTGGGACGCCGTCGTGCCGGCCGCGCTCCAGGGCTTCTCGAAGTTCGAGGACGTGTGGGTCGCGGCCCCGGTCAATGTCCACTCGACCAACTGGGTCTGGGCCAACAAGGCGATCTTCGACGAGCTCGGCCTCGCCCAGCCGACGAGCTGGGACGAGCTGGTCGCAGCCCTCGATGCCATCCAGGCCGCCGGCTACACCGCCGTGGCCCATGGCGGCCAAGCCTGGCAGGACGCGACCATCTTCGACGCGGTCGTCGTCTCGACCGGCGGGCCCGAGTTCTACAAGGCGTCGATGATCGATCTCGATCCCGAAGCCCTCGGCTCCGACACGATGAAGGAGGCCTTCGACCGGATGGCTGTCATCCGCTCCTATGTCGACGACAACTTCTCCGGCCGCGACTGGAACCTCGCGACCGCCATGGTCATCAACAAGGAGGCCGGTGTCCAGTTCATGGGCGACTGGGCCAAGGGCGAGTTCCTCAATGCCGGCAAGGTGCCGGGCGAGGACTTCCTCTGCTTCCGCTTCCCCGGCACCCAGGGCACCGTGACCTTCAATGCCGACCAGTTCGTCATGTTCGAGGTCGGTGACGAGGGCCGCGACGCGCAGAAGAAGCTGGCGAGCGCCATTCTCGACCCGGGCTTTCAGATCGCCTTCAACAAGGTGAAGGGCTCTGTGCCGGCCCGCACCGACGTTGCCGGCGACGAGCTCGACGCCTGCGGGCAGCAGGGCATGGTTGAGCTCGCCGAGGCCGCCGACGCCGGCCATCTCTACGGCTCGATGGCGCATGGCCACGGCGCACCCGCGGCGGTCAAGAACGCCGTCTACGACGTCGTCACCGCCCACTTCAACGGCGAGTACGACAGTGCGACGGCAGTCGAGGAGCTGGTCTCGGCGGTCGAAGGGGCGCAGTGATCCCGTACGGGGCCGCCCTCTCGACGGCGGCCCCGTCGTTCGCCATCGCATCGGACTTGCGGGCCGGGATGTGCGCATGACCGACACGCGCGGCCGGTTGCAGGAGCTGCTGCCGAAGATCGTGCTGGCACCCAGCTTCGCGGCGGTGCTGCTCTTCGTCTACGGCTTCATCTTCTTCACGGGCTGGCTCTCCTTCACCGACTCGCGCATCCTGCCGAGCTTCGGCTGGGTCGGGTTCGAGAACTACGTGCGCCTGTTCGGGCTGCGGCACTGGACCATCGCCGTCCAGAACCTCGCCATCTTCGGCATCCTCTACATCGTCTTCTGCTGTGCGATGGGCCTCCTGCTCGCCATCCTGCTCGACCAGAAGATCCGGGGCGAGGGGTTCCTCAGGCCGATCTATCTCTACCCCATGGCGCTGTCGTTCATCGTCACCGGCACCGCCTGGAAGTGGTTCCTCGACCCCGGCATCGGGCTCGAGCAGGTGGTCCGCTCGTGGGGCTTTGCGGACTTCACCTTCGGCTGGATCAAGGACAGCTCGATGGCGATCTACTGCATCGTCATCGCGGCGGTCTGGCAGTCGACCGGCTTCGTCATGGCCATGTTCCTCGCCGGCCTCAGGGGCATCGACAGCGAGATCATGAAGGCGGCGCAGATCGACGGCGCCTCGACCTTCCAGCTCTACCGGCGGATCATCATCCCGCAGCTGCGGCCGGCCTTCCTCTCGGCCTTCGTCGTGCTCTCGCATCTCGCCATCAAGTCATACGACCTCGTGATCGCACTGACCGGTGGCGGCCCCGGCCGCGCCACGGAGATGCCGGCGACGTTCATGTATTCCTACACCTTCACGCGCAACCAGATGGGGGTGGGCGCCGCGTCGGCCGTGATCATGCTGATGATGATCGCCTCCGTGATCGTCCCCTACCTCTATGCCGAGATGCGGGAGGGCAGGCATGGCGGCCACTAGCGCGCCCGCCGTCGGAGGGGGTGTCCAGGGGAGCCGGCTGGCCCGGGCCGTGCTCTATGCGGCGCTGCTCGTCTTCGCCCTTTACTTTCTCCTGCCGCTCTACGTGATGCTGGTGAACTCGGTGAAGCCCCTTGCCGAGATCCAGGGCGGCAACATGCTGGCGCTGCCCCAGGCATTCACCCTCGAGCCCTGGTCCAGCGCCTGGAGCACGGCGCAGGTCGGCGTCGAGCCGACGGGGCTCCGGCCCTATTTCTGGAACTCGATCAAGATGGTGGTCCCGGCCGTCCTGATCTCGACCCTGCTCGGTGCGATTAACGGCTATGTCCTGACCAAGTGGCGGTTTCGGGGCGACCGGCTGGTCTTCGCGCTGATGCTCTTCTCCTGCTTCATCCCGTTCCAGATCGTCCTCATCCCGATGGCACGCATCCTCGGCAGCGTCGGCCTCGCCGGCACCACGGCGGGCCTCGTCCTCGTCCACGTGGTCTACGGCCTGGGCTTCACCACCCTCTTCTTCCGCAACTACTACGACGCCTTCCCGAGCGAGCTGGTCAAGGCGGCCCAGATCGACGGGGCCGGGTTCTTCCGCATCTTCTGGCGGATCCTGCTGCCGAGCTCCGGGCCGATCATCACGGTCACCGTCATCTGGCAATTCACCAATGTCTGGAACGACTTCCTCTTCGGCGCCTCGTTCGCCGGCTTCGGCTCGACGCCGATGACGGTAGCACTCAACAACCTGGTCAGCTCGTCGACCGGGGTGAAGGAGTACAACGTGCACTTCGCCGGCGCCGTCCTCGCGGCCCTGCCGACCCTGATCGTCTACATCGTCTCCGGACGCTACTTCGTGCGCGGCCTGATGGCCGGTGCCGTGAAAGGCTGAGGCAGCATGGCTTCGCTCGATATCGACCGGGTCGAGAAGCGCTTCGGCTCGACCCGCGTCCTCGAGGGCATCGACATCGCCGTCGAGGACGGCGAGTTCCTGGTGCTGGTCGGCCCCTCGGGCTGCGGCAAGTCCACTTTGCTCTCGCTGATCGCCGGGCTGGAGAGCGTCTCGGCAGGCGAGATCCGGATTGACGGGGTGCGGGTCAACGAGCGGCATCCCAAGGACCGCGACATCGCCATGGTGTTCCAGTCCTATGCACTCTACCCCAACATGACCGTCGCCCAGAACATGGCCTTCGGGCTCGAGATGCGCGGCATCCCCAAGGCCGAGCGCGACGTCGCCGTGGCCGATGCCGCCCGCCTCCTGCAGATCGAGCCGCTCCTCGAGCGCAAGCCCGGCCAGCTCTCCGGCGGCCAGCGGCAGCGCGTCGCCATGGGGCGCGCCCTCGTGCGCCATCCCCGGATCTTCCTCTTCGACGAGCCGCTCTCCAATCTCGACGCCAAGCTGCGGGTCGAGATGCGGACCGAGATCAAGAAGCTGCACCAGCGCCTGGACGCCACCATCGTCTACGTGACCCACGACCAGATCGAGGCGATGACCCTGGCCACGCGAATCGCCATCATGAACAAGGGTGTGCTGCAGCAGCTCGGCACGCCGCGCGAGCTCTACGACCGGCCGGCCAACACCTTCGTCGCCACCTTCATCGGCTCGCCGGCGATGAATCTCATCCCGGGCGAGGTCCGGGGCAGGCAGTTCAACGCCGAGGGCGGTATCGCATTGCCGTTGGCGACACCGGCGCCGGATGGCCCGGCCCTCCTCGGGTTGCGGCCGGAGAGCATCACCGAGGCGGAGGAGAACGCTACTGGCATCGAGCTCCCCGTCGAGGTGACCGAGCCCACTGGCCCCGACACGCTCGCTGTCGTCCGCCTCGCCGGAATCGAGGCCACGGCGCGGCTGCGCGCGGATACGGACGTCGTGCCGGGCAGAAGCGCCGCCTTCACGCTCGACATGAGCAAGGCCTCGCTCTTCCACCCGGAGACCGGCGCCCGGCTGAACTGAAGCTCGGGCCCGGGCGAAGGGACGCCGCTGAACCGACCTGCCTCCGATGGTCGCAGCGCCGATGCCCGCGCTTGCCGGACGCCTGACCGACGACGCATCCTCGGCGGTCGCAGGAGGCCCACGAGCGTCATGCCGAAGTTGAACGCAGGACCGAAAGGCACCGACCGGCGAGGCGAGATGGTGCCGTCAGAGGCGCAGGCGCTGCTTGCGCAAGTGTTCGCCTCGGAGATTCGCGCCTGGCACGGCGAGGCGGCGCTCGGCCCGCTCTTCTGGGGAAGGGGCGTCGGTGTCAGCCTGCTGCTGATCGTCTTCCATGCCACGCTGATCTGGCAGGGTGCGGTCTTGCTCCAGCAGCTCTCGCTCGTCGCCATCGCCGCCTATACGGTCTGGATCCTCGTTGCCGTCTGGCGCTGCGCCGGCCGGGCGGATCCCAACTGGGGCACGCTCGCCCGCTGGCTGACCGTCGCCTGGGCCGCCAATGCCGCAATGGTATTGCTGTTTCTCGAGCTCGATCTCGTCATGGCGGTGTTCGGCGGCTGAGCGGATGACCATCGCGACGCCAGAACGGGGCTGCCCCGCACGCCTCATGTCCGTGGTCGGCCTCGACTGACATGGCCGAGCTCGCCCTGCTCTTCGTCTCGGCGTTCCTCGCCGCGACCATCCTGCCATTCGCATCCGAGATCACGCTCGCCGGTATGGCCATGGCCGGCTGGGGCGAAAAGCTGACGCTCTGGGCGGTCGCGACGACCGGCAACACGCTGGGGTCGCTGGTCAACTGGGCGCTCGGCCGCTGGGCCTGGCGCTGGCGCGACCATCGCCGCTTCCCGCTGCGGCCGGAACAGCTCAAGCGCGCCACCCGGCACTTCCGGCGTTGGGGGATCTGGTCCCTGCTCTTCGCCTGGGTGCCTCTTCTGGGCGATCCCTTGACCCTGGTCGCCGGCCTCTTCCGCACGCCGCTCCTGCCGACCGTGATCCTCATCGCGATCGGCAAGGGCGCGCGCTACGCCGTGGTCCTCGGACTGGTTCCCGCCTCAGCGGTCTCAGTCGGCGAGCACATCCAGCGGATCGGCGTAGTCGAGACCCTGTGCCGTGGCCACTGCCTGGTAGGTGATCTTGCCGGCATGCACGTTCAGGCCGGCGCGGAAGTGGGGGTTCTCGCGCAAGGCGGCCTTGTAGCCCTTGTCGGCAAGCGCCAGCGCATAGGGCAGGGTGACGTTGTTCAGCGCCATGGTCGAGGTCCGGGGCACGGCACCCGGCATGTTGGCGACGCAGTAGTGGACGACGTCGTCGACGATATAGGTCGGCTCGGCATGGGTCGTCGCGTGCGAGGTCTCGAAGCAGCCGCCCTGGTCGATGGCGACGTCGACCAGCACCGTGCCGGGGCGCATCCGCCGGACCATGTCGGCGGTGACCAGCTTCGGCGCGCTGGCGCCGGCCACCAGCACGGCGCCGATCACGAGGTCGGCGTCGACCACGTAGTGGTCGAGCGAAGCGCGCTGCGAGTAGACGGTATTCAGGCTCGGCCCGAAGCGGCGGGCGAGATGCTGGAGCACGTCGACATTGCGGTCGAGCACGGTGACGTCCGCGGCCATGCCGAGCGCCATCAGGATCGCGTTCTCGCCGACCATGCCGCCGCCGATCACCGTGACCTTGGCGCTCTCGACGCCCGGCACGCCACCGAGCAGGATGCCGCAGCCGCCATGCGCCCGCTCGAGGCAGTGAGCACCCGCCTGGATGGCGAGACGTCCGGCGACCTGGGACATCGGGGCCAGGAGCGGCAGGTGCCCGTGGCTGTCGGTGACCGTCTCGTAGGCGATGCAGATCGCACCGCTGCGCATGAGGTCAGTGGTCTGCTCCGGGTCGGGCGCGAGATGGAGATAGGTGAAGAGGATCTGGCCCGGGCGCAGCATGGCGCGCTCGACCGCCTGCGGCTCCTTCACCTTGACGATCATGTCGGCGGTGGCGAAGACGTCCGCCGCCGTGGCGGCGATGCTGGCGCCGGCGGCGGTATAGGCCGCGTCGTCACAGCCGATCCCGATCCCGGCACCGGTCTCGACGACCACCTCGTGCCCGTGGGCGAGGAACTCCATGACGCTCGCCGGCGTCAGGCCCACGCGATACTCGTGGTTCTTGATCTCCCTTGGCACGCCAACCCGCATCGCTTTCTTCCCCTGTTGATCATTGAACGGCCGCGGACAACCGTAGCACGGCATGTATCTGTCGTCGCGGTTGCGGCACTGCTAAGAACCGGATGCGGATGAACCTGCAAACGGGCTGGATATGGCGAGCGAGCTGCCTTCGACCTGCGACGTCGTCGTCATCGGCGGTGGCATCATCGGCTGCTCGATTGCCTATCATCTGACGAAGCTCGGGATACGCGACGTCGTCGTGCTCGAGCGCAAGCGACTGACCTCCGGCACCACCTGGCATGCGGCCGGGCTGATCGGCCAGTTGCGCGCCTCGCGGCGCATGACCGAGCTCGCGAAGTACACGTCGGAACTGCTCTGGTCGCTCGAGGCCGAGACCGGGCTCGCGACCGGCTTTCGCCAGAACGGGTCGATCAGCGTCGCGACCCATGCCGAACGCTTCGAGGAGCTGAAGCGCGGCGCCTCAATGGCGAAGAACTTCGGCCTTGCGGTCGAGGTGCTGACCCCTGGCGACATTGCCAGCCGCTACCCGCTGCTGCGAACCGACGACCTCGCAGGTGGCATCTTCCTTCCCAAGGACGGCCAGGCGGACCCCGCCAACGTCACCATGGCCTATGCCAAGGGCGCGCGGAACGGCGGGGCCAGGATCGTCGAGAATGTGGCCGTCGAGCGGATCCTCGTGGAGCAGGGCAGGGCGGCGGGTGTGCTCACCCGCGAGGGGCCGATCCGGGCCACGACCACCGTGCTCGCGGCGGGCATGTGGAGCCACGCCATCGCGCGGCAGGTCGGCGTTGCCGTGCCGTTGCACGCGGCCGAGCACTTCTACATCGTCACCGAGCCCATTGCCGACCTGCCCCGCGACCTCCCGGTGCTGCGGGCTCCGGACGAGTGCGCCTACGTCAAGGAAGATGCCGGCAAGCTCCTGCTCGGCGCCTTCGAGCCCGTGGCCAAGCCCTGGGGCATGGGCGGCATTCCCGACGATTTCGAGTTCACGACCCTGCCGGACGATGTCGAGCATTTCGAGCCGATCCTCGAAGCTGCCATCCAGCGGCTGCCGGTCCTTGCCGAGGCGGGGATCCAGACCTTCTTCAATGGCCCGGAGAGCTTCACCCCCGACGACCGCTATCTGCTCGGCGAAACGGCGGAGCTTCGAGACCTCTTCGTCGCCTGCGGCATGAACTCGATCGGTATCCAGTCCTCCGGCGGCGTCGGCAAGGTGCTCGCGGAATGGATCCGGGACCGGCACATGCCGGTCGATCTGGTCGATGTCGACGTCCGCCGGATGCAGCCGTTCCAGGCCAACCGGCGCTATCTGCGCGAGCGGACGACCGAGACGCTCGGCCTGCTCTACGCCATGCACTGGCCGCATCGGCAATACGCGACCGCGCGCGGCGTCCGTTGTTCGCCCTTCCACGACCGCCTCCTGGCGTCGGGTGCGGTGATGGGCGAGCAATCGGGCTGGGAGCGACCGAACTGGTTCGCGCCGGCCGGCGGCGAGCGGGACTACCGCTATTCCTGGGGCCGCCAGAACTGGTTCGAGCCGTGTGCCGCCGAGTGTCGGGCGGTGCGCGATGCCGTGGCGCTCTTCGACCAGTCGAGCTTCACGAAGTATCTCGTGACCGGCCTCGATGCGCTGGCTCTCCTGAACAATGTCTCCGCGGCCGAGATGGACGGGCCGGTTGGCCGGGTGGTCTACACCCAATGGCTGAACGAGCGGGGCGGCATCGAGGCCGATCTCACCGTGACCCGCACCGGCGAGACCGAGTTTCTGGTGGTCACGACGGCTGCCGGCCAGACCCGCGATCTCGCCTGGCTGCGCCGGCATGTCCCCGAGGCAAGCCGCTGTGCCGTCGTCGATGTCACCTCGGGCCTGCCGATGCTGGGCCTCATGGGACCCGGGAGCCGCGCTTTGCTCGAGGCGGTATCGGGCGAGACCCTGGCCGACGTGGATTTTCCCTTCGCCAACTCGCGGGAGCTCGAGATCGGCTGCGCCGTGGTCCGGGCCAGCCGCCTGACCTATGTGGGCGAGCTGGGCTTCGAGCTCTACGTGCCGGCCGAGTTCGCGGCCCATGTCTTCGACGTTCTGGTCGAGGCTGGCGACGGCTTCGGTCTCCGCATGGCCGGCTACCATGCCATGAACGCCTGCCGCATGGAGAAGGCCTACCGCCACTGGGGCCACGACATCTCCGTGGAGGACACGCCGCTCGAGGCCGGTCTCGGCTTTGCCGTCGGCTGGCGCAAGCCGGACTTCATCGGTCGCGATGCGCTTTTGCGGCAGCGTGAGGCCGGCGGTCCGAAGCGGCGTCTGGTCCAGTTCAGGCTCGCCGATCCGGTCGAGTTGCTGCACCACGAGGAGCCGGTCTGGTCGGGCGGAGAGATCGTCGGCTCGATCACTTCAGGGGCCTATGGCCACCGGATCGACGCCTCGCTCGGCATGGGCTATGTGCAGTTGCCAGGCGGGGCCAATGACCTGGCGGCGGGGCGTGAGTTCGCCATCGAGATCGGCTGGCGAAAGGTTCCGGCCGAGGCCCGGCTCGAGGCATTCTACGATCCGGCCAACGAAAGAATTCGCGCCTGAAGGTGCGGTAATTGGGGAGCTGACGATGACGCTGATGACTCCGTCCGAGGCGATGGTCGAGACCCTGGTGGCGCAGGGGGTGACGCATGTCTTCGGCATCGTGGGCTCGGCCTACATGGACGCGCTCGACATCTTCGAGCCTGCCGGGATCCGCTTCATCTCGGTGGCGCACGAGCAGGGTGCGGGGCACATGGCGGACGGCTATGCCCGGGCTTCCGGACGGCACGGCGTCTGCATCGCCCAGAATGGCCCTGGCATCACCAATTTCGTGACTTCGGTGGCGGCCGCCTACTGGGCGCATTCGCCGGTCGTCGTCATCACCCCGGAGACCGGCTCGAACACGCAGGGCCTCGGCGGCTTCCAGGAAGCCGAGCAGATGCCGTTCTTCGAGCGGATCACCAAGTACCAGGTGCATTGCGGCCATCAGGGGCGAATGGCCGAGCTGCTCGGTCGCTGCTTCGATTACGCCATGCTGGAGCGTGGCCCGACCCAGTTCAATATCCCGCGCGACCTCTTCTACGGCGAGGCGGACTACACCATCCAGGAGCCGATCCGGGTCGAGCGTGGCCCGGGCGGCCCGGAAAGCCTCGATGCCGCGGCAGCGCTGATCGCCGAGGCGAAGTTCCCCGTCATCCTCTCGGGTGGCGGCGTGGTGATGAGCGATGGCGTGGGCGAGGTGATCAGGCTCGCCGAGCATCTGCAGGCGCCGGTGATCAACACCTATCTGCACAATGACAGCTTCCCGCAGTCGCATCCGCTCTGGTGCGGGCCGATCGGCTACCAGGGCTCCAAGGCGGCAATGAAGCTCCTGGCACAGGCCGACGTCGTGCTGGCGCTCGGCACGCGGCTCGGCCCCTTCGGCACGCTGCCGCAGCACGGCATCGATTATTGGCCGAAGAATGCGAAGCTGGTCCAGGTGGAGGCCAACCCGCGCCGGATCGGGCTGGTGAAGCAGGCGACCGTCGGCGTGTGCGGCGACGCACGCGCAGCGACAGCGGCCATCCACGAGCGGTTGACGACAGCCAACCGGGCCATCGCGGCGCATGGCAACCGCGACACGCGCTTGGCGGAGATCGAGAAGCAGAAGGCGGCGTGGGAGGCCGAGCTCGATAAATGGGGCCAGGCGGACGGCTCGCCGGTCGGCCCGCGGCGGGCCCTGCGCGAGCTGGAGAAGGCGCTGCCGAAGAACGCGATGGTGACGACCGACATCGGCAATATCTGCTCGGTCTCGAATTCCTACCTGCGCTTCGAGCAGCCCCAGAGCTTCTTCGCCGCAATGAGCTTCGGCAATTGCGGCTACGCCTATCCGACGGCGATCGGCGCCAAGGTCGCTCGGCCCGACCGGCCGGCCGTTGCCTATGTCGGCGACGGCGCCTGGGGCATGAGCCTGCAGGAGACGTTGACGGCAGTCCGCGAGAACATCCCGGCGGTGGCCGTGGTCTTCAACAACCAGCAATGGGGGGCGGAGAAGAAGAACCAGATCGACTTCTACGCCGACCGTTATGTCGGGACCAACCTCGAGAACCCGAGCTTCGCCGGAATCGCCCGGGCGATGGGGGCGAACGGCGTCACCGTCGACAGCCCCGACCAGATCGGCGACGCGCTGGTGGAAGCCATCGCCAGCAATCGACCCTCGGTGCTGGAGATCATGGTAACGCAGGAGCTGGGCGAACCGTTTCGTCGTGATGCGCTGAAGAAGCCGCGCCGGCTGCTCGACAAGTACCGCGACTACTCCGTCGCCGCTGAATGAAAAAGGATATCGTCACCATGAAGCTTCGCTTTGTATTCGCCGTCTGCGCCCTTGTCGGTGCCGGCCTCTTTTCTGCCGCCAGCAGCTCGGCGCAGGAGGGCGCCTTCGTCGAGCGCACCGCCACCGCGACGGCGACGGTCAAGAGCATCGACAAGGCGACTCGCGAGGTGGCCCTGGTCACCAAGGACGGGCGCGAGGTCACGATCGTTGCCGGTCCCGATGCGCGGAACTTCGACCAGATCGAGGCCGGCGACACCCTGACCATCGCCTATTATGGTGGCATCGTCGCGAGCCTCGCCGCGGACGGTGCCGAGCCGATCGGCGAACAGGCGGACCTGACCACCGCCCGGGCGGCGGCCGGCGAGAAGCCGGGTGGCGCCATTGCCTCCGAGTTCGCCGACACGGTGACCTTCGATTCCTTCGATGCGGCTTCCAGCTCTGTCCGGTTCACACCCAGCGATGGCGTGCAGCGAACCGTGACGGTCCAGGACGACAAGATGCGCGCGTTCGTGCAGTCCCTGAAGGCCGGCGACAAGGTGGACGTCGTCATGGTCGAGGTTCTGGGCATCGTGGTCGATGGCCCGCAATAGCCGATGCGGCAGTCTCCAAACCGAGGGAGCGCGTTCATGTTGAAAGTTGCTGCGAGAATCGGCGGTGCGGTTCTCGCCTGCCTGGTGGCCATGCCGATCGCCTGGGCGCAGGAGGGCGCTGTCGTCGAGCAGACGGCGATCGGCACTGCCCTGGTGCACGATGTGGACCTGAGCACGCGGCAGGTGCTGCTCGAGACCGAGGACGGGCGCTTCATCACCGTCGTGGCGCCGCCCGAGGCGCGGAACCTGCCGCAGGTCGAGGTCGGTGACACGGTGGCCGTCGGCTATTACGGCGGCATCATCGCGAGCCTCGTGCCACCTGGTAGCGAGCCGATCCCCACGCAGGGTGATACGTCGCTGGTGCGAACGGAGGAGGGCGAGAGGCCGGCCGGCGCAACGGTGACGACCCTCGACACCAGCGTCGTCTTCAAGGCGTACGACGCGGACACCGGCCAGGTCAGCTTCGAGCCCCAGGAGGGGCCGGAGCGCTCGCTGGTGGTGAGCGACCCGGAGATGCGTGCCTTCGTCGAGACGCTGGAGCCGGGTGATGTCGTACAGGTGACGCTGGTGGAGGTCATCGCCCTCGTGGTCGAACCCGCGCCTTAGTGTCCATCGAAAGGGTAAGATAGGGGGCGGACCCGCACGACGATGCGGCGGCGCTCCCGTGACGACTGCCGGGTCGCGAGAACGGGCGCGCCATGTCCGGGCTTGAAGGCCGTTGCCGGTGCAGCCCTCGCTGGCTGGCTGCTGCTGGCCGGAGAGAGCGTCGCCGCGTGGTTGCCCGAAACGCTGCAGATCGGCCGGCTCAGCCTTGCGTATGACGAGTGGACCGTGGCGCTCTCCCGCCTAGAGCTCGAGCACCGGCCCGGAGCGCCGTTGGCGCTCAGCATCGACCGTATCGAGGGGCCGGCGGGCATCATACCACTTTGGGCCAGCGCCAGATTGACCAGCCGTGCCACGGGCTGGCGGATCGATGGCGTCGTCGCCAGCGGCAAGGGCGAGCTGGTGCTGCGCTTCAACGGGGTCGGTAGCGGCGGCGTGCCCGACCGGGTGACGGTCGCGATGGAGCCGCTGCGCTTCGAACCCGGCGCCTTGCAGCCGGCACGGCTGTGGTCGGGTCTCGGCGAGCAGCTTCGTGATGTGCAGGGCACTGTCGACCTTTCGCTGGACTGGCAGGGAAGCCAGCCGGAATCGACCGATCTGGCGCTCGATATCACCGGGCTCTCATTCGCGACCGACTATCTTCCGGTCGGGTTGATCGAGGGATCGATTCGGCTCGACCGCCTCTGGCCGCCGCGCACCGCAGCACCCCAGCGGCTGCTGATCGAAGGCCTCGATCTGGGCCGACTGGTCAAGCGGCTCGAAGTGGAAGCGCTGGCGATCGAAGGCACAATGGATGGCGTGCTGAATTTCAGCTTCAGTGAATCGGGCAGACTCTATATCGAGGCGAGCCGGCTTGCGACGCGCGAACCGGGTGTCATCCGCTACCGGCCGGCGCAGCCGCCGCCAGTCCTGGAGAGTCAGGGCGCCAACGTCGATCTGCTGATCGCGGCCCTCGCCGATTTTCGCTACGATGCAGCCATTGCCACGGTGGAAGGTTTTGTCGACGGCGACATCTCGATCGTGTTGCAGTTGCAGGGTGCCAACCCTGCGCTTTACGAGGGACATCCCATTGAGCTCAATCTCAGCCTCGAAGCCCCGGTTCTCGGGCTCGTCGGTGCCGGCCGGGAGGCGTTCGAGCTGCCGGCCAACCTGGGGCGGTCGCTGCTGGGCGTGGGCCGATGAGCGGCGTGAGGGATGCCCGGTCGCGGCCCTGGCTGCGCTGCCCCTGTTCGCACTTCTGCTGGGCTGCCAGCCGACGGTACAGCTCGAGGCGCCCAAGGAGCCGATCGTCATCAATCTCAACGTCAAGATCGAGCAGGAGGTCCGGGTCCGCGTCGAGCGGGACCTGGACGAGCTTCTGGACGATCCCGAACTTTTTGGAGGTGAGGCCAGGTGATGCGTGCAACGCCTACCCGACGTGCCGCCCTGATTGCCGGAAGTGCGCTCGGCCTGCTCGGCCTCGGCCGGAGAGCCCGCGCCGAGGATCTCGCCGAGGCCAAGAGTGCCGGGCAGATTGGCGAGCGGATCGACGGCTTTGTCGGCGTGGTCCGGGCGGACGCACCGCCGGAAGTGCGAAGCCTCGTCGACGACATCAATGCCCGACGACGGGCCGAGTACGCGGCCATCGCCGAGCGCCAGGGCGTGGCGCCCGAGGTCGTGGCCCAGTTGGCTGGCGAGAAGCTTGTCGAGCGCGCCGGACCGGGCGAATGGGTGCTCGGCGCCGACGGCCAGTGGCAGCAAAGGTAGCTCGGCCCGTGGATCTTTCGATTCAGACGATGCGCCCATGAACCCGATCAGGGGAGCCGGGGGCGCGGCCACGGGGGCGATCATCCGAGAGCGACGGGCAAGCGCGCCCGTTGTCCTCACGAACGCCATGCTCGCGCTCGAAACGTCCGTCGAGCCGGGTACGGTCGTTATCGCCAACGGCCGGATCGAATCCGTCGACAGGGGCCTGACGTCGCTTCCTGGTGCCGTCGATCTCGACGGCGACTATCTCCTGCCCGGGCTGGTCGACCTGCACACCGACAACCTCGAGAAGCACTATCAGCCACGTTCAGGCGTGACCTGGGATCCCGTGGCCGCGGCCATCGCGCATGACGGGCAGGTGGCTTCGACCGGCGTCACCACTGTCTATGACAGCCTCACCATAGGGGCGGCGGAAGGCTGGGACGTTCGCGCCGAGATGATCGAGCCGATGCTGGGCGGTCTCGACGAGGCACGCCAGCACGGCATGCTGCGGATCGACCACAAAGTGCACCTGCGATGCGAGGTCACCCATCCCGAGGTGGTCGGCATGTTCGAGGAGCATGTCGCGGCGCACGCCATCGGGATGCTCTCCCTCATGGATCATGCGCCTGGCGACCGCCAGTCACCCGACATCGACGTCTATCGTCGGCGGTATCAGCGCATCCTCGAGCGTCCCGAGCGGGTCGAGGCGCATATCGAGCGGCTGCTCGACGGCTCCAGGACCTTCGGGCCACCCAATCGCCGGGCGCTCGCGGAGCATGCCCGCCAACGGGGGATCCCACTTGCTACGCATGACGATGCCAGCCGGGCGCATGTCGAGGAGGCAGTCGGTATCGGTGCGGCCTTCAGCGAGTTCCCGACGACCATGGAGGCGGCAGTGGCGGCGCGCGAGTTGCGTCTGCCGACGCTGATGGGTGCCCCCAATTTGCTGCGTGGCGGCTCGCATTCGGGCAATGTGGCGGCGGGTGGCCTGATCGCGGCGGGGCTCTTGGACATGCTTGCGTCGGATTATATTCCGGCAAGCCTGCTCAAGGGGGCCTTCGCGCTGACCGCGCCGCCGTTCGAGCTGCCGCTGGCGACGGGCATCGCGATGGTCACGTCACGCCCGGCGGCCATCGCGGGCCTCGACGATCGAGGCCGGATTGCCCCGGGCCTGCGCGCCGATCTGTTGCGGATAAGATCGATCCGGGGCCGACCGATCGTCCGCGAGGTCTTCGTCGAGGGCCGCCGGGTTGCGTGATCCGGACGGGGGGATCCTTTGAGCGCGCGGTACGCGATCTATTTTTCGCCTGCACCAGGGAGCGCGCTGGAGGAATTCGGTGTCACCTGGCTGGGGCGGCACCACCGGACCGGCGCGGCCCTCGACCAGCCGAACGTGCCGGGGTTGACCAGGGAGGAGCTCTTCGAGATCACCGAGGCGCCACGTCACTACGGCTTCCACGGCACGCTCAAGGCGCCCTTCCGCCTGGCGGAGGGGCGAACGGCTGCGGATCTCGAGGCGGCTGCGGATCGGTTCGCGGCGGCGCGGTCGCCGTTCATGGTGCCGCCCCTGGCCGTCACCGATCTCGACGGGTTCATCGCGCTCACGCCCAGCGAGCCGGCGCCAGCGCTCGATGCGCTCGCTGCGGACTGCGTCCGCGCGTTCGATGCCTTTCGGTCACCTGCCGGCGCCGATGAGCTGGCGCGCCGCCGCCGTGGCGGCCTCTCGCCCCGGCAAGACAGCAACCTGCTCGCGTTTGGTTACCCATTCGTCATGGACGACTTCCGCTTTCACCTGACCCTGACACGGCGCCTCGACGACAGCTTGAAGCGCCGGTTGCTGGCGTTCCTGCACGTTCACGCCAAGGTGATCGGGAATCGGGAGATCGCCATGGACGCCATCACGATCTTTGCGCAGGAGTCCAGCGACCGTCCCTTCCGGTTCAGGAGCCGCCACGTTTTTGGCGAGGGTTAGAACGGCTGGATCCCGCTCATCCAGCGTGATGTCCCAATTAGTGGCTCTTCCGACTCTGGCTTCTCTGCAACCAAAGGTTCAATTAGGTACATTCCTCCAAGCTAATGGACGATTAAGGGGCAGTGTCTTTTCGCGGCTTGCCCATTGGTTGAACTTCAAAGTAGGTACTATTCTACAGCGAGAGTGGGCGATCCTGCCTTGCAAAAGTTGTCGATTTCATCGATTGTATTAATACGCCTTAAGCATAAGGACTCTGGCGGTCGGACCCGTTTCGATCGGTAGGGTTAAGAGTTCAACAGCCGCACCGGCATCGCCTACCACTTTCGGTGCCGGGGTTGGAGGGGAGCGAAGCGGTCATGTTGGCGACGTCATCCGTGAGCGAGCCACTGCCTATCGGTGAGAATGTGGCACGGGTCCAGGGAACACTTCGCGCTGTTGCTCCAGGCAATCCCCCGCGCCCCGATCCCTGGCTTGCGCTGGTCGATCCTCGACCGTTCAACAGGGCGTGCATTTCGCATTATCTCTGCGCGTCGGACGCGCTCAGCCAGCAGATCATCGCCGTCTCGATCGACGATCTTGTCCGCGAGAGACTTGCACCGGAGAGCCGGCCGTCGCTGGTGATCTACAGTGTCGGGAGCCAGTCGATCGGTGACGCGGCGACCCGCGCCAACCTGGATCGGCTGGTGACCAGCCTCGGCGCCGTGCCGGTTGTGGTGCTCTCCGATCGCACGGAACCGGAGGAGGCGCGCAGCGCTCTTGCCGCTGGGGCGATGGGTTTCATCGCGACGACCGAAGAGCCACCGCTGATGTGCAAGGCGCTGTCTCTGGTCCAGGCGGGCGGCATATTCGTACCGGGCGATCTCGTCAGCCAGTGGCTGCGCCAGGAGGGTCATTCGACGGCTGCCGAGGCGACGACGACGGCAGCGAGTTCGGACGGGCCGGCGCTGGCGAGCGAGTTGACGCCACGTCAGATCGACGTCCTGGAGATCCTCCAGGAAGGGCATCCGAACAAGGTGATCGCCGCCCGGCTGTGCATGACGGAAAGCACCGTCAAGGTGCATGTCCGGCAGATCATGCGGCGATTGAACGCCAAGAACCGAACCGAGGTGGCGCTGCTTGCGCAACGCCACCTGGCGGCGGTCAGAAGAATGGCGTGTTGAAACGATAGGCGACAGTGGCGCGCACACTGTAGTCGGGTGCGTCATCGGTCAGACCGATGCTGGTGTTCAACCGGAAGAGCGTGCGCGGCGCGATGATCGCCGAGCCGCCGAAGTCGAAGCTGGCGGCCAGCTGATCGCTGCCGTTGACCTTCTCGCCATCAACCTTGATTTCATCCGAGTAAGTCTGGTTGAGGGCCACGTTCAGCGAGGTCTCGGGGCTGAGGGCCAGGGCTGCGCCGAGTGACAGGGCATACTCGCTGCCGAGATCCACGTCGTCGTCCTCGAACTGGTAGCTGTAGGTGAAGCCGCCGACGAACGCGAGCGGATCCTGGCGCTTCACGGCGACCAGCTGGCCCCGAACCTGGTGGAAGCCGTTGCCGAGGAAGACGCCATCGTCGAACTGGTCGCCGGATGCCGTATCCCAGACCACACGCCCGACGAGGTCGGGGCGCCATTCGCCCTCGCGCATCAGTGTCTTGGCAAGTCCGATGGTGATGTCGCCGAGCCCGTAGCCCGTACGCTCCGTCGAGTCCGCGATCCCACCGTTCAGGTTCAGATTGCCCTGCTCGTTGACCGCGTCGAACGGCAGGTTGAGCTCGAACTGGGAATCGAAGGGAAGCCCGACGCTCAAGCCGAGGTCGAAGGCAAACTCGTTGCGCTCCGTGTTCACATTCACGACCTGCCCGCCGACGAGTGACGGGAAGTTAGAATCACGTCGCGTGAAGCCGACCGCAGGGGCGATTTCCGATTGGCCTGCCGGCAACAGAAGGGCGCCGACATCGACCAGGGTACGTTCCAGCGCCCGTTCCGCGGAAAGCTCGTCGACGTCGATCAGTCCACGCGAGGCGGGCGCCGCGGGCGGCGCCTCGGCCGCCTCGATCGTCGGCGCTTCTTCGGTCGGCTCGGGGGGCGTGGTCGTCGCCTCGACCGGCGGCGGCTCCTCTCCGCCCAGCCGGCGCTCGAGCTCGTCCACCCGGCGCATCAGCTCGATGATCACGGCGTCGCGGGCCTTCAGCTCCTGCTGCAGGGTCTCATCGCTGACCGTGGTGGCATCCTGGGCCGACACCGGATCGGAGAAGGGGAACAGTGCAGCCGCCGTCGCCGCGGCCGTGATGCACAGGCTCGCTGGTCGTATCGAGATCGGGTGCCGTCGATGCATGAAATCTACCACTTCTGATGGGGCTCAGCGAAGCACGAGGAACTCGGCAAGCGTTGGCTCCAGGTGATTTGGCGGAATCAGGCCGTCGCGCCGCTCGACGACGAAACCGACGCGCCCGATCTGCGGGAAATCGATCCAGGCGCGCTCGAAACGTTCGCGGCTCATGGTGCGGTTGCCATAGGCCGGGTCGGCGAGCAGGACACTGCCGCCCAGCTCGCCACGAAAGATGACGAAATGCCGAAAACCATGGAGGTCGAGCGGCACGATGATCGGTGCGTGCTCAAGCAGGTTCTCGAATGAGAGCTGCCCGAAGCCGATGCCCTCGTAGCCGCGCCCGTCGACGAACCGCTTCAGGTCGAGCAGTGAGAAGCCTTCGCGCAACCTGATCAGGGCGGGATTCGCTATGTATTCCGGTCGATCGATCAGCCCGAGCGCAATCTCGCGCTCGCTTACCGGGTCGCCGTGCTGGTAGGTCAGGAGCGTCGCCAGCGCCGCGGCGGCGCAGCTGATGTCGAACTCCTGGACGAACACTTGATGCTCGCGCAGCTCGTTCAGACTCTTGACGGACTGGGCCATGGCCAAGCCGGGAGCGGTGATTCCGGCCAACGCCCCGAACAGTCCGGCGAGGACGCCACGCCTTGTCGGGGCTGCTCGCCTTCTCCAATTCATCATCGGCGCACCTCCACAGAACGAGATAGAGCGTAGTTCGCGAACCGGTCAACAAGCGGTCTCGCGGCCCCCGCCCGAACGACCGCGGCCGTTACCGGAATACCACGTCGGATTGGGGGTGAAAGAGGCCGGAGTATGCAAGCCCTAACGGCCGATGTGCGGGACACCCGGATATGCGTGCCGCCAGGAATCTTCAGAATCACGTCAGGCAGCCATCTGCCGGACCCTGAACCGATAGTTAACGCCGTGGCTGCCCGCTCGCCATCCCTAACCAACGGAATTATAAGCCTTATGCGGCGCCAGGCTCGGTAACCCAAAAGCCTTACGTACTTTTGGCCAAATTGCTCAACGGCTGAAAATCCTGTTTACTTGCAAACGTCGATTTTCTGGGCGCGGCCAGCGGGCCAAGCGAATGGGCTGAGGTTCGCCGCGATGGTCCAGCGAATGCAACCAACAAGGCCCAGCCAGCCTTGAATATCGGAGAGACGCCAATGCTGAAGACCCTTGCGAAGCCGACCGCGTTGCTCGCGGGTGGCTTGTTCCTCGTCAGCACGTCCTTGCCGGTGCAGGCCGAGCAGATGATGCGCCTGGACGATGCCATGCTGGATCAGATCACGGCGGGTGCCACGGCCGCAGCCCATGTGACTGGTACGCTTGATCCCCTAGGGACGGCTGCGACGGCCAACGGCTCGCTCTACTCCAGCAGCGACGTCTTGGGCGGGGTCGTGGGTTATGGCAACCAGCGTAGTGTTGTCGCCTACGGACTGATCGTTGGTGTGGGTGTCGGCGCGAGCGGCACGCCAGGCGGTGCCACTGCCGACGCCGCGACCGCCGGCGTGGCTGCGGGCGACCGCACCTTCGTCCGTAACTTCAATGTGGGTGGCGTCAGTCGATATGGTGCCTTCCGCGGCAGTGCGACATTTGTCTTCGGCCTGGGGCTCGAGCTCTAGGCCAGCGAGGCGAGGGCGGCGCCGAGTTGCCTTGCCGACCCGGCGCGGGACCCTTCTAACTCTTTAGTGTGTCAGCCGAAATGGTTCTTGCCACCAGTGAGCTTGACGAGGTATTAATTCATCACAGTGGTGGGCTTCGGGATCCAAAGTGGAAACCCGCAAATTGGCTGATCATGCTAGACTATAACCAAATGCCCAGCTCTACGCTCGGGTGTTATCGCAGAGAGACAGCCATGAGAGCTCTTACGTTTGTTGCAACTGCATTGTGCGTGCTGGTCGGTAGCGCCGCGATGGCTGGCGAGCCGCTGCGTCTCGACGATGGATCGCTGGACCGGGTGTCGGCGGGCGCCTTGAACAACGGCATCGCGTTTGCCTGGGGTTCGGCGCACTCGTCGGGCCGGTACGGCGGCGCCGAAAACGCGACCTTCGGGCGGGTGGTGAACGTTCAGGTGATCGAGAACGGGCAACCGTACAGCGACACACAGGTCAATGCGGGCTCTTCCTTTGTCGCTTCGAGCAGAGGCCCCGGGCCGACGACGGCCGGTGGGTTCGGTGGGCTCATCGTGTCGATCTTCTGAGTTTCGCCCAGGCGCACGTGCCGGCACATGGGTTGATCGGCAAGTGCGGTTGGGCTCCAAGGGTTCTTGGGCGGTCTCGGCCGACCTCGGACGTGTACGATAACCTAGATGGAGATGTCTCATGAAGAAGATGCTAGTTGCCGGTATCGCTGGTGCCGTCCTCATGGGTGGCGCCGCCATGGCGGAGCCCCTGCAGCTCAGCAATGGGCAGATGGACGACGTGACTGCCGGCTTCCGTCTCGGTGCGGGTGGCGGTCTCGGGACCGGGGCCTTCGCCGTGACCTTCGGGCAGGGTGCGAGCGCGTCGCAGGCCAACACCGGTGGTGGCGCGAGCTTCCACGACAGCCTCAACATCGCTTCCAACGGTGCCACCACGTTGGGCTCGACCTACATCGCCGAGGGCTTTGCGAACAGCGCCACGCGGTATGCGTCGTCGCAGGCCGGTGGCAGCTGGACCGGTCTCAATGCCTCGGGTGGCATTCTCCTGACCCAGCCGTGAGGTCTGGCGGCTAAGTACAAGTCCGCCTGAACCGTGAAGGATAGGCCCGCGCAAGCGGGCCTATCTGCGTCAAGTTGGTTTGACTCGTGATTTTTTGATGCGTTGTTGATGAGACTGTTCAGGATCCCGGCCGCAGGCTTGGTTTGATTTCGTGCTGATAGGGGTGCGTGGCCGAGGACGAGCTAGTGGCGCAAGATCAGCCGTGTGGACACTGGCCCGCTACTCGATGAAGGCAAGCAGAGGTGGCGACCAGGTGACGTGGCTGAAGGAAAGAGGCGTTTCCATCCATTGATGCCTGGCAAGAATGTGACGCCGCAGTTCTGTTGGGAGCAAGGCCGGGCACTTGCCGCCGAGGGCAAGCTGGAGGCCGCGGCGGATCGACTGGCCGAATCACTTGCCATCGACCCCAATTTTGTACCCGCACTTCATGATCTACCGTATCTGCTGGTGCATCTGGGGCGTCATGCAGCCGCCTTGCAGCAGATCCGGGCCCTTGTCGCAAAAGGATCAGAGTGTCCGATCCAGATGCATCGCCTGCATGCGCAAGTGCTTGTCGACTTGCGCCGGTGGCAGGAAGCACTGGTCGCGACCGAGTCCGTCCTTCTGCATGCGCCGGTTGACGGCGAATTGACCGCACTGCGCGGCGCTGCCCTGAGGAACCTCGGCCGTGCTGACGAGTCGCTCCTAGCCCAGGAGCAGCTCCTCGACGTCCTCCCGGACTGCCTGCCGGCGAAGTGCGAGAAGGGTTGGGCGCTCCTGACGCTCAAGCGGCCTGATGAAGCACTTGCCGTGTTCGACGATGTTCTCGAGGAGGATGATCAGGTTCTCTCCGCTCTTGCCGGCATGGGTGTAGCGGAGTTGCATGCCGGTATGCCAGCTGCAGCGATTGCTGCTCTTGATCAGGTCCTTGCCCAGGATCCAGGTTCATTCGAGGGGCACTTCTATCGGGCAGTTGCCCTGCAGGAGGTGGGACGTGACGCCGATGCGAGATCGGGCTTCACGGAAGTCCTGAGACGCTGGCCAAGCTGTGCGGAAGCCCATGCCAACCTTGGCTCCATTGAACGTGATGCCGGCAATCTCGATGTTGCCATCGAGCACCAGCGGCAAGCCGTTCGCCTTGCGCCTGATCATGCGGAAGCCCACAGCAATTTGCTGGTGACGTTGCTCTACGCGCCCGCGCAGACACCCGAGACGTTGTTCCGCGAGCATGTGGACTGGGGTGAGCGCTTTGGTTTGCCGCCGGAGCGCTTCACCGAGTGGCTCAACGACAAGAGTCCCGATCGCCGACTGCGTATTGGCATCGTTTCCGCCGAGCTCGTCAAGCACGCCGTGAGCGCCTGGCTGGAGCCCGTTCTGGCCAATCTCGACCGACGCCGGTTCGAGGTCTTCTGCTATGCGACGCGGCCGCAGAAGGACCAGCAGACCGAGCGGTTCCAGCTGCTTGCCGATGGCTGGCGAAGCGTTGCCCGAGTTCCCGTGCGCGCAATAGCCGACATGATTCGCGCCGACGAGATCGACATCCTGCTCGACCTCTCCGGGCATACGGCCCACAACCGCCTGCCCGTGTTCGCCCTCAAACCGGCGCCGGTCCAGGCGAGCTGGCTCGGCTATCCGTTCACGACCGGCCTTGCTGCCATAGACTACGTGATCACCGACTCCATCGCCGTCCGTCCGGGAGAGGAAGGCTTGTTCGTGGAGCAGGTGATCCGTCTGCCGGGTGGTCGGATTGCTCATAGACCACCAGGTCTTGCACCGGAAGTGGCGGAACCGCCTGCTCTGCGGCAGGAATGGATCACTTTCGGCAGCTTCAACAGCATCACGAAGATCAATGACGACGTCGTTGATACCTGGTGCGAACTCCTGGCGAACCTGCCGACGGCGCGGCTGGTGTTGAAGACTCCGGCGCTGGCGAGTCAGGAAGTGGCGGATCGCGTCCGCAGGCAGTTTTTCGCGCGTGGTCTCGCAAACGAGCGCCTCGAGTTGCGCGGACCATCGCCATCGCTGGAGGTCATGGCGCAGTACGCCGATATCGATATTGCCCTCGACCCGTTCCCCTTCGGCGGCGGGGTCACGACCTGCGAGGTGCTGTGGATGGGTGTGCCGCTCGTCACCTTGCCACGCTGGCAACCCGTTTCGCGCCAGTCCGAAGGGTTTGTTCGAGCGATCGGTCGGCCCGAATGGGTGGCAAGCGACCGCGAAGACTACGTTCGCATTGCGATGGATCTCGCTCGCAATCCCCAGCGGCTCGCTGAATGGCGTCGCACGCAGCGCGAGACGATGCGTGCTTCACCGTTATGCGACGAAGCACGCATGGCCCGCGAGTTCGGCGACGCTCTGCGAGGCATGTGGCAGGTTTATGCCGATCCACTCAATCGCCGATGACGAGAACCGTCGTGCTGACCCGCTGAAGCGTGACGACACCCTGGCCGTCCAGCGCGCCAAAGCTGCGTGCTAGAGCGGAGCCGCCGGTGCCGGGGGCAAAGAAAGTCTTGCTTTCACTCCCACCCGTCAGCTTGCCGGTTCCTGCAAGAGTGGGTGCCGGTGCGACGGCCGTGCTTCCCGGTGTGACAGGAACAGGTTGATTCGAGCCAGGCTGCTGAATGGGCGTCGGATCGGGATCCGGATTCGATGTGCCCAGCACCCCGTCCCCTAGCCGCCCTGATCCCAGACCGATCCCGCCGCTGGACGAACCTAAAGCGGGATTCGAGCCATCGAAGATGCCGCCGGCCGTCACGAGATCGAGGTGGTGATCGCCCAACCGAACCTCGCCGGCACTGGCTCCACTCATCGTGCCGACCAACACCAGTCCGGCAAGAACAAACGTAATGGGGTACCGCACAGCCTAGCTCCTCACCTTTGGTTTCGTCAGCTTCTTTGAAGCTGAACTTTATTTGCGCCTCCATGCGCCGAATACGGCTTTTAACCATAACCAACCTGGATATTAGCACTGGAGGGATGAACTAACAACTCATCGAAAGGTGTATGCCATGTTACGCCAAATCATGTTCGGTTCTACTTTAAGTGGAGGCATGGCGTTCCGTGGTGGGCTGCTGTTTCACTATTGATTTGTCACTCGATGGTGGCTGTTCTCGCCGTGGAGATGGCGGGAAAGTCCAACCCCTCCGGCCGGGTGGCAAGGCTCGGATCGACCGCATCTGCAAGCTGCTGCTACCCGCCCAGGCCTGGAACGAAAATGACCCCGGGCACGAGGTCATTTGTGCCCGGGGTCATCGTCGGAACACCGTCGTCGCACCGGTGCGACGACGAGCCCGGCTCCTGCAGCTAAGCCGCGATGGCGGCCTCTTCACTTACGATGCCCGCGACGTCAAAGCCACCGAAGGCCGGCGCTACCGCCACCTGGTAGTCGCCGCCGATGTCGCCGTCGCTGACGACGACGAGTTCGTCGCGGATATCGATCAGGGCGGCGCCGGCGAACTGGGCGAAGAGCTCCGCGAGCGCCAGCGGCTGGTTGTCATTGACACCCGCCACGGTGATCGAGCCGCTGATCAGCCCCGAGATATCGAGATAGAAGGTGCCGTCGCCGGCGGCGATGGCCGTGGTCTGGCCAAGGCCGAGCCCACCGATCTCGACAAGGGTGCCGCCGAGGTCGATGGCGTTCAATGCGTCCTGGAGCAGTTGTGCCAGTGTCGCATCGCCGAGCAGGTCGCCAATGTCGGGCGCCGTCAGCGAGTCGCCTGATGGCAGCTCGACCGTTTCGGGCGAGGCCGCGGCGAGGGCGAGCGCATCGAAGAGATCGCCACCGAGCGGCTGGAAGATCGGGCTCGGGGTGAGCTCGAGGTTCAGATCGCCCGTGATGCTGCCCGATGCAACCGGATTGCCGTCCGGCCCGATGGTCA
Organism: Alphaproteobacteria bacterium; assembly: GCA_030431615.1. Taxonomy (GTDB): domain Bacteria; phylum Pseudomonadota; class Alphaproteobacteria; order Geminicoccales; family Geminicoccaceae; genus SLRI01. The sequence continues at coordinate 65,047 of JAUIID010000001.1, forward strand.
CCGAGAGGACGCCCTGCAGGATCCCGGTCATGACCGCGGTGAAATATGGCATGCCGCCGATCTCGACATTGGTGCCGGCAAGTGCGGCCACTTCGAGATAGAGGTCGAGCTGCGTCGTGCCGTCCTCGGCGACCGTGGCATTGGCGGCGCCGATGGCATCGAAGAGGCTCAACGCCTCGTAGGTGATCACGCCCGGCGTGATCGGCAGCACGTCGACATAGACGTCGCCCAGGGCGTAGCCGCCCTCGCCATCGGCGAGGAGGTACTGGAAGCCGGCGAGGCCGGTGTAACCGGCCGTCGGGGTGAACACCACGTAGCCGTCGGGGGTGAGGGCGACCGTGCCGTTCACCGCGTTGCCCACGTCGAGGACGCTCAGGGGATCGCCTTCGACGTCGCTGTCATTGGCGATGAGGCTGGCGAGCGAGGCGAAGAAGCCCACCGTCTCGTAGCCGGTGAAGAAGTCGGTGCCCGCGACCGGGGCATCGTTGACGCCTTCGATCGTCAGCTCGACAGTGGCGGTGCTGGTCTCACCATGGCTGTCGCTGATCGTGTAGCTGAAGCTCTCGTGCGCCGTCTCGCCGGCACGGAGATGATCGAAGCTGCCCCGCGGGTCGTAGATGGCCGTGCCGTCCGGGTAGACGGTGAGGCTGCCGCCGAGTGCGCTGGCGTCGACCTCGATCACGCGCAGCACGTCGCTCGCGTCGACATCAGTGTCGTTGGCGAGGAGGCTGAGGACGGCGACCGTGTCCTCGTCGGTGGTGGCGTGATCATTGGCGGCTACCGGCGCGTCGTTGCAGCCGATGATCTTGACGGTGACACTGGCGGTGCTGGTGGCGCCGTGCTGGTCGGACACCGTGTAAGTGAAGGTCTCGTAGGCGACCTCGTCCTGGCCGAGATAGTCGAAAGCACCGTTGTGCCGGTAGGTGAGGGTGCCGTCGTGATTGACGAAGGCTTCGCCCACGAGGCCGGTCGTGTCGACGCTGACGACGCGCAGGGTATCGTTGACGTCGACGTCCGTGTCGTTGGCGAGGACGTCGATCCTGACCGGCCAGTTCTCGTTGACCTGGGCGTGGTCGGCATGCGCCACCGGCGCGTCATTGACGCCGTTGATCTGGACCGTGACGCTGGCCGTGCTGGTGGCGCCGTGCTGGTCGGCGATCGTGTAGGTGAAGGTCTCGAATGCCTTCTCGCCCTTGCCCAGATAGTCGAACTGGCCATCCGGACGGTAGGTGAGGGTGCCGTCGTGGTTGACGAAGGCGTCACCGACGAGGCCGGTCGTGTCGACACTCACCACCCGGATGGTGTCGTTGATGTCGACGTCGGTATCGTTGCCGATGACGTCGATCTTGACCGGCCAGTTCTGGTTGGTGACAGCCTGGTCGGCGGTGGCTTCCGGCGCGTCGTTCACGCCGGTCACCTCGACCGTGACGGTCGCCTTGCTGGTGGCCCCGAAACGGTCGGCCACGGTGTAGGTGAACGTTTCCGTTACGCTCTCGCCCTTGCCCAGATGATCGAACTGGCCGTTGGTGTCGTAGAGCACGGTGCCGTCGTCGTTGAGCGTCACCCGGCCGACCAGACCGGAGTCGTCGAGGCCGACGACGCGTGGGGCATCCTGCGGGTCATTGTCGGAGTCGTTGGCGAGCACGTCGATGAGGACAGTGCCCTTCTCGTTCGTCGTGGCGTCGTCATGACGAGCGATGGGCAGGTTGTTGATGAAGCCGCCGCCATTGGGGCTGGAACCCAGGCCGCCCGCGCCGGACGAATCGCCATTACCGGTGCTGCCGGGCCCTCCGCTGCCGTCGAGCGATCCAGCCATCGTGAAGAACTCGGTGTTGCCGCCGAGGGTCCGGCCGCTCTCGACGGCGCCGAGCTGCATCGTCGGGTCGGGAGAGGCGCCGAGATCGTCGATCTGCATCGGCCGGAACTCGGCGCCACCGCGCACCGGCTCGACGCCGGCCTCGGGTGCTGCCTCGGCGAGCTCGGCAACGGCCGTCGGAACGGGCAAGGTGCCGTCGGCAGCACTCAGCGCCTCGGCTAGCGCGCCGATCTCGATCGTCCCGCCGTCGGCGAGGCGGATATAGGCTGTCTCGTCGAGGGGCAGTTCCGCGAGGGTCTGCTCCTCGCCATCGGCGAAGCGCAGGATCAGCCGCGCCTTAATCAGCTCGAAGGTGGCACCGGTCGTGTCCACTTCCGCGAGATCGACGATGACGGGCGTCCGCGCGTCGACGGCGGCGGTGCCGCCATCCGTGCCCGCAGCTGGCGTCGCCTGCCCGGCATCGACACCTTGCGGCTGTGCGTTTCCGGCCGGCATCGAAGGGGTCTCGCCGGCGACTGGGCTGTTCGGGGCTTCGGCCATGGCGTCCTCTTGCAATCGGTCACAAGGAAGGCGTGTCGATCAGGACACCCGTTGCCGTTGCAGAGCTTGCGCTGGCGATTGTCCGGGTTCGATCAACAGCTTTCTTGTAATCGAAGGCGTGGCGCCGAATCTTTGTTAATAAGCGGGATCCGTTTACGGTCTTCTTATTATTGTACGCAGAATATGTTCTGTTGGCTGTTTACTATTCTTGTTTATGCTTAATCGGCAAATAAAGATGGTGAACCGGGGCAGGCGGACCTGCCCGCGGTTGTCAGTCGCTCTTCGGCTTCAGGTCGAGCGACGCCGAATTGAGGCAATAGCGCAGGCCGGTGGGCTCCGGGCCATCCGGGAAGACATGGCCCAGATGGGCGTCGCATCGGGAACAGAGCGCCTCGGTGCGGACCATGCCGTGACTGTGGTCCTCCTTGGTCGCTACTGCCTTTTCCTCGATCGGCGCCCAGAACGACGGCCAGCCGGTGCCGCTCTCATACTTGGTCGTGCTGGCGAAGAGCGGCTGGCCACAGCAGACGCAGCTATAGGTGCCGGCTTCCTTGGTGTTCCAGTAGCGCCCCGTGAATGGTCGTTCCGTGCCTTGCTCGCGGGCGACGCGATACTGCTCCGGGTCCAGGCTGGCCCGCCACTCGGCATTGTCCTTGACGACCTTGTCACTCATGACGGTTTCTCCGTGGCAAGTTGTGCGGCCGCCTCTGCCAGAGCATCGAAGGCGATGGTGACACAGTCGTGCCGGCTCTTGACGGCACGCACCGGGGCCAGCATGGCAAGCTCCGGGAAGGGCGGTTCTTCCGCGGTCCCTTCGAGATATGCCCGAATGGCGCCGCGTAAAGGTGCCGCCTCGTCGACCGGGCGGCCCAGGACATGCGCGGCGAGCAGCGAGGCTGCGGCCTGGGTGAGCAGACAGCCGCGTGTCTTGTGAGCGATCGCCGCCACCCGTCCTGCCTCGCTCTCGAGATCGAGCGTGACCCGGTCGCCGCAGAGGGGATTGTCCGTCGTGGACGTGCCGCCAGGATGCTCGAGCCGCCCGGCATGGCTCTTGTCACGGGCTGCCTCGATGATCGCCCGGTTGTAGAGTGCCTCGTTCATCGCAGCATCTCGATGGTGCGCTCGAGGCCGTCGACCAGCGCATCGATATCGTCGTCGTCATTGTAGGGGGCGAGGCTGGCGCGCGCCGTGGCGATCGTGTCGAAATGCTCCATCAGCGGCTGGCAGCAGTGGTGACCGCCGCGCAGCGCGACGCCGGCGAGCTGGTCAACGAGTTGGCAGACGTCATGGGCGTGCACGCCATCGACCTCGAAAGCGACCACCCCCAGGCGTTGCTGCAGACCCGTGGGGCCGATGATGCGGATACCCGAAATCGTGCCCAGACCATCGAGGAGGCGGCCGGTCAGCCTTGCCTCATGGGCGGCCAGCGCCGGCCAGTCCTGCACCATGAGCCACTCGGCGGCGGCGGCCATGGCGAGCACCGGGCCGATCGGCGGCGTGCCGGCCTCGAAACGGTGCGGCGGATCGGCGAAGGTCGTGCCGGCGAAGCTGACCTGGCGGATCATCTCGCCGCCCCCGAGCAAAGGCGGGAAGGCATCAAGGATCGCCGACCTGCCCCAGAGCACGCCGGCGCCGGTCGCACCGAACATCTTGTGCGCCGAGAAGGCGTAGAGGTCCGCGCCGATCGCCTGGACGTCGAACGGCCCATGCGGAGCGGCCTGGGCGCCGTCGACCACGAGGATCGCGCCCACCGCATCGGCGGCGGCCCGGAGCCGCGTCAGGTCGGTCACCGCCCCGGTCACGTTCGAGACATGGGCAACCGAGATGACCCGCGTCCGCTCGGTCAGGCACTCGTTCAGCCGGTCGAGATCCAGGCGCCCCTCGTCGGTGACGGGGATGGCGCTGACGACGGCCTGCCTGGCCTTGGCGGCGAGCTGCCAGGGGACGATGTTGCTGTGATGCTCGAGCACGGAGACGAGGATCTCGTCGCCCGGGGACAGCCGCTCCGCGAGGCCGTGCGCCGCAATATTGAGGGCCGACGTGGCCCCGGAGGTAAAGACCACCTCGGCTGCAGCAGGGGCGCCGATATAGCGGGCCATGGTCGAGCGGGCGGTCTCGAAATCGGCCGATGCGCGGTCGGCGAGACGATAGACACCGCGCTTGACGTTGGCGCGGGCGGCCGTCTCGTACTGCCAGAGCGCCTGCGCTGCCGCCCCGCAGATCTGCCCGGTCGCCGCGTTGTCGAGATAGTGGAGAGGTTCGGGGTACGTCGCAAAGATCGGAAACTGCGGCCGCAGCTCTCGGCCAACCGCCATCAATCCTGTCCCGTCAGATAGGCATCGAGCGCCTCCGGCGTGTCGATGTCGACGAGGCTTGAGGCATTGTCGAAGGGCACCTCGACCACGGCCTCGGCATGCTGGCCGATGAGGTGTCGGGCACCGACATCTCCCTCGATCGCCAGCATGGCCGGGAAGAAGGCGCTGCCCCAGAGCACGGGGTTGCCCCGTTTGCCGTTGTGGGTGGGGACCACGATCGACCGCCCGTTGCCCGGCTCGAAGGCGGCGATCAGCCGGTCGATCAGCTCGGCGTCGATCTCCGGCATGTCGCCGAGGCAGACGAGCGCCCCGTCGATGCCCTTTGGCATGGCAGCGATCCCGGCCTTCAGCGAGGTGCTGAGCCCTTCCGCAAAGGACGGATTGTGCACCACGCGCACCGCCGTGCCGGCGAGGATGGCCTCGACCGCCGCGTGCTCGTGGCCGGTGACCACGAGGACATCGTTGGCCTTTGAGGCAAGGGCTGCCTCGACCGTGTGTCCCAGCATCGGCTTGCCATCGATCGGGATCAGCAGCTTGTTGGTCGGCCCCATCCGGCGCGACTGGCCGGCAGCCAGCACGAGCACCGCGATCCGGGGCTCGTCCCGCGCCGAGCGCTTGCGCGTCCGCGGCTGCGGCCGGGTCGGGATCTCGGTGAGCAGGCCGCCGACCCCCATGCCCATGATGGTGGCACGGTCGACCTCGAGCCCGGCCGCGAGCCGTTGCAGCACCCAGTCGAAGCCGTTGAGCTTGGGCGAGCGCGCACAGCCGGGCAGACCGAGCACGGGCATGTCGTCGAGCGAGGCGAGCAGCAGAAGATTGCCGGGATCGACCGGCATACCGAAATGACCGATCCTGCCGCCGACCGCCTCGATCCCGGCGGGCAAGACATCGCGTCGGTCGGTGATCGCCGATGCACCCGCGATCAGCAGGAGATCGCAGCCCTGGGCCAGGGTCTCGGTGATGCGGCCGGCCAGCGCCTCGGTCGTGTGCCCGCAGCGGCTCTCGCTCGCGAGGCTGCCGCCCACGGAGGCCATCCGCTCCTCGGTGATGCGTGCTGTCTTGTCGAGCATCTTGGTGCTGGTGTCGGGCAGGGAGGTCTGGATCAGGCGTGCCACGAGTGGCCGGAACGGGTGCAGGCGAAGGACCGGAGCCTGGCCGGAGAGGACCTCCAGCGCCCGGTTCACCGCGGCCTCGGGTGCGGCAAAGGGAATGATCTTCACCGTGGCCAGCATCTGGCCCTCGCTCACGGCGGCATGATCCGCCACGGTCGCGATGGTGATGGCCTCGTCGAGGCTGTTGACCGCGTCGATCGTGCGCTTGTCGACCGTGAAGACGCCGTCGGTTTCGGCGAAGACGTTGGCGCGGCCGGTGAAGGGCTCGGCGACGCGCATGGCGGGCCCGCCAAGGGTCAGAGCCAGACGGGCGGCGGCGGTATCCTCGGGCACGTCGTCCGCCTCGAGCCGGGCCGCGACGACCGTCGCTATGCCGGCGTCGCGCAAGGTATCGAGGTCGTCCTCCGTCAGCAGGCGGCCCTTCTTCAGCGTTTCCCCGTCGAGCCGAACGCTGTGGGCGAGCAGCGCCCCTTCGGCTTCGTCGACGGCTATCGGTCCGAACTTCATGCCGCTTCACCCCGGGACGCGACGTCACGCGGTGCCCGCAGGACGGCGGTCATCTGCGCCATGACGGAAATCGCGATCTCCGCCGGGCTGACGGCGCCGATGTCGAGGCCGGCCGGCCCGTGGATCCTGGCGATCGCCTGATCGGTATGACCGAGCTCTCCGAGGCGGCCCATGCGGGCGGCGTGGTTTCGCTTGCTGCCGAGGGCGGCGATGTAGAAGGCGTCGCTCTTGAGGGCCTCGTCGAGTGCCGGGTCGTCCAGCTTGGGATCGTGGGTCAAGGCGACGATCGCCGAGCGCCGGTCGGGGGCGAAGGCCTCCATCGCCTCGTCCGGCCAGTCGTGCGACAGCGCCACGCCGGGGAAGCGCTCTTCGGTCGCGAAGGCGCCACGCGGGTCGATCACCGTCACCGCGTAGCCGGCAATGGTCGCCATCGGCGCCAGCATCTGCGCGATGTGCACGGCACCTATAATGGCGAGCCGCAAGGGCGGGTTGAAGATCTGGAGGAAGGCCCGTCCGCCCGGCACCTCGACCGGCCTCGAGCGATCGGCCCGCAGACAGGCTTCCACCTCGGCGAGCAGGGCCGGGCTCACCGTCCCCACCTTCACCTCGGCGTCGACGACGAGCGCTTCCTCGTGACTGTCCAGATGGCGGACGAGGCAGGCATGGCGCTTGGCGGCGCGGGCTTCGTTCAGCAGTGCGAGCGTGGCAGGGCGCACGGCAGCTTCCTAGGCCAGAGCTTCGACATAGACCTGGACGCGGCCACCGCAGGCGAGGCCGACTTCCCAGGCCTGCTCGTTCGAGACACCGAACTCCATGACCTCGGGTGGCGCGCCTTCGATGATGTCCAGGGCCTTCTTGACCACCGCACCTTCGATGCACCCGCCCGATACCGAGCCCAGCATGTTGCCCTGGTCATCGATCAGGAGCTGGCTGCCGGCCGGGCGCGGGCTCGAGCCCCAGGTCGAGACGACGGTGGCGATGGCCACCTTGCGGCCGGCCGCGTGCCATTCCGCGGCGCTGTCCAGCAAGGAATCTTCCAGCACGACGTCATCCAGCATGGGCTCTGGTCTCCTCCTGCTCGGCCGCCCAGATCGAAACGCCCTCGGCCCGCCGGTGCGGCTCGCGATTCAGGACTTCGGCGAGATCGCGCAGGCTGTTCAGGTTGTGCACGGTACGGAAATCGTCGACATGCGCCACCATCGCCCGGGCTCCTGATGAGATGGGTTGGAACCCATCGTAGCGCAACAGCGGATTGAGCCAGATCAGCCGGCGGCAGGACTTGTGCAGCCGCTCCATCTCCTGCTCGAGCCCGTCGCCGGCGTCGCGGTCGAGCCCGTCGGTGATCAGCATGACCACGGCACCCTGACCCAGCACCCGGCGCGACCAGTCCCTGTTGAATGTCTCGAGGCAATGGCCGATGCGGGTCCCGCCGGCCCAGTCCTTGACGACCTCGCCGACCCGGTCGAGGGCGATGTCCACATCCTTGTTGCGCAGATACCGGGTGATGTTGGTGAGCCGCGTGCCGAAGACGAAGCTGTGCACCCGGTCCCGGTCGCCGGTCAAGGCGTGCATGAAGAGCAGCAGCATCCGGGAATAGCGGCTCATCGAGCCGGAAATGTCGCAGAGAATGACCAGCGGCGGGTGTCGCCGCACGCGCTTCTTGCGAGCGAGGTCGATCACCGCCCCACCGCCCCGCATCGACTGGCGAAGCGTGCGGCGGAGATCGATCCGGCGACCGTGCGGATGGCCTTGGAAGCGGCGGGTCGGCAGGGCGACGATGGGCAGGCGCAACCTCTCGATCTGCCGCTTGGCGTCCGCCAGCTCGTCGGCAGACATCTCCTCGAAGTCCTTTTCCTGCAGCAGCTCCTTGGCGGAATAGGTGAGCACCGCGTCGAGCTCGATTTCCTCCTCTTTCTCGTCTTCCGGCGCCTCGCCCTGGCCCGGCTGCTTCTCCGGCGTCAGCGCCTCGGCGACGCGACGGTTCAGCTCCTCCTCCTCGCTCGGCTGATCATGGCGCAGCGTCGGCAGCATCAGGTGCATCAGCCGTTCGAGCAGCTTCGGATCGCGCCAGAAGATGTGGAAGCACTGGTCGAAGAGCTCGCGCTGGTCGCGCCGGTTCACGAAGACCGCGTGCAGGGTCCAGTAGAGATCCTCGCGGCTGCCGATGCCTGTTACCTCGATTGCCCTGAGCGCTTCGAGCACACGCCCCGGCCCGACCGGCAGGCCAGCGGCACGCAGCGCTCGGGCAAATTCGACGACGTTGAGTGCGAAGCGCCCGCTCTCCGCCTGGCCAGAGGGCTCGGTCGGGCTCATCGGCGGGCAGCGTCTGCCTTGAGGGTGATCTCGCGCAGGATGCTGGCGGCCTCGCTGCCCTGGATTCTGGCGATGTCGTCCTGGTACTTGAGCAGCGTGCCGAGCGTGTCGTTGATGACCTCGGGCGTCAGCACCAGCACGTCGAGGGTGGTCAGCGCCCGCGTCCAGTCGAGCGTCTCGGCGACACCCGGCAGCTTGAAGAGGTCGCGCTTCCTGAGTTCCTGCACGAAGTCGACGATCGAGCGCGACAGCCGCTCGTCCACGCCGGGCAGCCGCCGCCTGATGATCTCGTGCTCGCGCTCCGGCGAGGGATAGTCGACCCAGTGATAGAAACAGCGTCGCTTCAGCGCGTCGTGGATCTCCCGGGTCCGGTTCGAGGTGATGATGGTGATGGGCGGCGTCTCGGCCTTGATCGTGCCGACCTCGGGAATGGTGATCTGGTAATCCGAGAGCACCTCGAGCAGGAAAGCCTCGAATGGCTCGTCGGTGCGGTCGAGTTCGTCGATGAGCAGCACGGGCGCCCCGCCCGCATGCGGCTCCAGAGCCTGGAGGAGCGGGCGGCTGATCAGGAAGCGGCGGTCGAAGATGTCCTGGCCCAGACTCTCGCGCGAAGCCTCGCCGGTCGCCTCGGCCATGCGGATTTCCAGCATCTGCCGCTGGTAGTTCCACTCATAGACGGCGGACGCCAGGTCCAGGCCCTCATAGCATTGCAGGCGAACGAGATGCCGTCCGAGCGACTGGCTGAGGACCTTGGCGAGCTCCGTCTTGCCGACGCCCGCCTCGCCTTCGAGAAAGAGCGGTCGGCCGAGCTTGAGGCTGAGAAAGGTCGCCGTGGCGAGCGCTCGATCGGGGACGTAGTCGGCGGCGCGCAGCAGCTCGACCGTGGCGTCGATATCCTTCGGGACTTCGTGTGCGATCATTTCCGTTTCTCGAGGCTGAATGCCTGACCCTTTACCCGCTGGGTCGGCCGATGGCTACGTGGCCGATGGACGCTTAACCCTTCGGCAAGGGTTGAGGCGGTAATTCCTGTGCGCGGATCATCGGACAGGCCGGAGGCTGTCGCTGCACCTGTCACTCACCTGGAAGGGCGCCTCGCGCCTGCTGCTGACGGGGGTCGCCGCCCGCTGCGCCACGGCCTTTGCGGCCGTGCTGATCGCGTTGACGTTCGCGACCTTCGTCTGTCTGCCCCGCTACGATCCTGTCGGTGGTCAGATGCTCAGGGATACCGCCTTCGCGACGATCGGAGATGCCGGCTCGCCCTGGCATTCCGCAGGCAACGCCGACGGAGCCGAAGCGGTTGCGGGGGGCGTGCGTCTCGCGAATGACGACAACGGCAAGACCGTCCTGGTCGAGCAGATCGTTGCCCTTCCGGCCGGTGTCGAGGGCGTGCGCCTGACCGCCACTGTCGAGCTCGATGGCGTGGTCCGCGGCCCGGAACGCTGGCAGAAGGCCCGGCTCTTCGTGCTCGGCGTAAAGCCCGACGGGCGTTCCGACTATTCCCGCTCGCACCGCTTCCTCCACGCGACCGGAACGGCCATCCCGAAACGCTGGAGCGAAGTCTTCATGCTCGACTCGGCCTTTGACAGGGTGCGGGTCCTGATCGGCCTGCCGCGGGCCACGGGGAACCTCGTCGTCAGGGGGATGGAACTGCAGGGCCTGGCCCTGAAGCCGGTCTACAGACTGATGCGGACCATCACGCTCGCTGTCTGGACGGCGGGTGCCCTCGTGCTTGCAGGAATCCTCTGGCAGCGCAGTCGCAACCGGCTTGCCGCCACGTTGGCACTGGCCGCGCTGGCGGCTGTCGTCGCCGTCACCACGATCCCTTACGACGTCAGGGCGCCGGTGCAGTCCTTCTTCGGCGCGCTGGGTGGCAACGGCGATGCCGGGCCACTCAAGCTCGCCATGCATCTCTGCGTGCTTGCCCTTCTCGCGATTGCTGCCCGGCGGCTGCTGCCGACGCTGCAATGGACCCGGCTCTGGTGCGGTCTGGCCGCTGCCGGGTTGGCCCTGGAACTCGGCGAGTGGTTCAGGGGCACGCTCGATCGCGGCGATGCCCTGGATTTTGCCGCGAATGTGGGTGGCGTGACCCTGGGTCTGGGTCTCGCCTTCCTCGCCGAGCGATGGCTGGCGCGGCGCAGGCCTTCGGAGACGCGTGCCGCGAAGGTTCCGCAGCTACCCGGCTGAGCTGGTCGCGGCGCTACTGCCGCGACCAGGTGTGCCGTCGCTTGTTGGGTCTCAGGCGCAGGCCTTCACGGCGCGCTGCGTCATCACCTTCACGAGATGGGCGCGATAATCGGCCGACGCGTGGATGTCGGAGTTCAGGTCACTGGTGTCCACGGAGAGCCCGGCCACGGCGTCCGCCGAGAAATTGCCGCCGAGGGCGCTTTCGGCAGCCGACCAGCGATGCGCACAGGCCCCGGCACCGGTGACGGCCACCCGAACGTCGCCACCGGACTTGGTCACATAGGCCCCGACAATGGCGTAGCGGGAGGCGGGGTTCGGGAACTTCTCGTAGTGCCCGGCGTCCGGCTTCTTGAAATGCACTTCCTTGATGATCTCGTCCGCCTCGAGGGCGGTGTCGAACATGCCGGTGAGGAAGTCGTCGGCAGCGATCTCGCGCTTGTTCGTGCGGATCGTCGCCTGCAAGGCGAGGAGGGCGCCCGGATAGTCGGCGGCGGGATCGTTGTTGGCGATCGAGCCGCCGAGCGTTCCCATGTTGCGCACCTGGGGATCGCCGATGCCTTCGGCGAGCGCCGCCAGCGAGGGGATGACGCGCTTGACGACATCGCTCGACGCGACCTGGCCGTGCCGGGTCATGGCGCCGATGGTCACACCGCCGGCCTCCTCGCGGATACCGGCAAGCTCGCCGATGGCGCCCAGATCGATGACGGCGCTGGGCTGGGCAAGGCGCTGCTTGAGGGTCGGGATGAAGGTCTGGCCGCCGGCCACTAGCTTGGCCTCGTCATCGCCGCTCAGCAACTGCGCGGCTTCGGCGAGGGAAGCGGGCCGTTTGTACTCGAAAGCATACATCGTTCGGTTTCTCCCTTGCGGGCGAGGGGTCGTCCGATCGCACGACCCTGCCCGGTTTGCTGTGTCCTGAAATCGCCTACTCGGCCGCCTGTCGCTGAGCCTGCATCGCTGCCCACACCCGCTGCGGCGTCGCCGGCATCTCCACCCGCACACCGATGGCATCGGTGATGGCGTTGATCACCGCCGGCGGCGAGCCGATGGCACCGGCCTCGCCGCAGCCCTTCACCCCTAGCGGGTTGGTGGCGCAGCGCGTCGGGCTCATCGAGAAACTCACCGGCGGGACATCGACCGAGCGCGGAATGCAGTAGTCCACCAGCGACCCGGTCACGAGCTGCCCAGTATCG
>JAUIID010000171.1 GCA_030431615.1 Alphaproteobacteria bacterium
ATTTCCCTTCCTCCCTGCATGAACTCTGGAACCATCCAGAACGCAAGACAAGAAGGTTAAGTGGACAGGTGACGAGATATTGGTCTTTCACTCAGCCCTCGGCGCGCGATTGCATCATGCGTTCCCTTTTTCCCGCGGCCGGACCACCCGCCTAGGTCAACCGGGAGTTCCTCTAATCATCTTGATAATTGCCGAAAAATCCAGTCCCTCGTTCGCCTCGTGGGCGAACTTGCCGTAAAGTTGCGTTGCGGCGGCACCCATCGGCGTCGCCGCGCCGGCCATTTCCGCGGCTCCCATGGCGAGCTTCAGGTCCTTGAGCATCATCGCCGCCGTGAAGCCGGGCCGGTATTCGCGATTGGCCGGCGAGGTCGGCACCGGCCCCGGCACCGGGCAATAGGTGGTGAGCGACCAGCACTGGCCGGACGACCGGCTGCTGATGTCGAAGAGCTTCTGGTGCTCCAGCCCGAGCTTCTCCGCCAGCACCATGGCCTCGCAGACCGAGATCATCTGGATGCCGAGCATCAGGTTGTTGCAGATCTTGGCCGCCTGCCCGGTGCCGGCGTCGCCTGCATGGACGATGGTCTGGCCCATCGCCTCGAGAAAGGGTGCCGCCCGGCCGAACGCCTCCACCGTCCCGCCGACCATGAAGGTGAGCGAGCCTGCAGTGGCCCCGGTGACCCCGCCGGAGACGGGGGCATCAACCATGTCGTGGCCACGCGCCGCCGCCGCCCCGGCCACGGCCCGAGCTGTCGCCACGTCGATGGTCGAGCAGTCGATGAAGAGCGCCTGCGGTGCTGCATGGGCGAGGACGCCGGCCGGCCCCTCATAGGCGTCCTGGACCTGCGGCCCGGCCGGCAGCATGCTGATCACGACCTCGGCGCCGGCCACCGCCCCGGCGAGGTCGTCGGCCAGCGGCAGCCCGGCGTCGCCTGCCGCGCGGCGGGCCGCCTCGCCCGGGTCGAAGCCCGTCACCTCGTAGCCGGCCCGGCCGAGGTTGGAAGCCATCGGCAGGCCCATATTGCCGAGCCCGAGAATGCCGATCCGTGCCATCACTCGTCCTCCCCGCGCGGTTGCCAGTCGAACTCGAGATCACCCCCTTCGAGGGGCGCGAAGCAGGCCGCAACCTCCTTCTTGTCCACCGCCTCGATCGTCTGGTGCTGCCAACGCGGCTGCTTGTCCCTGTCGACCAAGAGCGCGCGGACACCCTCGGGGAAGTCGTGCCCCTCGAGGAAGCGGTGCACCATCCGATACTCCATGGCGAGACAGCCGGCGAGATCGAGCCCGGCGCCGCGCCGTAGCTCCTCGAAGGTCACGGCGACACTGAGCGGCGATTTCTGCCGCAGCGTCCCGAGCGTCTCCCTGGCGAAGGCGCCATCGTCCCGGGCGAGACCGACGAGCAGTGCTTCGAGGCTCGAGACGTCGAAGAGCCGGTCGATGGCCGCCGCATTTAGCCCGCCCGGCACCGGCTCATCGGCGAAGCGGGCCAGGGCCGCGTCGATATCGTCGCCGTCGATCAGCGCCGCCTCCAGGGCCGGCAGCGATGCGGCCGGGACGAAATGGCTGGCGATGCCGAGGCGCGTGGCCGTGGCACCGTCCACCCGGGCGCCGGTGAGCCCGAGATAGAGGCCGGCATGGGCCGGCAGACGCGGGAGGAAATGGCTGCCGCCGACATCCGGGAAGAAGCCGATGCCGGTCTCGGGCATGGCGAGGAGGGTATTCTCGGTCGCGATCCGGTGCGAGCCGTGCACCGATATGCCGACCCCGCCGCCCATGGTGATGCCGTCCAGGAGGGCGATATAGGGCTTGCCCAGATTGCCGATCCGCCAGTTCATCCGGTACTCGTCGAAGAAGAAGGGTGCGGCGGCCACCGCCCCCTCGACCTTCGCCGCCCCGATCACGCCGACGATGTCGCCGCCGGCGCAGAAGGCCCGCCCCGGCACGGCCTTGATCAGCACCGCCCGGATACCGTCGTCGTCGCGCCAGCGCCGGAGCGCGGCGGAGACGGTCCGCACCATGCCGCGATCCAGCGCGTTCAGCGCCCGCGGCCGGTCCAGGGTCAGGATGCCGAGCCCGCCCTGCACCTCGACATGGACGGTACCGCTCATGGCCGGAGCAGCCGGCGGGCGATGATCAGCCGCATGATCTGGTTCGTTCCCTCGAGTATCTGGTGGACGCGCGCATCCCGAAAGAAGCGCTCGATGCCGTGATCGCGCAAATAGCCGTAGCCGCCGAAGAGCTGCAAGGCCCGGTCGATCACCGCAAAGCCGGTATCGGTGGCGAGCCGCTTGGCCATGGCGACGAGGGCGGTGGCATCCGCTGCCCCCGCGTCCAGCGCCAGTGCGGCCTTGTGCACCAGCAGCCGGGCCGCCTCGAGCTCGGTCGCCATGTCGGCCAGGGTGAATTGCACCGACTGGAACCCGGCGAGCTCCTGGCCGAACTGCCGGCGCTCGCGGACATGGGCGAGCGCCCTTGCGAGACAGGCCCGACCGGCGCCGAGCGAGCAGGCGGCGATGCCGATGCGGTCGCCGTCGAGCCCGACCATGGCGATCTCGAACCCCTGCCCCTCGGCCCCCAGCCGGTTCGCCACCGGCACGCGGCAGGCGTCGAGATGCACAGGCGCCGTCGGCTGCGAGTGCCAGCCGAGCTTCTTCTCCTGCGCCCCGAAGGAGAGCCCCGGCCGGTCCGCCTCGACCAGGAAGGCCGAGATGCCCCTGGCACCGGGGTCGCCGGTGCGCGCCATGACGAGGTAGAGATCGCTCCGCCCGCCGCCCGAGACGAAGGCCTTGGCCCCGTCGAGCACATAGGCGTCGCCGTCCAGCCGCGCCCGGGTTCGCAGGCTTGCGGCATCCGAGCCCGCGTCCGGCTCGGTGAGGCAGTAGCTGGCGAAGGACGCCATGGTGACGAGGTCCGGCAGGAAGCGCTGGCGCTGCGCATCGCTGCCGAAGCGGTCGACCAGCGTCGCCACCATGTTGTGGATGGAGAGATAGGCGGCGGTCGAGGGGCAGGCCTCGGCCAGCGCCTCGAAGACGAGGGCCGCCTCCAGCCGCCCGAGCCCGGCCCCGCCGGCAGCCTCGCTCACCGTGATCGCGGCCATGCCGAGCCCCGCCGCCCGCCGCAGCGCCGCCTCGGGGAAGATCTCCTGCGCATCCCAGTGGGCGGCCTCGGGCGCCAGCTCGCGCGCCGCGAAGGCCTGCGCCATCTCGACCAGCGCCGCCTGCTCCTCGGAAAGGCCGAAATCCATCGCTGCCCCGCATCCCCGTCCGGGCCGTTCCGATTGCCCGGCGGCCCCGAGAGCTATAATGATTCCAGCTTCACGACCAGTGGACGAACCTTTTGAGCCAGCCCCGCCACCTGCCGCCGCTCCCTCCGTTCCCGCATTCCCGCCCGCGCCGCCTGCGCCGCGCCGCCTGGAGCCGGCGGCTGGTGGCCGAGCATTGCCTCAGGCCGGCGGACCTGATCCTGCCTGTCTTCGTCATGGACGGCAGCGATTGCGAGGTGAGCATCGGCGCCATGCCCGGGGTGGTGCGCCACAGCCCCGACCGCGTCTTGCGGGTCGCCGAGCGGGCGCTCGAGGCCGGCATCCCGGCCCTCGCCCTCTTTCCGGCGACCCCGCTCGAGGCCAAGACCGAGGACGGACGGGAGGCCTGGAACCCGGAGAACCTCGTCTGCCGCACGCTCCGGCTGCTCAAGCGCGCGTATCCGGAGCTCGGCCTGATCGCCGACGTGGCCCTCGATCCCTACACCACGCACGGCCAAGACGGGCTGGTCGAGAGCGGCGTAGTGCTCAATGACGAAACGCTGGAGGCGCTCTGCCGCCAGGCGCTCTGCCAGGCGGAGGCGGGCTGCGACGTCATCGCCCCCTCCGACATGATGGATGGCCGCATCCGTGCCGTGCGCGAGGCGCTCGATGCGGCCGGCCACCAGGAGACGCTGATCCTCTCCTATGCCGCCAAGTTCGCCTCGGCGTTCTACGGCCCGTTCCGCGCCGCGGTCGGCTCGGCCACGGCGCTCGGTGCTGCCGACAAGAAGACCTACCAGATGGACCCGGCCAACAGCAGCGAGGCCATCCGCGAGGCGTCGCTCGACATCGCCGAGAGCGCCGACATGCTGATGGTCAAGCCCGGCATGCCCTATCTCGACGTCATCCGCACGCTGAAGGATGCCTTTCATCTGCCGACGCTCGCCTACCAGGTCTCCGGCGAGTACGCGATGCTCAAGGCCGCCGGCCAGAACGGCTGGCTCGACGGCGACGCCGCCCTTCTCGAGAGCCTCCTCTGCTTCAAGCGCGCCGGCGCCGACGCCATCCTCACCTATGCCGCACTGGAGGTGGCGAGCCGGCTGGGGCGGTAGGCGCGACACGGGAGGGCGATGATCATGCCTGCGACCATCGATCTCAATGAGCATCTGCTGGAAAGAGCCGCCATCCTTACCGGCACCAGCGATCCGACGACCTTGATCAACCAGGCGCTTCAGGAACTGATCAGGCGTGAATGCGCACGGCGATTGGCACTCGCGGGAGGCACCGAGCCCGGTGCCCGTCCCACGCCGCGTCGCCGGAGCCGCACCGGAAACTCCTGAACGACCAGACCCGCCGTCGTTGACATCGGCCATGCAATTCCCGGTTATGGCTGCAGCGATCCCCGGTCCCCGGAGGAGGTGATCGATGCCCGAAACGACGACGAGCGAGCCCATGCGCCGCGCCATCGTGCTGGTGCCGGGCATAAAGCGCGACGAGCGCTTCGTGCGGCGTGACCGGCTGGTGGACAACCTTGCCACGGTCGAGCGCCATCCCCTGGCCGTCGGCGGCACGGTGGAGCTCGCGGGCGAGATCGGCCGGCGGCTCCTGCCGGGCAGCCTGCGCGGCGTCGAGGCACGGCCGGTGGAGACGGATGTCTTCGAGGCCTACTGGGGCGACATGGTCGAGGATCCGGCGGAGACCGGCCCCTGGGGCAAGCTCCGCAGCGGCTTCGAGCTGGTCGCCTTCTGGGTCTTCAGCCCGGGCACCTGGCGGGCCTTCGCGCTGTCGCGCTACGTCACCATCGGACTCCTGTCCAGCGGGGCCCTGCTCATTCTCTGGTACGTGTCGATCGCGCTTCTGGTCGCCACCACGTTGCGCGGCATGGAGCCGCCGGAGGTGCTGACCCTGCCGGTCCTGCACCAGCTCTACGAGGGCTTTCTCTGGATCGCCGCGGGCATCGAGAACTTCGCCTACTGGGCTCTCCTCGCCTTCATCCTCTCAGCCGTCAATGCCGACGGGCTGGCGCAGGCCAGCCGTTTCACCAAGGACTATCTCGAGAACCGCCCCGACGAGGACGAGGTCGGCCTGCGCGACCGGCTGCGCTGCCGGGTGCGCGCCACGCTCGATGCGGTGCTGGCGGAGCCCTATGACGAGGTGGTGGTCGCTGCCCACAGCCTGGGCTCGGTGATCGCCCTCGATACGCTCGCCGACTGGCCGCACGACGCGGACTGGCCGCGGCTGCGCTTCGTCACCCTGGGCTCGCCCGTGGCGGTCCTCGCCTGCCGCTCGAGCTGGCTCGCCCGCGAGCGCCGGAAGCTGCTCGACCGGCCGCCGGTGACCTGGCTCGACTTCCACAGCAACGCCGACTGGCTCTGCACCAGCGTCACCGCCGGTCTCGGCGGAGCGACCGCGGCCGGCGTCCAGAGCTTCGAGCTGCCCTTCGACGCGGGCCTGCTCGGCCGGCTCAACGGCAGCAGTCACCAGGATTACTACCGCGACCAGAAGGTGCTGGAGACGCTGGCCACCCCCGGCCTCGCACCGGCACCGGCGCGGGCCTGACGACCGCCGGAACGCATCGGGAGACGATTTGGAAGCCCACGCCCACATCCCCCATCTGCGCGAGGTCGTCGTTTTCCTCATTGCTGCCGGCGTGATCGTGCCGGTCCTGCACTGGCTGCGGTTGAGTCCGGTCCTCGGCTATCTGGCGGTCGGGGCCGTCATCGGGCCCTTTGGCCTCGGCCGGCTGGCGGAGGACTGGACCTGGCTCGGCCACGTGGTGATCACCGACCTCGCCGGCGTCCAGACGCTGGCGGAGCTCGGCATCGTCTTCCTGCTCTTCATGATCGGCCTCGAGCTCTCGATCGAGCGGCTGTGGAGCATGCGCCGCCTGGTCTTCGGCCTCGGCAGCCTGCAGATCCTGGCGAGCGGCCTGATCATCGGCCTGGTGGCATTCGGTTTCGGCAACGCGCCCGCCACCTCGATCGTGCTCGGCGCCTGCCTGGCGCTCTCCTCCACCGCCATCGTCATGCAGCTCCTGATCGAGAGCCGCCGGGTCGGCACGCCGGTCGGGCGCTCGGGCTTCGCCATCCTGCTCATGCAGGACCTGGCGGTGGTGCCCATCCTCTTCCTGGTCAGCGTGCTCGGCGCCAGGGCCGGCGGCAGTGTCGGTCTCGCCCTGGCGCTCACCATCGGCAAGGTGCTCTTCGTGGTGCTCGCCATCTACCTCGTCGGCCGGGTCGTGCTCCGCCCGCTCCTGCGGCTGGTCGCCCGGACCGGCAGCCCGGAGATGTTCATGGCGGCGATCCTGCTCGCTGCCATCGGCACCGCCGCCATCACCAGTGCTGCCGGCCTCTCCATGGCGCTCGGCGCCTTCCTCGCCGGGCTCCTGCTCGCCGAGACGGAATACCGGCACGAGATCGAGATCGACATTGCCCCCTTCAAGGGTCTGATGCTCGGCCTCTTCTTCATGTCGGTCGGCATGGGCATCGACTACCGGGTGATCGCCGCCGAGCCCTTCTGGATCGTCAGCTCCGTCGCCGGGCTCTTCGTCATCAAGTCGCTGATCACCGCCGGCCTCGGCCTCGCCTTCGGCCTGCCGCGGCACACGGCACTCGAGCTCGGCCTGCTGCTCGGCCAGGGCGGCGAGTTCGCCTTCATCGTCGTCGGCCTCGCCATGAATCTCGGCCTCGTCGGCGGCGATGTCGGCCAGTTCATGCTGATCGTCGCCGGGCTCAGCATGGTTGCGACGCCGTTCGTGGCGCGCCTCGCGGCCCGCCTGGCGAGCGCCGTCGAGGAGCGCACCGCGTCCCGGCCGGTACCCTCGGCCCAGAGCCAGATCGAGGGCATCGAAGGCCATATCGTGCTCGCCGGCTTCGGTCGGGTCGGCCGGACGCTCGGCGACATGCTGGATGCCCAG
Source organism: Alphaproteobacteria bacterium (assembly GCA_030431615.1). Classification (GTDB taxonomy): domain Bacteria; phylum Pseudomonadota; class Alphaproteobacteria; order Geminicoccales; family Geminicoccaceae; genus SLRI01. The sequence continues at coordinate 7,155 of JAUIID010000171.1, forward strand.
ACGATCCCCTATCTCGCCATCGACCGCGACCCGAGCACAGTGCATCGCGCCCGCGAGGCGAAGAAGCGCGTCTTCTACGGCGACGCGTCGCGCGTGGAGATGCTCAACCGCGTCCATGCCGACACGGCAGCGGCCATCGTCGTCACCCTGGATTCACCGAACGTGATCGAAAGGGTCGTGCACGAGGCCCACCGCCTCTTTCCGGACGTGCCGATCTACGCCCGGGCGCGCGACACCGTGCAGGCGCGGCGGCTCATGGCGGCCGGCGCCACGCTCGCCGTGCCCGAGACCGTCGAGGCCAGCCTGCAGCTTGCCGGCCGGGTGCTTCTCGGTTTCGGCCTGCCGGACGAGTCGATCAACCGGCTGATCGAGCACCAGCGCCAGCTGCTCGAGCCGACCAACCCGAACCACCCGCCAGGCTTCGCGGTGCTTCGCTGAATCAGCTCTCGAGGAAGTCCCGCACGGCCGCGATCTGGTCCGCCGCCATCAGCGCCGGCGCATGGCCGACGCCGGCGAAGGTGACGAGCCGGGCCTTTGGGCCGCGGCCGGTCATCTCGCCCGCCACCTCGGCCGGGAGGAGCCGGCTCTCGCCGCCGCGCAAGAGGAGCGTCGGACAGGTGATGGCGTCGTAGAGCTGCCAGAGCTCGAGGTCGGCCGTGGCCGTCTCGCCGAAGCGTGCGCCGATCGCCGGGTCGTAGTGAAGCGCCAGCCCGCCCGGCACCGGCCGGACGCTGTGGCGGGCGAGATGCGCCCACTCAACGTCGGTCAGCGGGCCGAATTGGGCGTGCACCCGGCGGAGATGAGTCTCGAGAGCCGCCATGTCGGCGAAGACCGGCGGCCGTTCCCTGAGCCGCTCGGCGATATCGGCAAGCGCCGCCACCGGCACGCGCCCGCCGATGTCGTTGATCACGAGCTTCGCCACCCGGGCCGGCTGGAAGGCGGCGAGGCCCATGCCGATGATGCCGCCCATCGACGTCCCGACCAGCTCAACCGCACCGAGGCCGAGCCCGTCGAGGAACGCCGTCACCTGGGCGATGTAGGTCGGCACCGCGTAGCGGGCCGGATCGGCGAGCCAGCCGCTGCGGCCGCGCCCGGCCACGTCCAGTGCCAGGACCCGGGCGCTGCCGGCCAGCGCTTTCGCCAGGAAGTCGAAATCCCGGGCGTTCCGGGTCAGGCCGTGCAGGCAGAGGACGGTACGCGGGGCCGCCGGATCGCCCCATTCGACATAGCCGAGCACGAGCGGTGTCCCGGCATCATCGATCGTCAGCGCCGCCTCGCGCATCAAGGAGAACTCCAGGTCAGACGCGGGCGACCCGTGCCGGCACCTCGCCGCGACCGCCGCCCACCGTCACCGGTCGTGAACGCACCGTCTCGCGATAGACGATGAAGAGGCCGCAGGCCACGACAATGCCGAGGCCGACGAAGAGATTGGTGCCCGGCACGTCGCCGAAGATCAGCATGCCGAAGACCACGGCCCAGATCATCTGGCTGTACTGGAAGGGTGCCACGACCACGGCCGGGGCCTCGCGCGTGGCGAAGACCAGCCCGGCCTGCCCGGCACCCATCAGGAGCCCCGCCACGGCCATGGAGCCGAGCTCGGCCGGGCTCGGCCAGACCCAGTTGAGGAGTGCCGGCGGCAGGGCCACCGCCATCAGCCAGAACATCACCGACATGAGCATGGCGCCGCTCTTCTCGGCCGCACCGATCTTCTTCAGAATGATGAAGCTGAGCGCCCCGGCGAGTGCCGCAAGCCCGGCCAGCACATGGCCGATGCCCAAGGACGAGAACTCCGGGTCGATCATGATGAGCACGCCCGCGAAGCCCACCAGCGTCGCCGACCAGCGCCGCCAGCCCACCTGCTCGCGCAGGAGAATGGCCGAGAAGCCTGTGACCAGCATGGGGGCGGCGAAGAGCAGGGCGTAGACCTCGGCCATCGGCAGGAGCGCGAAGGCGCTCCAGGCGAGGCAGCCGCAGATCGCGGCGAGGATGCCGCGCGCGGCGACCAGGGGCTTGTTGCGCGGCACGAGCGACTGCAAGCCGCCCCGGCCGACGGTCGTCGCCAGCACCGGCAGGGTGGCGAAGAAGGCCATGGTGAGGGCGATCTGGAAGACCGAGAAGACGCCCGAGGATGCCTTGAGCAGGGCATCGGCGGTGGAGAAGGAGGCATAGGCGAGAAGAGACAGGCCGATGCCTCGCGCGACGCGGCTCGGCTCGACGGCGACAATGGCGAGCGTGCTCATGGAGGCTGCAGGTCCGTGGTTGAATTGCTCGGACCTTATGCCGAATAGCCGCGACACAGAGCCAGCAGATCACGCGTTCCGGACCAGCCGTTTTCGCATGCCTACCCTGCCGGATCGGCGCTGCTGGCGGGGATGATTTCTTTACGCCCTCTCAGATGGCGAAATCGATCCCGTCCTTGATCTCGCGGCGCACGGCCGACTGCTCGGCGGCGTGGCAGAGATCCTCGATCGTGATGGCATCGAGCCGGGCGAGCATCGCCTGCTCGTGCTCCAGCCAGAAGGGCGCCATGACCCGCTGGCCGAGATCGCTCGCCGAGAGCGTTTCCGGCTCCACCTCGCCAGCCTCGACCACGTTGACGATGTCGGCGACGGTGATGCGGCGCCGCTCGCGGGCCAGCCGGTAGCCGCCGCGCGGGCCACGCACGCCGCGCAGGATGCCGGCCTTCACCAACTGCTGCATCACCTGCTCAAGATAGCGGCGCGGCAGGTTCAATCGGCGCCCGATATCCTGGCTCTGCACCGGCTCCGAGGTGCCGTGATAGGCAATATCGACGACCGCCTCGACCGCCAGCGCCACCTTCTTCGACGGCTTGATCATCGCGTCTGGCTCCCCTCCGTAACTGCTTCGCTCCCAGGGTCCAGCGGTCGGCTGCCGGTTGAGCCGAAGCCGCCCGCTGCACGCTCGCTGGACTGGAGCCCGCTCGCGGCGGCCCGCCAGCCTGCCCGCACCACCGGCGCCAGCACGAGCTGGGCAATCCGCTCGCCACGCCGCACCCTGAACGTCTCGTCACCCAGATTGACCAACACGACCCCGATCTCGCCCCGATAGTCCGCATCGATCGTGCCGGGCGCGTTAAGCACGGTGACACCGTGCCTGAGGGCGAGGCCCGAGCGCGGCCGGACCTGCGCCTCGAAGCCCTCCGGCAGGGCTATCCGGAGCCCGGTCGGCACCAGCGCCCGCTGCCCCGGCTCGATGGCCAGGGGTACGTCCGCCGGCACGGCCGCATGCAGGTCCGCCCCGGCGGCGAGCGCTGTCGCATAGGCCGGCAGGGGCAGGCCCTCGGCGTGCGCCAGGCGCTCGATCGCGACCTCGATCTTCATCGACCCAGCCTTTCCGCAATCCGCGCCACGAGCCGGGTGGCGACCTCTGCCTTGTCCAGCTCCGGCCAGGTCTCGACCGGTGCGTCGGGGCGCAGCAGGTGAACCCTGTTCCGCGCACCGCCGAAGACCCCGCTGCCGGCACCCACGTCGTTCGCGAGGATCCAGTCGCAGCCCTTGCGCTCGAGCTTGGCGCCGGCGTTGGCGAGAAGATCGTCGGTCTCCGCGGCGAAGCCGACGACCAGCTCGGGTCGCATCCGAGGGTGATGCCCCAACCCTTTGAGAATATCCGGATTTTCGACGAGCTCGAGGGCCGCCGGCTGATGGCTGCCCTTCTTCAGCTTCGCCTCGGCCGCCATGGCCGGGCGCCAGTCGGCGACGGCCGCAGCACAGACCGCGATGTCCGCCGGGAGCGCGGCCTCGACCGCTTCCTGCATCGCCCGCGCACTCTCGACCCGGCGCACCGTCATGCCCGGCGGGTCGGGCAGGCTCACCGGCCCGCTCACCAGCGTCACCTCGGCGCCGGCGGCCGCCAGGGCCGCCGCGATCGCATGGCCCTGGCGGCCGGAGGAGCGATTGGCGATGTAGCGGACCGGATCGATCGCCTCGTGCGTCGGCCCGCTGGTGACGATCGCCCGCCGGCCGGCCAAGGGCCGCCCGCCGGCCGGTGCCAGGATGGCCTGAATGGCCGCCAGGATTTCGGCCGGCTCCGCCATGCGGCCGCTGCCCACCTCGCCACAGGCCATGTCGCCGGATGCGGGCCCGACGAAGTGGATGCCATCCGCGCGCAGGGTCGCGACGTTCCTTCGGGTCGCCTTGTGCTGCCACATCATCGGGTTCATGGCCGGGGCCACCAGCACGGGCTTGTCGGTGGCCAGCAGGGTCGTGGAAGCGAGGTCGTCGGCATGGCCCTGCGCCATTTTTGCCATGAGGTCGGCGGTGGCAGGTGCCACGACCACGAGGTCGGCCTCGCGTGAGAGCCTGATATGGCCCATCTCGGCCTCGTCGGTGAGCGAGAAGAGATCGCTGTAGACCCTTGATTCGGCGAGGCTGGAGACGGCCAACGGGGTGACGAACTCGGCCCCGGCCCGGGTAAGGATCGTCCGGAAGGCGAGGCCGCGCTCGCGCCCGCGCCGGATCAGCTCCAGCGTCTTGTAGGCTGCGATTCCACCTCCGATGACCAGGAGAATGCGCTTGGCATCCATCGGCTTTCCTGCCCTGCGAACCGGTGCTTCGGGCTAGCCGCCCCGCGCACCCACTATTTACGTGATTGAAGTGGGATAGGTTCAGCCGACGGCAAGTCCGATCAGGACACCGACGACGAGCGGCCAGAACCAGCCCTGGAACAGCTTGACCCGATCCACCGCGACATGCCGGGTGCGGTCCCGCTCGAGCGCCTCGTCGAGCCGCCGCACGAGGTCGGGCAACCGCCCCGCCGTCTGCAGCCCGTCCGCCAACGCCTGCTGCAGGCGGGCCTTCGGGCCGAGATTGGCGATCATCCACTCCTCCACGAGCGGCTGGGCGAGCTGCCACATGTTGACCCTGGGATTGAGCAGGCGGCCGACCCCCTCGGCCACCACCATGGTCTTCTGCAGGAGGAGGAGCTGCGGCTGGGTCTGCATGCGGAACTGCTCGGCCATCGCGAGCAGCTGCCCCATCAGCCGGCCGAACGAGATCTCCTCGAGCGGCAGACCGAGGATCGGCTCGCCGATCGAGCGCACCGCCTGGACGAAGGCCATCCGGTCGGCGTCGTCGGGCAGGAAGCCGGCGGCGAAGAAGACGTCCGCCACCTTGCCGTAGTCGCGCTCGAGGAAGCCCACGAGGATGTCGGCCATGTGCCGGCGGTCGGCCATCTCGATCCGCCCCATGATGCCGAAATCGAGGGCGACGATGGTCCCTTCGCGGTCGATCAGCATGTTGCCCGGATGCATGTCCCCGTGGAAGAAGCCGTCCTTGAAGACCTGGCTGAAGAACGCCCGGGCGGCGTTCTCCATGATCCGGTCGGGGTCG
>JAUIID010000172.1 GCA_030431615.1 Alphaproteobacteria bacterium
GAGGGCGCCGTGGTCGAGGAGCGGTGCGCCGAGCAGGACCATCGTCGCCTCGCGCACGCCAAGGCCGCCCGGCGAGCCCGGGACGACGAGGCCGGCGCACCAGCTCACCAGGACGACGGCGACGACCCCGGGCAGCAGCGTTGGGTCGATGGCGTCGAGCAGCCAGGAATAGACGAGCCAGCCGATCAGGCCGAAGCCGAGGAAGAAGGTGCCGTAGAGGACGACGGCGCCCGCGAAGGGTCGCAGGTCGCGCAGGGCGAGCGCCATCAGGACGCGGCGAGCGACGGCCGGCAGGCGTGCCGCCTTCAGCTCCCCGAGGAAGGCGATGGCGAGGACGGTGAGCGAGAAGAGGACAGCCGGCAGCAGCCAGGCCGAGATGGCGGCGAGCTGCAGCCTGTGGCTCAGCAGCAGGCCCGCGAGGCCGATCGTGCAGGACATCAGGACCTGCAGCGCCAGCTCCAGCACCGAGGCGGCGGCGGTGCTCGCCTGCGGCCAGTGGAAGCGAAGTGCCAGCCACTGCCGTCCGGCGAAGTGCATGACGTTGCCCGGCAGGTACTTGGCGAGGTTTGCCCGGCCCCAGACCGCGATGCCTTGCTCGCCGGTGGCCGAGGGGTGGCCGGTGGCGCGCACCAGGGCCGCGAAGCCGGTGGCGACCGCCATCAGCAAAGCCGTGTAGGCGCAGGCCGCGGCCGCGATGACGAGAACCAGCTGGAGGCGCGGCAGCCGGCTGAACGGGTCGAGGTCGATCTTCGCGAGGCTGCTGACGAGGAAGACGATGCAGCCGACGGTCAGCACGAAGCCGATCACACGAACTGCCGGATTCCTGCTCACACACACTCCCGTTGACGCCGATGGGTGGACTCGACGACGCCAGCCGGGCCGCAAGCGGGGCGGGAGGCTGCCGAGGGGGCCCTGGTGGACGGGGACGGCCGCTCTTCGTCGACGAACAGGCGCTCGGCGCGCTGCCGAGCCGGCAGCGCCAGGAACGTCGAGCTACGCCCGCAGCGTCCAAAGCGGCGAGGGCCGCCGAGGTTCCACCGGAAGGCTCAGGCGGTCGTGCGGCCGGTGCGCGGCAGCTGGCAGGCGAGGGCGAACATCAGGCCCTCGCCGCCGAGGCTGATGACCCGGAGCAGGATGGTCATCAGCATGAGGCTGTCATTGTCGAGGAAGGGGGCGCCGAGCAGGACCATCGTCGCCTCGCGCACGCCGAGCCCGCCGGGCGCGCCCGGCACGACGAGGCCGGCGCACCAGCCGAGCAGCACGATGGCGACCACACCCGGCAGGAGCGCCGGGTCGGCGGTGCCGAGCAGCCAGGAATAGACCAGCCAGCCGACGATCCCCTGACCGAAGAAGAAGGCCGCATAGAGCAGGGTCGAGCGCGAGAAGGCGCGCAGGTCCTCGAGGCTGAAGGCGGCGAGCAGGCGGCGGACGACAGCCGGCAGCCGCGCCAGGGGAAGGCGGCCGAGCAGGGCGACGGTGAGCACGGCGAGGGACAGCAGCACGGCGAGGACCAGCCAGGACGAGGCGACCTCGGTGTTCATCCGGTCGATCATCAAAAGACCGGCCATGCCGATCGAGCAGGACATCAGGACCTGCAGCGCCAGCTCGAGCACCGAGGCCGTGGTGGTGCTCGCCTGTGGCCAGTTGAAGCGCTTGGCCAGCAGCTGCCGGCCGGCGAAGTGCATGACGTTGCCCGGCAGATACTTGGCAATGTTCGCCTGGCCCCAGAGGGCGATGCCCTCCTGGGCGGTCGCCCGAGCGTGCCCGGTGGAGTTGACCAGCGATGCGAAGCCAATGCCGACGGCCACCAGCAGGCTCGCGTAGACCATGGCAGCCGAAGTCGTGACGGCGAACAGCTCCAGTCGCGGCAGGTGGGTGAGTTGCCAGAAGTCAATGTTGGTGAAGCTGTCGAAGAAGAGACCAATGCATACGACGGTCACAATGACGCCGATTGCCTTGATCACTTTGTGGTTGATCATGCCGTTTTTCAATCTGGAGAAGACGCAGCTGAGCGCAGGTTGCGCGATAGTGGTGGTCGCGGAAGGGCCGATCAAGATGTTGGCGTGATATTTTTGTCAGAAAACGAGATTAATTTTGGGAATAGGGTCGGGCGCCGCGTTGTGGGTCACGCGGCGCCGGCGCGCTCGTGCAGGGGCTGGCCGGCCACCCAGGTGGCCCGCACCGCGCGGTCGTCGCCCATGATCATGAGGGCAAAGAGCAGGGCGGGGAGGTCACGCCGGTCGATCGCCTCGAGACGGTGGGCGACGGCCGGCGTGGGGGCGAGGTCGAGCACGGCGAGATCGGCGACGCTGCCGGGCTCGAGCGTGCCGATCTCGTGATCGAGGCCGAGGGCCAGGGCATTGCCCCGCGTCATCGCATGGAAGGCGTCGAGCGCCGGCCAGTTCCGGTGCTGCAGCTGCAGCACCTTGTAGGCCTCGGCGGCGGTCTGCAGCATGGAGTAGGAGGTGCCGCCGCCGACATCGGTGGCAAGCGCGATGCGCACCGGGTCCGGCCGGTCGGCGAGGCGGGCGAGGTCGAAGAGGCCGGAGCCGATGAAGAGGTTCGAGGTCGGGCAGAAGCAGGCGATGGAGCCGGTGGCCGCGAGCCTCGCCACCTCCGCCTCGGCGAGATGGATGCAGTGGCCGAAGATGGAGCGGGGGCCGAGCAGGCCGAAGCGGTCATAGACGTCGGTGTAGCTCGAGGATTCGGGGAAGCGCCTGCCGACTTCGGCGATCTCGGCGTGGTTCTCGGCGAGGTGGGTCTGCAGCCAGCAGTCGGGGTGCTCGCGCAGGAGTGCCCCCGCCGCCTCGAGCTGGGCGGCGCTCGAGGTCACGGCGAAGCGCGGGGTGATGGCGTAGCCGATGCGGCCCTGGCCGTGCCAGCGGGCGATCAGCGCCTTGCTGTCGTCGTAGCCGGACTGCGCCGTGTCGCGGAGCCCTTCCGGCCCCTCGTCCATCATCACCTTGCCGGTGATCAGGCGCATGTTGCGGCCCATGGCCTCGGTGCAGAGGGCGTCGACCGAGCCGGGATGCACGCTGGCATAGGCGAGGGCGGTGGTGGTGCCGTGGCGCAGGAGCTCGTCGAGGAAGAAGCGGGCGGCCGCGGCGCAGTGGTCGGGGTCGGCGAAGCGGCGCTCGGCCGGGAAGGTGTAGTTCTGCAGCCAGTCGAGGAGCTGGGCGCCATAGGAGCCGATGACCCGGGTCTGCGGGTAGTGGATATGGGCGTCGATGAGGCCGGGCAGGATCAGGGCGTTCGGGTAGTCGGTGACCTCGAGGCCGGGCTCGAGGAGGTCGGCGGCGGGGCCGGCGGCCTCGATCCTTTCGCCCTCGATGACGACCATGCCGTCCGGGATGTCGACGAGCGCCGCCTCGCCGGCGAGCGCCGGGTCGTCCCTGAACCAGACGAGGCGGCCACGGACGGCGCGCCGGGTCATTCGACCGGCGCTCCGGCGTCCACCCAGCGGGCGATCAGCCGCCGCTCGCCGTCCTCGATCATGGAGATGTTGCCGGGCGGCATGGCATGGGTCTGGTAGACCTGGTCGCGGATCGCGTCGGCGTGGATGCGGAGATCGCGCGGGCTCTCCAGGACGACGCCCTTGGGGGCATGCGCCAGGCCCGGCCAGAAGGTCTGCTGGCCGTGGCACATGATGCAGCGGCCCTGGACGATCTCCTCGACCGCGGCGAGGGTGGCGGGCCGCTCGTCGGCGGCGGTGTCGACCAGCGGCGGCCGCGTCGCCGGGAAGCTCGCGATCCAGATGGCGACGACGAATCCGACGGTGGCGACCGCCCAGGGCCACCAGGGCGGCTTCGTGCCCGCGTGCATGATGTTGAAGTAGTGGCGGATGCTGGCGCCGATCACCAGCACCAGCGCCAGGATCAGCCAGTTGAACGGGCTCGCGAAGGTCTGCGGGTAGTGGTTGCTGATCATGATGAAGAGGACGGGCAGCGTCAGGTAGTTGTTGTGCACCGAGCGCTGCTTGGCCTCCTCGCCGAGCGCCGGGTCGGGTGTCTCGTGCGCCAGGAGTGCGGCCACCACCTTCCTCTGGTTGGGGATGATGACGTGCGCGACATTGGCCACCATGATGGTGCCGATCAGCGCGCCCACATGAAGGAAGGCGGCGCGGCCGGTGAGGAACTGGTCGAGGACGAGGCAGACGAGCGGGAAGGCGACGAGGCCGATGCCGGCGAGTGTGCGCTGGTCCCTGCCGAGCGGCGACTTGCACAGGCGGTCATAGACGACCCAGCCGAGGACCAGCACGGCAATGCCGATGGCAGCGGCCATCCAGGGGCCGATATCGGCCTTCGCCGGATCGATCATGTAGAGCTCGGCGCCGAGATAGTAGACGACCACGAGGAGGGCGAGGCCGCTCAGGAAGGTCGTGTAGGCCTCCCACTTGAACCAGGTGAGCTCGGCCGGCATCTCGGGCGGGGCGACGCCATATTTCCACATGCGGTAGAAGCCGCCGCCATGCACCTGCCAGGTCTCGCCGGAAACGCCCTCCGGCAGACCGGCCCGCTTCTTCAGGCTGGCGTCGAGCGCCATGAAGTAGAACGAGCTGCCGATCCAGGCGATGCCGGCGATTAGATGCAGCCAGCGGATTGCCAAGGCGGACCAGTCGAGGAGGACAGGGGTCAATTCCATGGGCGCGCAAATCCGGTGAGCGTCGTTGGCGGCATGGTGGCGGGATGTCGCCGGGCCGGCAAGCGGGCTTGCGCCGATCAGCCGCGCCTGCCGCAGCGTGGCTCACGCCGGCCCGGCCGCGGCGATGGCGGCCGTCATGGCGGCAGCGGCGGCGGGCGTCGTGAGGCCCTGCTCCATGACCAGGCTGCGCCAGGTGTGGAAGCTGAGGGCGAGGCCGATCAGGGCGGCTGCGGCGGGGCTGTCCCCGTCGCTCCGCAGCGACGCCTCCCAGGCGGCGAAGCAGGGGCCGAGGCGCTGCTCCGTGATCGCGCGCGTGCCCGCGTGATGCTCGGCGTCGCGCAGCACGGCGGCGATCAGGCCGGCATGCTCCGCGTACCAGCCGTAGATCGCGAGCAGCGCCGTCCGGACCCGCTCGGGGCGATCGGCGATCCCGGTCCAGGCGACAGGGTCCGGCGGCGGGTGCTGCTCGAGATGATGCGCCGAGCAGGCCTCGAAGAGGCTCGGCTCGTCGGGGAAGTGGGCATAGAGCGTCTTGCGCTGCACCCCGGCCCGCTCGGCCACCATGCTGAAGGTCGTGCGGGCGGGGCCGACCGTGCCGTGCAGCGCCACCGTCGCCTCGACAATGCGGCGCCGGGTCCGGGCCTGCTGCTCGGCCCGCCGGTTGAGGGTATATCTTCGCGTCATCCGATTTTCGATAAACAGGTGCGTATATCCATATTGACCGCTGCCGGATATTTCGATAAACGCTATTGTATCCTCAAATGGGCCGCGAGTCCACGGAGCACCACCGGATCCGCCGCCCGCCTGTCAGGGACGACCGCCATGGAGACCCGCGTCGACGAGATTGCCGACGGCATCTATCGCCTCTCCACCCATGTCGCGGACATCGCGCCGCCCGCCGGCTTCACCTTCAACCAGTTCCTCCTGCTCGGCGACGAGCCGCTGATGTTCCACACCGGCCTGCGGCGGATGTTCGAGACCAACCGCGCCGCCCTCGAGCGGCTCATCCCGGCCGACCGCCTGCGCTGGATCGCCTATGGCCATTTCGAGGCCGACGAGTGCGGGGCCATGAACGCGTGGCTGGCCGCCGCACCCGCCGCCACGCCGGCGCAGGGCCGGACCGGGGTCACGGTCTCGCTCGACGATTTCGCGCTGCGGCCGGCGCGGGCGCTGGCGGATGGCGAGGTGATCGAGCTCGGCCGCGGCAAGCGGGTGCGCTATCTCGACACGCCGCAAACGCCGCATGGCTGGGACGCGGGCGTGCTCTACGAGGAATCGACCGGCACGCTGCTCTGCGGCGACCTCTTCTCGCAGCTCGGCGACGGGCCGGCGCTGACCCAGGGCGACGTGGTCGGCCCGGCCATCGCGGGCGAGGAGCTCTTCCGCTACTCCAGCCTCAACCCCGGCATGGGCACAACGCTCCGGCGGCTGGCGCAGCTGGCGCCAAGGACCCTCGCCCTGATGCACGGGCCGGCCTATTCAGGCGACGGTGCCGCGGCGCTTCGGGCGCTCGCGGAGGACTACGACCGCCGGGTCGATGGCGCCGTGGCGGAACGGCTGGCGGCATTGGCCCTCTTCAGTCCTGTCGAGGCCGCATGAACCTGCAAAATCAAGCCGTCGCCGCGGGCAATGCCTGCCCGCAGCGACGCAGAGCGGTTGGCGACGACCGCATCTGTTAAGTCACTCCGAGCCGAACTCGACGTCACTCGACAAGTGGAAGGGGGTATCGTCGAACGCAAGGTCGCCCTCATCAGGCAATATTCGCGCATTGTTTGGCGATGGGTCGCGCTGCTCAAGTTTTTTGAGTTCGATCTGTAGTTGCAGTTGTTTATTTTCAAGTTCAGGTTTCTGAAATTCTCCAGCATTCTTTAATATTAGACTGCAATACTCAGCGATGGCGGGTCTGGCGCCCGAAGTGCCGTTGGCGGAACTTGTAGAGGCGCCAATGATTCCGTCCTTGGGTTGGCGCGGATGACTTGCATACCATACCATGCAGGCAGCAGCCAAAGTGGCCGGATTATTGACGGTTTGCTCGCGCTCCACGATCCGCTCGATCTGGTTGCGCTCGTTTTGGCCCAACTCCGGGCGTACCGATCCGGCATTGCGTCGCGCTGCTTCGAGGTCCCCCATCGCAGTAGTCACAGCCGTTTCCTGCGTCGTCAGGTCCGTTGCTGCGGTCGCCCTTCGGGCTATAGCCTCTGTTCGTTGTCGATCGACGGTTTCCTCCCGCGCTTTCAAGTCCGCGAGTTCGGCAGCAGCCGCTGACGCTCGTGTATTGGCAGATGACGTGCCATTCCGTATTTGTGTCAGTCGGGCTATCTCCTGATCAGTCTCAACCTTCTGGTCATGAAGCCCGGCAAGAGAGGCCTCTTCGGTTGCGATCTTTTCTCGCGCGGCTGCCTTTTGTTCGTCGGTCCCCGCTCCATTCACAATATTTTCCTGCGTCGCAATCGTAGCTTCGGATTTTCCGATTTCTCCCGCCAGTCTGGCCGATTCAGTTCTCTTCGCAGAAAGAGTTGAGGCAGCTTCCCCGCCAGCCGTTACCTCCGCGTCGGCGATCGTTTTCTGCCGTTGCACTCTCGCAATATCGATGCTCAACGAAGTTTTCTGCTCATTCAGGCTCTTTACCTGTTGATCGGCCTCGCTGAGCCGCCTGCTTGCGTCGGCGCGCTTGCTGTTGGTGGCCTGCAGGGTCTCTTCGGCACTGACTGCGGCTTGGACCAACTTTTCGTCGTCGGGCTTCAGCGTGCCTCGGCCAAGCGCTTCAATGGCCACGAGGTTGACCATCAACTCGTCGATTCTGGTGAGCACCAGAGCATAGGCGAAGCTGTCGAGAACGCCATTGGCGTAGGCTTCGCAGGCGCGGTAGAGGTTGTCCCTGAGAAGCTGGATGGTGGGTGTGCGCTCGCCAAGGACGCGACCCGTCTCGGACAGCGAACGCCTCAGTTCGCCACTTACGGCCCCCTGGCCTGCCAGTTCGCCCCGTACCGCCGCCGACAACGCAGTAGAAAATGTCACCAGCGCGTCGGGGCTGGGCTCGGCGCAGATGACTCGCCGCTCCTCGACTTTTCGACTTTCCAGTCCGTCGGTTGCATCGACGCCAGAGAGCACAAGCACGGGCCGGGTCGGGGTCCAGACGAACCGCGACTTGGCATCGGCAACCACGCCGCGCACGCGCAACGTCTCGTTGACCGGATCCCATGGATAGGGTTCCTCGCCCACCGAGATATCCTCAAGCATATAGGTCTCGCTTGGCAAGTTGCTGCAGGCAGCGAGAGTGATAGTCAATGCAAGGACGCCGGCGCTCAACCAATGTGGCTTTCGGAGAATTGTATCAAGATGGATGTTGTGCATTGTCCTCTCCGTCGCTTCTTTTGATTTGGCGGGTCAGTCGTGCATCACATTTATTGTCATCGGCAGCGCGAGGGCCGACCCCAAGCGGGTAGGGATGGCCGGCTCACCTAGCCGCGCAGTGCGCAAATGTCTGCTGAATCGACAGACACCATTGCCTCGTGCCGACCGGCCTGTCGTTCCACGCCGATGGCCACAAGAAGTCTCAGGGGGGCGGGCTCGGGTCGGTCGGGCTGGCTTTCCTTGCTCAAGACCGGTTCCTCCGCGAAGAAGGAGAGATTGAAGTCCTGAAGATTCAATCCCTCGCCGCTCGGTCCGCCGCTGCCCGTCGGCCAGCTCCGGGTAGCCTGCGCCGCTCCGAACGCCGCCAGGATCCATCCCCGGGCACCGGCAGAGATGGTGGCCGACCCTCGAATATTAACGAGGAACCCTGCAGCATGATCATCGCAGGCCAGAGACAATGGCACCTCGCAGGAAGCGATCCGAAGGTCGGCGGTACGGTCCTGTGCCGACGCATCCACCATCAGATGGTCGAAGAGCACGCTCAGTTCGCGTTGATCGGGACTGGCTTGAGCTCGGATCGAGTCGGGCGCGACCAGCTGCTGTTCAACCGAGGAAACACTCGACACAAAAACCACGGCTCCCCTCCATTTGAGATTCTTTTCATCGGGGCAGCAAGGCGGCAAACCGAGATCTACCGCTAGTCGATTGGCTTTTACCTCTGATAGGATATTCGAGTTGAGATGGAAACTTGCGTCAAGTTAAAACTTGCGCAGGACCGTGAATTCGATGATCAAGCACAGAGTCGACTTGTCGAAAAATCTTTTGGTTGGTCTAAATATTGTTTGACGGTCCATTTTTTGTCAAATAGTTTATGGTTGTCGCGCTTTCGCATTCGGGTAATGAATCTTGAAGATGTCGTAAGATAGGAAAATTCTGCAGTTGTCGTTTTATTGATATTGCATTCTTCTTGATATGCGCCATGACGACTTGTCCCCTGTGCGCCCGGATGTAAGCATCAAAGAATTCGGCAAACGACGCAGAGCAGCCTTTGCAGCTTCGCGGCGGTGTCGTTGCCGTTGGTCGGTCTCGACCCGGAATGAACGCTATGGCACCTCTCGGCCGGTGGCGGGACGCAGGCAGCTCGTCCGCCCCGACCCGGCATCCATAGCCTTGCGCGAACGGCCTGGCGCCGTAGATCATGCGTCTGCACGCCATTGGCAGTCGGCTCTCGGCCCCCATCCACCATCCCGTCCGGAACCAGGACGTAGCCGTCGGGAACCTTGCGGCCTAGTTTCCGGCGGCGACGCCGAAGCGAGGACGACGTGTTCCGATGACCCAAGAGCTCCAGCCAGACTTCCTCCTCGACCGCCTGCTCTACCGGGACGGGCTGATCCTCGTCATCGACAAGCCGGCGGGGCTGCCGGTGCATGCCGGGCCGAAGCGCGGGGCCAATCTCGAGGACTACATGGATGCGCTGCGCTTCGGCCTGCCGGACCGGCCGTATCTGGCGCACCGGCTGGATCGCGACACCTCGGGCTGCCTCGTCCTCGGCCGCCACAAGAAGGCGCTGCGGCGCCTCGGGCGGCTCTTCGAGGCGGGGCGGGTGGAGAAGGTCTACTGGGCGGTGGTGGAGGGCACGCCGGACCCGGCGGAGCGGCGGATCGAGCTGAACCTCGAGAAGCGCTCGACGGCGGCGCGGGGCTGGTGGATGCAGGTCGCGGCCGAGGGCGGGCAGGCTTCGGTCACCGACATGCGCGTGCTGGCCAGCGCCGGCGGCCGCTCGCTCGTCGAGTGCCGGCCGCGCACCGGGCGCACGCATCAGCTCCGGGTGCATCTGGCGGCCATCGGCCATCCCATCGAGGGCGACCCGGTCTATGGCGGGCCTATGGCGGTGCGGCGGCCCGGCGTCTCGCTCATGTTGCATGCGCGAGCCATCTCCCTGCCGCTCTACCAGAACCGCCCGCCCGTCGCGGTGACCGCACCGCCGCCACCGGCCTTCGCCCTGGCGGCCGGCGATCTCTTGCCAAGCGACGTCGGGGAACCGCAGAGTGCAGGGGCAACCAGCCTGCCGGAGGTGCCGTGACAGAGAGCGACGTCTATGCCCGCCAGGGCTTCGGCACGGTGGTCGGCAGCGGCGAGCGGCCGGCGCTCTTGGTCGTCGACTTCGTCAACGCCTTCGCCGATCCGGAGATGCTGGGCGGCGGCAACATCCAGGCAGCCGTCGCCGCCACCGTGCCGGTGCTCGAGGCCTGCCGTGCCAAGGGGCTGCCCGTCGTCTTCACGCGCATCGTCTATGCCGCTGACGGCTCGGATGTCGGGGTCTGGGCGACCAAGCTGCCGGCGCTGCAGAAGCTAACGCCGGATTCGCCCGCCAACCGGGTGGTGGACGTGCTGGCGCCGCTGCCGGGCGAGCTTGTGATCGACAAGAAGCAGGCCTCGGCCTTCTTCGGCACCGACCTCGCCCCCTGGCTCGTGCAGCGGCGCGTCGACACGCTCTATGTGACGGGCTGCACCACCAGCGGCTGCGTGCGCGCCTCGGTGGTCGATGCGGTGGGCTGGAACTTCCGCCCGATCGTCATCGAGGACTGTGTCGGCGACCGGGCGCTGGAGCCGCATGCGGCGAACCTCTTCGACATGCGCCAGAAATATGCGGACCTGGTCACTGCCGAGGCCGCAATCAGCACCATTGCGGGTGAGACGTGACGGCAACCCCGGCCGAGCTCGCGGGGGTCATCCCGGATGGCGCCACGCTGGCGCTGGCGCCCGACTATTCGGGCTGCTCGCTCGCCACGATCCGCGAGCTGATCAGGCGGGGTGCGAGGGGGCTTCATCTCGTCGGCCTGCCGCAGCTTGGTCTGCAGGCGGACCTTCTCATCGCCGCCGGCTGCGTCGCCGGCATCGAGACGGCCGCCATCTCGCTGGGTGAGCTCGGGCTCGCACCGGCCTTCGACCGGGCCTGGCGGGCGGGCGACGTCACGGTGACCGAGAGCACGTGTCCGGCCATCCATGCCGGGCTGACGGCCGCCGAGAAGGGGGTCTCGCATTTGCCGCTCGCCGGGGTGATCGGCTCCGACCTCGTTGGGCTGCGCCCCGACTGGCGGCTCGGCCCCGATCCCTTCACCGGTGAGCCGGGCCTGCTGGTGCCCGCCATCCGCCCGGATTTCCTGCTCTTTCATGCGGCCGTCGGCGACAAGGCCGGCAATGTCTGGATCGGCGTGCGGCGCGAGCTGATGCTGGCGGCGCATGCGGCGCGGCGCACGCTGGTCACGGTCGAGGAGATAACCGAGCAGGACCTCCTCTCGGACGATCTCTGGGCCGCCGGGACGATCCCGGCCCTCTATGTCGAGCGGGTCGCACGCGCACCGGCGGGGGCGGCGCCGGTCGGCCTTCGCGGGCGCTACGGGCCGGACCGGGCCTGGCTCGCCGCCTATGCCGAGGCGGCGCGCGAGCCTGCGACCTGCAAGGCCTTCATCGATGCCTGGTTGCGTGATGGCTGAGCCGGAGCGCCTTCTCGTCATGATCGGCGTCATCGCCCGCCTGCTCACGGGGCTCGGCCACGTCGCCGTGGGTGCCAGCTCGCCGGTGCCGGCCGCCGCGGCGCTGGTGGCGCGCGAGCTCGGCGGTGGCCGGCCGACCGTCTCGATCCTGGGTTCGGAGAGCTCGAACCCCTTCACCGATGGCGGGCGCGAGCTCTTCGACTGTGCCGCCCAGGGGCGGCTCGATGCGTTCTTCCTCTCCGGGGCGCAGATCGACGCGACGGGTGCCGTGAACCTCCTCGGCCTCGGCGAGCCGGGCCGGCTCCGGCGCCGCTTCATGGGCAGCTTCGGCGCACCCTATCTGGCGTCGCTGGTGCCGAACGTCATCCTCTTCCGCACCGACCACGGAGTCCGGACGCTGGTCGAGAAGGTCGATTTCGTCACCGCACCCGGGGTCGACGGGCGCTGGCTGGTGACCGACCGGGCGGTCTTCCGGCGAGCGGCGGGGCGGCTTCGGCTCGTGAGCTGGCATGCCGGCGAGACGCCCGGGACGGTGCGCGCCGCCACGGGCTTCGCCTTCGAGACGGCGCCGGGAGCCGGCGAGACCCCGGGGCTGGAAACGGCAGCGGCGGCCGAGCTGCGTGGCCCGGTCGAGGCGGTGCTGCGCGAGGTCTACCCGGCCTTCGCCGCGCAGCTCGCCTGACGCCGCCGCGGCTGCGCCGGATCAGCCGTCCCGCTTCATGCCGGTCAGGAACTCGGCGAGATTGGCGGGGAAGGGGAAGACGATCGTGTTGCTGCGGTCGTTGGCGATCTCGTGCAGGGTCGAGAGATAGCGGAGCTGCATGGCCTCCGGCACCTGGTTGAGGATGCGGCCGGCGTCGACCAGCCGCTCGGCGGCCTGGTACTCGCCCTCGGCGTTGATCACCTTGGCCCGCCGGATGCGCTCGGCCTCGGCCTGCTTGGCGATGGCGCGCACCATGCTCTCGTCGATGTCGACATGCTTG
>JAUIID010000173.1 GCA_030431615.1 Alphaproteobacteria bacterium
AGCTCCACGCCGTTGCAGACGATGTCGTACTGAAAGGCCAGGATATCGAGCGGGTCCTTCGTCTCGAGCGCCTCCATCCCGCCTTGGGGCATGGAGAAGGGATTGTGCGAGAAAGCGACGCTCTTGGTGTCCTCGTCCCACTCGAACATGGGGAAATCGACGATCCAGCAGAAGCGGTAGACGTCCTTCTCGACAAGATCGAGCTCGTGGCCGACCCGGTCGCGGGCGGCGCCGGCGAACTTGTAGAACTTGTCCGGCAGGCCCGCCGCGAAGAAGACCGCGTCGCCGTCACCGAGGTCGAGCTGGTCACGGATCGCTGCCGTGCGCTCCGGCCCGATATTCTTGGCGACCGGGCCCGAGCCCTCGCCGTCCTTGAAGAAGATATAGCCGAGCCCGGGCTGGCCCTGCTCCTGCGCCCACTTGTTCATCCGGTCGCAGAAAGCCCGGCTGCCCCCCTTGGGCGCCGGGATCGCCCAGACGGCGGCCTTGGGGTCGCCCGCCAGGATGCCGGCGAAGACCTTGAAGCCGGAGCCCCGGAACGCCTCGCTGACGTCCTGCATCTCGATCGGGTTCCGCAGATCCGGCTTGTCGGTGCCGAAGCGGCGGATCGCGTCCCGATAGGCGATGTGCGGGAACGGCATGGGCGTGACCGGCCGGTCCGAGAACTCCTCGAAGAGGCCGTGCATCAGGGGCTCGACCGCGGCGAAGACGTCCTCCTGCGTGACGAAGGCCATCTCGAGGTCGAGCTGGTAGAACTCGCCCGGGCTGCGGTCGGCGCGGGCGTCCTCGTCGCGAAAGCAGGGGGCGATCTGGAAGTACCGGTCGAAGCCGGACATCATCAGGAGCTGCTTGTACTGCTGCGGCGCCTGCGGCAGCGCGTAGAAATGCCCGGGGTGCAGCCGCGACGGCACGAGGAAGTCGCGCGCCCCCTCGGGCGAGCTGGCGGTCAGGATCGGGGTCTGGATCTCGGTGAAGCCGAGATCGGTCATCCGCCGGCGGATGCTCGAGGTGATCGCCGAGCGCAGCCGGATCTGCCGCTGCATCTTCTCGCGCCGAAGGTCGAGAAAGCGGTACTTGAGCCGGGTTTCCTCCGGATAGTCGCGCTCGGCATTGACCTGGAGCGGCAGGGTGTCGGCGACCGACTGCACGTCCAGGCTCGCCGCCACCAGCTCGATCTCGCCGGTCGCAAGGTCGGGGTTGATGGTCTCGGGCGAGCGCGCCACGACCCCGCCTGAGACGGTGATGACGCTCTCGAGCCGGAGCCCCTCGGCCTCGGCGAAGAACGGCTGCTCCGGGTGGAAGACGATCTGGGTCAGCCCGGTGTGGTCGCGCAGGTCGATGAACAGCAACTGGCCGTGATCGCGCTTTCGGTGTACCCAACCACTCAACCGGGCCTCGCTGCCGACCCAGCCTTTGGTAAGCTCGCCGCAGTGATGCGTTCGATAACGGTGCATGCCGTCACTCTCGACTTGTAAGGAAAGGAAGGCTGCGGGCTCGCGGCCGCGCGTAAAGGTCACAATGGTCGCCGGCCTGTCAAGCGGCGAGCCGAACCCGGCGCCACCAGCCCCCACCGATCGCCCATGACCCTGATCACCGAAACGAGCGACCTTCGAGCCGTCACCGAACGCCTGCGCCAGGAGCCGTTCGTCACGATCGACACCGAGTTCATGCGCGAGCGCACCTACTGGGCGAAGCTCTGCCTCGTCCAGCTCGCGGGCGAGGCGGAGGCCGTGGCCATCGACACGCTCGCCCCCGGAATCGATCTCACGCCGCTGATCGAGCTCCTGGCCGACACGCGCGTGCTCAAGGTCTTCCATGCCTGCCGGCAAGATCTCGAGATCTTCCATCGCCTGATGGATGGCGGGATGCCGGCCCCGGTCTTCGACAGCCAGGTCGCGGCCATGGTCTGCGGCTTCGGCGAGGAGGTGGCTTATGAAACGCTGGTCAACCGCCTCGCCAAGGCCAGGCTCGACAAGAGCTCGCGCTTCACCGACTGGAGCCGCCGCCCGCTCTCCGAGGCCCAGCTGACCTACGCGCTCTCGGACGTCACCCATCTCCGGACGATCTACAAGAAGCTCAGCAGCCGGATCGAGCAGGCCGGCCGGACCGAGTGGGTGGCCGAGGAGACGGCGGGCCTGACCCAGCCCGGCCTCTATGTCACCGAGCCCGAGGACGCCTGGAGGCGCCTCAAGGTCCGCTCGCGCGAGCCGCGCTTCATCGCCCTCGTCCAGGAGCTCGCCGCCTGGCGCGAGCGCAAGGCCCAGGCCCGCGACCTGCCGCGCAACCGGGTGATCCGCGACGACCTCCTGATGGAGCTGGCGGCCCAGAAGCCCAAGGACCACGAGGCGCTGCGCCGGCTCGACCGGATCAATCTCGACCGCGAGAGCATGCGCGAGGTACTCGAGGTGATCACCGCCGTGCATGCGCGGCCCGAAAGCGACCTGCCGCAGCTGCCGCAGCCGAAGCCGCCGCCCCGGGGGCTGGGGCCGACGGTGGACCTGCTCCGGGTGCTGCTCAAGCATTGCGCCGAGGAGAGCGACGTGGCCCAGCGGCTGATCGCCACCAGCGCCGAGCTCGAGGAGCTGGCGCTCGACGACGAGGCCGACGTCCCCGCCCTCAAGGGCTGGCGCCGCGAGCTCTTCGGGGCGCGCGCCCTCGACCTCAAGGCCGGCCGGATCGGCCTTGCCGTCCGGAACCGGCAGATCGTCCTGATCGAACCGCCCCAGGCATGATCCTCGTCACCGGTGCCGGTGGCTTCATCGGCCGCCATGTCGCCCGCGCACTCGGCCCCCTGGCCCGGACCTGCGGACACAAGGCGCTCGGCGAGCCGGGCCTGCTCGACGGCATCGAGACGGTGATCCACACGGGCCGGGACCCGCGGCTCGGCACGCAGGACTATCGGCTCGAGGCCGATCTGGAGCTCGCCCTTGCGCGCCGGGTCGCCGGGCGCGGCCTGCGACTGCTGACCCTCTCCTCGCGCAAGGTCTATGCGCCGGGCGACCGGCCCCTGGACGAGTCGTCCGCAATCGGGCCGGTCGATGCCTACGGCCAGCAGAAACTCGCCATGGAGGAGGCGCTGGAAGGGCTTCTCGGCGATCGCCTCACCCGGTTGCGCCTCGCCAACATCTTCGGTTTCGAGACCGGCCGGACGAGCTTCATGGGCCGCATGCTGGACGGCCTCGCCCGCGACTCCACCGTCACCTTCGACATGAGCCCGTTCACCGCCCGCGACTTCCTCGACGCGGCCACGCTGGGGCGGATGGTCGCCGCCATCGCCGAGAGACCGCCGGGCGGCATCGTCAATGTCGGCTCCGGCGTGGCGCTCCCCACCGGCCGGCTGGCGCTGGCGCTCATCGAAGGCTTCGGCAGGGGCCGGCTGGTCGTTCTCGACGCCACCGAGCGCGATTCGTTCGTCCTCGATTGCCGGAAGCTCGAAGGCCTCGTCGGGCTCGGCACCGATGCTGCGGCACTCCTCGACGAGGCCCGCCGGCTCGGTCGCCGGCTCAGCGAATCCGCTCGGCCCTGAAGAGGTGGTTCGGCTGCGCCAGCTGCTCCTGCGCCGCGACCAGCGCCAGCTCGCGGCGCCCGGCGGCCAGGGTCGCCCCGACCAGGGCGAACATGGCGCTCGCCGCCGCCTCGAGAGCACCGACCGGCTCGCCGTGCCGGAGATAATGCGCGAGGATCAGCGCCGTGAAGGCGTCCCCGGTGCCGTTGAGGTGAATGTCGAGCCTGGGTGTCCAGATCACCCATGTGCCAACCGCGGTCTCCGCCAGGACGCCGAGCTCGCCGGGGCGCTCGGCGAGCTTCAGGCTGGTCGCCACCACCATGCGCGGCCCGAGATCGCGGACCGTACGGGCCGCGGCCAGCACGTCGTCCAGCGTGGCAAGCTCGCGACCGGCGAGGAAGGCCAGCTCGAACTGGTTGGGCGTGACGATGTCGGCGGCCGGCACGGCGCGATCCCGGAGGAACTCGGGAATGCCCGGGCGCACGAAGAAGCCCTCGTCGAGATCGCCCATGACCGGATCGCAGACATAGAGCGCCTCGGGCCGGCGGGCCTTCACCCGTGCTACGGTCTCGAGCACGGCGAGGCCCAGCTCGGCATCGCCCAGATAGCCGGAGAGCACGGCGACACAGCGATCGAAGGCGCCCCGCTCCTCGATCCCGCGCAGGATGTCGCGCACCTGCTCCACCGTCAGGACATGGCCGCGCCACGTGCCATAGCCCGTGTGGTTGCTGAACAGCACCGTGTTGACCGGCCAGACCTCGAAGCCGAGACGCTGCAACGGGAAGACGGCCGCACTGTTGCCGACATGGCCATAGGCCACGGCCGACTGGATCGAGACGATGCCATCCTGCAAATTCGGGTCTCCACGCTTCCTCTGACCCGGTGAAGCCCACAATCATGCGACTTGCCAGCGCCACGGCAGCCGCTGGATTTGGAGCCACTTTCCCAGGAGAACGCCGATGCTGCTCGATCCGGCCCAGTTGCGCCAGCATTACGATGCGGGCGCCCTCGACGAGGCCGATGCCGATGGCGACCCGGTTCGCCAGTTCGGTCGGTGGTTCGAGGCAGCGCTCCAGGCCGACATTCACGAGCCCAATGCCATGGCGCTCGCCACGGTCGACGCGGCCGGCCGGCCGTCGTCGCGCATGGTGCTGCTCAAGGGCTTCGATGCGGCAGGCTTCACCTTCTTCACCAATCGCGAGAGCCGCAAGGGCCTGGAGCTCGCCGCCAATCCCCGGGCGTCCCTGCTCTTCTGGTGGGACCGGCTGCACCGGCAGGTGCGCATCGAGGGCCTGGTGGAGCCCATCGCGGATGCCGAATCGGACGCCTACTTCAACTCCCGCCCCTATGGCAGCCGGATCGGTGCGGCGGCCTCGCCGCAGAGCCGGCCAGTCGAATCGCGGGCCGTGCTCGAGGAGCGCTTTCGGGCGCTCGAGGCCGAGCATCCCGAGAATCCGCCACGTCCGGCGCATTGGGGTGGCTATCGGGTCCGGCCGGACCGCTTCGAGTTCTGGCAGGGCCGCCAAAGCCGCCTGCACGACCGACTGGCCTATCTTCCCGAAGGTCAGGGCTGGCGGATCGAGCGGCTGGCACCCTGACTGTCTGGAGCGAGAACAGACACGTCCCGCAGCGTCCTTGTGCTAAAAGCTGGCGGCCGGCAAGCATGAAAGGCAGGGCATGAGCGAGCGCAGGAACGTCTTCATCACGGGCGCCAGTCGCGGCATCGGCCATGCCACGGCGACCTATTTCGTTCGCCAGGGCTGGCGGGCGATCACCTGCTCGCGCGAGGTGGTGCCGGAAGGCTGCCCGCGGGACGAGCGCCACGCGCACATTACCGTCGACCTCGCCGACACAGCCAATTTGGGTGCCACGGTCGGCCAGCTCGACGAGCTCCTCGACGGCGCGCCGCTGCACGCGCTGATCAACAATGCCGGCTATTCGCCCAAATCCGAGGCCGGTGCCCGCCTCGGCTGCCTCGATGGCGACATGGCGATCTGGCAGAAAACCTTCGCCATCAACTTCCTCGCCCCCGTCTTCTTCAGCCGCGCCGTGGCCCCGCGGCTCGCCCGGACCGGCGGCACCGTGGTCAACATCACGTCGATCGCCGGCCACCGCGTCCACCCCTTCGCCGGCAGCGCCTACGCCACCTCGAAGGCGGCGCTCACCGCACTGACCCGCGAGCTCGCCGCCGACCTGGCCCATCTCGGGGTCCGGGTGAACGCCGTCTGCCCGGGCGAGATCAACACGGCCATCCTCTCGCCCGGCACCGACAAGCTGGTCGAGCGCATCCCGCTCCGCCGCCTCGGCTCGCCGGAGGAGGTGGCCGCCGTGATCTACTACCTCGCCTCGGACCAAGCGTCCTACATCACCGGCGCAGAGATTCCGGTGAATGGCGGCCAAGACTTGTACTGAGGCAGCAGTTCAGACCAGCCGGATCGGTCCGGGATATCTCGCGATGTTCCTGTCGGCCGTGAGCAGGGTGATGTCTGCGGCGGTCGCCTGAGCGATCAGCAGCCGGTCGAACGGGTCCTTGTGAATGGCGGGCAGTGCGCCGACGGCCACCGCATGCTCGGTCGTCACGGGCAGCTCCTCATAGCCTCGATCCACCAAGCCACGCCAGATCACTCGCGCCTCGACATCGAAGTCGGGGCGTTCGTTGGCCCGCTTGATCGCGATTTCCCAAAGGCTGACGGGACTGAACAGAGGCTGATTCGACGGGTCGCCGATGGCGCCTCGTGCCGCAGCTGAAAGACGATGGGAGCGCAGCACCGTCCAGAGAAGGAGGTGCGTATCCAGCAGGACCTTCATTCGCCGCCGTAGAACATCTTCTCGATCTCGTCCTGAAACATCTCGTCGAAATCGTCAGGCAGCTTGAACTGGCCGTCCATGAAGCCGATGCGTCGCTTGGCGACCTCCTCCGGAGTCTCGAGCGGCACGACCTTGACCAAAGGCTTGCCGGCCCTGGCGATGATGAAGGGCTTGCCTTTCGCGGCAGCATCCACCAATCGCGACAGGTGCGTCTTCGCCTCGTGGATGTTGACCGTCTCCATGAACCCCTCCGGCCGGACTTGGTCCACCAACTTAGTTCATCCGGTCGATCGGAACAAGAATGGCCACTCCTACTCCCTGATGCCCCTGAGCCGCAGGCTGCGCCGGCGCAGCAGCTCGACGGTGGTCAGCAGCAGGATCGAGATCACAATCAGGATCGTCGCCACGGCGAGGATGGTGGGGCTCATGTTCTCGCGGATGCCGTCGAACATCTGGCGCGGCAGGGTGCGCTGGCCGGGGCCGGTCAGGAACATCGCGACCACCAGCTCATCGAACGACGTGATGAAGGCGAAGAGCCCGCCCGAGATCATGCCCGGGGCGATCAGCGGCATGGTGACCCTGAGGAAGACCTCGAGCGGTGCGGCACCGAGGCTCGCCCCGGCGCGGACGAGGTTGCGGTCGAAGCCGACGAGCGTCGCACCGACAGTGATCAGCACGAAGGGGGCGCCGAGCGCCGCATGGACAAGCGCCAGGCCGAGCAGGCTGCCGGTCAGGCCGAGCGGGATGAAGAAGAAGTAGCTCCCCGCCGCGACGATGACGAGCGGCACGATCAGCGGCGAGATGAGCACCGCCATCAGCGCATCCTTGCCCGGGAAGCGGGCCATCGCGAGACCGACCGCTGCCGCGGTGCCGAGGACGACGGCGATCAGCGTGGCGCCAGTGCCGACGATCAGGCTGTTGACGAGCGATCTCCACCAGACGTCGGTCTGCCAGAGCTCGGCATACCAGCGCAGCGACAGGCCCGGCATCGGAAAGGAGAGGAAGGCGCCGGCATTGAAGGAGAGCGGGACGATGACCAGGATCGGCGCCACCAGGAAGACCAGCGCCGCCACCGTCCAGAGCCAGAGCAGGCCGTGGCCCAGGGCCTGCCCGGTGGTGCGGGTCTGCCGCGCCACGCGCGCTCAGCCCAGCCGCAGCCGGTCGATGCCGACCAGCCTGGCATAGATCAGGTAGAGCACGAGCGTCGCGGCCAGCAGGATGCTGCCGAGTGCGGCGGCCATGCCCCAGTTGACCGTCTGGATTGTGAAGAAGGCGACGAAGTAGCTGATCATCTGGTCGGCCGCCCCGCCGACCAGCGCCGGCGTGATGTAGTAGCCGATGGCGAGGATGAAGACGAGCAGGCAGCCGGCGCCGATGCCGGCCCGCGTCTGGGGCAGGTAGACCCTGACGAACGCCTCGAGCGGCGTTGCGCCGAGCGAGAGGGCAGCCCGCATGTGCGAGGGCGGTATCGAGCGCATGACGCTCAGGAGCGGCAGCACCATGAACGGCAGCAGCACATGGGTCATGGCGATGTAGACGCCGATCCGGTTGAAGACGAGCTGCACCGGCTCGTCGACGATCCCGAGGGCGAGCAGCGCCTCGTTGATCGGCCCCTCACGCTGCAGCACGACGATCCAGGCGGCCGAGCGGACCAGGAGCGACGTCCAGAACGGCAGAAGGACGAGGATCGTCAGGGGATTGGCGATGCGCGGCGGCAGCGAGGCCAGCTTGTAGGCCAGGGGGTAGCCGATGGCCAGGCAGGCCAGCGTGACGACGAGGCTGATCAGGAAGGTGCGGCCGAGGATGCTGCGATAGATGGCGCGATCGTCGCGCACGCTGGCGATATCGCCATCCGCGTCCCGCTCGAGATCGAGTGCCTGCAGCAGATAGAGATCGGTCCAGGGGGCCGAGGCTGCCTGCAGCGAGCGCCAGATCCGCGGTTCGCCCCAGGCCTCGTCGATACCGGCAAGCGTGGCACGCCAGTCGCCGTCCGGCTCATCCGGGAGACGCCGGGCGGCGCCCTGAACGAGGCTGCGATCGCCGGGATGCGCGTTGTTGAGACGTTGCGCGACCGGCCCGAGCGCACGCGCCTCGCGCGCCGCCCGGAGCTCGGCGGCGAAGCCGGCGACCACAGCCTCGGGCGGCACGCCCTGCCCGTCCCAGGCGCGCAGCGCCTCGGTGGTGGCCGGCATGGCGGAGCCGAGCTCGCCGTTCGATATGGCGAGCCGCAGCATGCCGCCGATCGGCAGGACCATGAAGGCCAGGAGGAACGCCAGAAGCGGCAAGGTGAGCCCGAAGGCCCAGAGCTGCTGCCGCCGCTCGGCCCGCCGGAGCGCCCGCCCGAGCGCTCCGGTGTCGTGGGCGAGCCGCGTTCCGCCTCGAGCTATTGCGCCGCCCAGGCGTTGAAGCGCGCGTTCAGGTCCTCGACCCGATCGACCCAGAAATCACGGTCGAAGAACAGGCCGTGGTCGATGTTCTCGGGCGCCGTCGGAACGTTCGGCAGGACTGCCGGGTCCACCTTGGCTGCGGCATCCTTGTGGGTCGGGCCGTAGGGGATGAAGGGCGGCAGGAGCTTCTGGTTCTCGGGGTCGCTCATGTAGGCGATGAGCTGCATCGCCTCGTCCGGCTTGTCGGAGTTGCCGAGCACGACCCAGCTGTCGATCTGGTAGACGAAGCCGGCATCCCAGGCGATCTGGAAGTTGCGGCCCTCATCCTGGTTGGCAGCGGTGATGCGGCCGTTATAGGCGCTGGTCATCACCACCTCGCCCGAGGCCAGGAGCTGCGGCGGCTGAGCGCCCGCCTCCCAGAAGATCAGGCTGTCCCGGATGCTGTCGAGCTTGGCGAAGGCCCGCTCGATGCCCTCGTCGGTAGCCAGCACATCGTAGATCTGGTCGGGCGGCACGCCATCGCCCATGAGCGCGAACTCGAGCGCCTGGCGGGCACCGCTGCGGAGCGCACGCGGCCCCGGGTAGGTCTCGGTGTCGAAGAAATCGGCCCAGCTCGAGGGCGCGTTGTCCGGGTACTTGTCGCCGTCATAGGCGAGCACCGTGGCCCAGACGATGGCGCCGACGCCGCATTCGTGCACGGCCGCGGGCAGGAACTGGTCCTCGCCGCCCAGCGCCTCCCAGTCGAGCGGCACGATGGTGCCTTCCTCGCAGCCCAGCACGAGCTCGTCGGACTCGACCTGGATCACGTCCCAGCTCGCCGGGCCCTCGGCCTTGGCGCGCAGGGCACCAATGCCGCCGTTCCAACTGTCCTCGGTCAGCGCGATGCCGGTCGCTGCCGTGAAGGGCTGAAAATAGATCTCGCGCTGCGCATCCTGATAGGCGCCACCCCATGACACGACGGTGAGATCACGCGCCTGCGCCGCAGTGGCCATCGCCACGCAGCCGGCCAATGCCGCCAGCCTGAACAGATTCACCGACATCTCCCCCTCCGTTGATTTTCGAGATGCCTGTATGTCTGCCTTATTTCTGCGGTTGGTGCACTATTCCCTGATGCCGCGGAGGCGTTCGTTGCGGCGCCGGAGGAATTCGAGCGACACCAGCAGCAGCACCGAGATGGTGATCAGGATCGTGGCGACGGCGAGGATGGTCGGGCTGATGGCCTCGCGAATGCCGGACCACATCTCGCGCGGGATCGTCCGCTGCTCGACGCTGGCGAGGAACAGCACGATCACCACCTCGTCGAGCGAGGTGATGAAGGCGAAGAGGGCACCGCTGATCACCCCCGGCAGGATGAGCGGCATGGTGACCTTGAAGAAGGTCGTGGTCGGATCGGCGCCGAGATTCGCCGCCGCCCGGGTCAGGCTGTAGTCGAAGCCGGAGAGGGTCGCGGTGACCGTGATGACGACGAAGGGCGTGCCGAGCGCTGCATGGGCGAGGATGATGCCGAGATAGGTCTGGGCGAGGCCGATGCGCGAGTAGAAGAAGAACATGCCGGCGGCGGAGATGATCAGCGGCACGATCATCGGCGAGATGAGGATGCCCATGATCGTCGCGCGGAACGGCATGTGCGAGCGCGACAGGCCGAGTGCGGCGAGCGTGCCCAGGACGGTGGCGACGACCGTCGCACCGGTGGCGATCAAAAAGCTGTTCCGGATCGAGCTCATCCAGCTGTCGCTGGTCCAGAAATCCCGATACCAGCGCAGCGAGTAGCCGTCCGGATCGAAGGTGAGCATCTCGCGCGTGAAGGTGAAGTAGGGCTCGGCGTTGAACGACAGCGGCACGACGACGAGGATCGGGGCGATCAGGAAGAAGAAGATCAGCGCGCAGATGAACCGGAACGCATAGTACCAGGTGCGCTCGAGGGGGCCGGCGTAGGTGGGGACTGCCATGCTCCTAGCCCAGCTTCAGGCGGTCGACGCCGATGATCTTGTTGTAGAGGTAGTAGAGCGCGACCACCCCGGCGAGCAGGATGGTGCCCAGGGCCGCGGCGAGGCCCCAGTTGAGCGAGCGCTGCATGTGGTAGGCGATGTAGTTGCTGATCATCTGGCCCGACTGGCCGCCGACCAGGGCCGGCGTGATGTAGTAGCCGACCGCGAGGATGAAGACGAGCACGCCCCCGGCACCGATGCCGGGCGTCGTCTGCGGCACGTAGACCCGCCAGAAGGCGGTCCACTGGTTGGCGCCGAGCGAGCGGGCGGCCCGCATGTAGACCGGCGGTATGGTGCGCATCACGCTGTAGAGCGGCAGCACCATGAACGGCAGCAGGATGTGCGTCATGGCGACGATCGTGCCGTTCAGGTTGTGGACCATGGTGAGCCGGCCATCGTCGCCGATCACCCCGACCCAGACGAGGATGTCGTTGATCACGCCCTGCTGCTGCAACAGCACGATCCAGGAGGTCGTGCGCACCAAGAGCGACGTCCAGAACGGCAGGAGCACGAGGATCATCAGGAGGTTGCCGGTGCGCATCGGCAGATGCGCCATGAGATAGGCGATGGGGAAGCCGAGCAGCAGCGTGAGTGCGGTGATGGCGAGCGAGATCCAGAGCGTGCGCATGAAGAGCGGCACGTAGATCTCCTGGTTGGACGCCACCTTAACGATATTGCCTTCGTCGTCGTAGGTCCGGTCGAGCGCTGCCAGGAAAAAGCTCGGCGTGTAGGGATGGCTCTCGCGCTTGATGACCCGCCAGGTGACCGGATCGCCCCAGATGTCGTCGAGCTCGATGAAGGCTTCCCTGAACGGCGCCTCCAGCCGGTCGGCGCGGCGGGCAGCACGCTGGATGGTGCTGCGCATGCCGCTGATCTCGTAATTCAGCCGGGCACCGACCAGGCCGGAGGTCCGCGCCTCGGCGGCGGCCGCCAGATCCTTCGCGAGCGCCGCGAAGACCGGCTCGCCCGGGACACCTTCGCCATCCCACTCCTGCAGCGCCGCGGCGGTTTCGGGAAGATGGGTGGCGATCTCAGGGTTGCGGACGCTGTTGAGCGCCATGTCGGCGATCGGCACGACGAACGTGACGAGAATGAACACCAGAACCGGCACGGCCAGGAGGAACGCGGTCAGCCGCCGCCGTCGTTCCGCCCGGCGCAGGCTCACCTTCAGTGGCACTCCCTCCGCCGTCATCATCGTCGATGCCGGGGCCGGATGTCCGCCGTCTGTCATCGCCCGCGCCATGTGCCTGCTCCGCCCGCCCGGTTCGTGGCAAGCTGCCGGGTCCGAAGACCCGGCAGGCTCGCTTCAGCTCAGCGCAGCATCCAGTTGCTGTAGCGCTCGCGGTACTCGTCGCCGAAGTCCGTCCAGAACTCGTTGTCCAGGACGATCGGCGTCTCGAAGTTGTCCGGGTTGGTCGGCATGTGCGGGTTCATGTCGATGCCCAGGTCGGCGTGGGTCGACACGAGGGAAGCCGAGCTCGCCCGGGCCGGGCCGTAGGAGATGTACTTGGCCTGGTCGGCAAGACGCTGGCTGTCGGTCGCCCACTTCAGGTACTCGAGCACGGCATCGACGTTCTTGCCCTCGGCCGGCACGACCCAGCCGTCCCACTCGACGATCTGGCCGTCCCAGATGATCTCGATCGGCTGGCCCTCGACCTCTGCCGCATTGAACAGACGCCCGTTATAGGCCGAGGCGAAGGCGACCTCCTTGTCCGCCAGGAGCTGCGGCGGCTGGCTGCCCTCGGTCCAGAAGATCAGGTGATCCTTGATCG
>JAUIID010000002.1 GCA_030431615.1 Alphaproteobacteria bacterium
GCAGCCGATGGCATGGGTGCGGTCGAAGACCAGCTCCACGTGGAGACCGTGATTGCGCAGTAGCACGGCCGCAGGCGCCATGGGGTGGCCGCGAAAGCCCGCGAACTTCTCCGGCTCCATCAGCGGCTGGTCGTCGACCAGCAGGGCCCCGTCCTGCACATGATAGCGCCGCGCGTTGGCATGGCTGGTGCCGGCCAGCGGGAAGGTCTCGTCGAGAAACACGCGAGCCCAGGCGACGACCCGTGCCCCGCGCCCCCGGTCGAAGCCGCCGGCCGGCGGGGCGCTGCCCAGCGCATCGGTACCGTAGAGCCCGTCGTAGAGGCTGCCCCAGCGCGCGTTCGCGGCATTCAGCGCGTAGCGCGCGTTGGTGATCGGCACCACGAGCTGCGGTCCCGGCACGAGCGCGATCTCCGGGTCGACATTCGCCGTCTCGATGCTGAAATCGTCACCCTCGTCACGCAGGTAGCCGATCTCGGACAGGAAGGCCTTGTAGGCCTCGTGGTCATGGGGCTGATTGCGTCGCTTGATGTGCCAGGCGTCGATCTCGGCCTGCAGCGCCTCCCGCCGGCGCAGCAGCTCGGCGTTCCGCGGCCCGAGCTCGTGCACCAGCGCCGAGAACCCCCGCCAGAAGGCATCCGGTGCGACCCCCGTGCCCGGCAGCGCCTCCTCCTCGAGGAACGCGGCAAGGTCCGGTGCGACGCGAAGCTCGTCGCGCGCCACCAGGTCGCGCCGCGGCTGGCTGGGGGTCGAATGGTCCATGTTGTCCTCTCGGCTTCTTCTGGTCGTGGTTCAGCGTTTCCGGCGGGCGCGACCGCAGCGCGGCGAACGTTTGCACGGGTATGTCCCCGTGTCTCTACTCCAGCACGGCCGCCATGGCGACCCGGCGCAGCCTGCGCCCCCGGGGTCCGGCGACGGTCGAAACATCGGCTACGGGAGGGGGCATCCGGGCGGTGCAGCTCGAGCCCGTTCCGGACACGGGCCCGGATTCAGCCGTCGAGTCGAAGGCGGAAGGGCGGCCGGACATGGTGGGGAGACTGGTGGAGCCGATCGGGATCGAACCGACGACCTCCTGCTTGCAAAGCAGGCGCTCTCCCAGTTGAGCTACGGCCCCACGGGCGTGGATATGGTCGATTGCGCAGCGATGCGCAAGGTTCGGGGGATCAGCGGAACAGGGCGGCGAGGAGGGCGCGCATGGCGATGCCGCGGTGGCTGAGCGCCGACTTCTCGGTGCGGGAGAGCTCGGCAAAGGTCCGCTTCTGGCCTTCGGGCACGAAGATCGGGTCGTAGCCGAAGCCGCCCTCGCCGCGCGGCTCGCGGACGAGCTCGCCCGCGACCCGGCCCTCGAAGAACTCGGTGTGGCCGTCTGGCCAGGCGAGGCAGAGCACGCTGACGAAGGCGGCGCGCTTGTCTGCCGACTGCCAGTCGCCGAAGCGCTCGGCGAGCTCGCCGGTGACGCGGGCCATGGCGGTGGCGAAGTCCTTGCCGGGTCCGGCCCAGCGGGCGGAATGCACGCCCGGCCGGCCATCCAGGCCCATGACCTCGAGGCCGCTGTCGTCGGCGAGCGCCGGCAGGCCCGAGGCCGTGGCCGCGGCATGTGCCTTGAGGGCGGCATTGCCCCTGAAGTCCGGCTCGGTCTCCTCGGGCTCGGCGAGGCCGAGCTCGCCGGCGGAGCGGACGGTCACGCCATGGTCGGCCAGAAGCTCCTGCAACTCCCGGAGCTTGCCCGGGTTGTGCGAGGCGAGGACGAGCGTGTCGCCGGTGAAGCGCCGGTGCACGGGCTCAGCCGGCGGCGACGGCGGCGCGCTGCAGCGCCACCAGCTGCGCGATGCCGCTCTGGGCCAGGGTCATCAGGCGGGCAAGGTCCGTCTCCGGCAGGGGCTTCTGCTCGGCGGTGAACTGGATCTCGACGATGCCGCCGGCCCCGGCCAGGACGAAATTGGCGTCGGCCTCGGCAGCGCTGTCCTCGGGGTAGTCGAGGTCGAGCAGGGCCTCGCCGCCGACGATGCCGCAGGAGACCGCGGCCACGGCGTCGGTCAGCGGCAGAGCGGGAAGCGCACCGTCCCGCACCAGCTTCGCCAGCGCCTGGTGGAGGGCGACATAGGCGCCGGTGATCGAGGCCGTGCGGGTGCCGCCATCGGCGCGCAGCACGTCGCAGTCGACGATGATCTGCCGCTCGCCCATGGCCTCCAGATCGGTGACCGCGCGGAGTGCGCGGCCGATCAGGCGCTGGATCTCGAGCGTGCGGCCGCCCTGCTTGCCGCGCGCCGCCTCGCGGGGCGAGCGGCTGTGGGTCGAGCGCGGCAGCATGCCGTACTCGGCCGTAACCCAACCGGTGCCCTTGTTGCGCAGGAAGGGCGGCACGCGCTCCTCGACCGTGGCACAGCAAAGAACATGGGTGTTGCCGAAGCGGACGAGGCAGGAGCCTTCGGCCTGCGGGTTGAAGCCCGGCTCGAGCACGACCTCGCGAAGCTCATCGGCCGTCCTGCCGGATGCGCGCATCATCATCTGCCTCGTCGTTGCATGGAAAAGGGGCGGGCGCCGTCTCCGGCCCGACCCCCGGGCTGGTAGCGCATCCCGGAGCCCGGGGCAAACCCTGGGCTCAGCCGCCGGGGCTTTCCCCGGGCGCCGGGAGGAGAGCGGCGAGCCGCCCTGCCGCATCGGCGGGCGGGTCCTGCCAGAGGATGCGCTTCAGCCGGCCGGTGGCACCGGCCATGAGCGCCAGCCTCGAGCGCGGGCAGTCGAGCCGTTTTGCGAGGAAGGCGAGGAGCGCCGCGTTGGCCTTGCCCTCGACGGCGGGTGCCCGCAGGCGGATCACCAGATGCGGCCGGTCGAGGGAGTCCCTGCCGATGCCGTCGACGCGCTCGGCCCGAGCACCCGGCACGGCCCTGATCTCGAGGATCGCCCGGTCCGGCTCGAGCCGCCAGGGCTGCGTCATTCAGAGCACGAGGAACTGGAAAGCGAGGTCGCGGATGAAGTAGAGGGCGAGGATCAGCACCATCGGCGAGATGTCGATGCCGCCGAGATTGGGCAGGATATTGCGGATCGGCCGCAGCAGGGGCTCGGTGATCCGGTTCAGGAAGTCGCCGATCGTGTAGATGAAGCGGTTGCCGGTGTTGACCATGTTGAACGACACGAGGAGGTTCAGCACGACCATCGCGATCAGCAGCCAGATATAGATCGAGATCACGGTATTGATGAGGTTGTAGACGGCGATCATCGGGCCTCCATCATCGTCGTTCTGGCGCTGGGCGGCGGGCAGGGCGGGGGCCGCGGGCGGGGCTGGCGCAACGCAAGTAAGGTGCGACGTTTCGGCTGGCAAGGGCGTCGATGCGTCGAGGCGGCGGACGCGTGGGGCGCAAGATGCTTGACAGCCGCCCCCCGGCGATCCGATAGAGCCGCGACCCGTGGGGCCGTAGCTCAGCTGGGAGAGCGCTAGAATCGCACTCTAGAGGTCGCCGGTTCGATCCCGGTCGGCTCCACCAGGTCCAAGCCCCCCTCCCTCGGGGCCGGTTTTGGTGTGGCGCCATTGCCGCACATCCATGCTCCGCATTGCCGGTCGTGCGCCGCAGGCGGCCTGGCCTTCCCGAGCTTCGCACCCGAGCGCCGCCAGCCATGGCAAGGCCATTCTCGACAAGGGGCGGAGCCTTCTGGCATGAGCCATTGGTCCATCCTTCGGAGCAGAGCATGAACCCGACGCTGACCGCCGCCCTCTGGCCGAACTCGGCCCAGAGCCTTCTCGCCCGGATCGTGCTGGTGCTGGCCGGCACGCTCCTCATGGCCGTTTCGGCCAGGGTCCAGGTGCCGTTCTGGCCGGTGCCGATGACCATGCAGACCTTCGTCGCCCTCGGCATCGGTGCCGCCTATGGCGCGAGGCTCGGCGGGATCACGCTCCTGACCTACCTGGCGCAGGGCGCCATGGGCCTGCCGGTCTTCGCGACCGGTGCCGGGCTCGCCTATATGGTCGGTCCCACCGGTGGCTATCTGGTAGGCTTTTTTGTCGCAGCCGTTGTCGTCGGCTATTTCGCCGACGAGGGGCTCGGCCGGACACATCTCTCGGCCCTTCTGGTGTTTTCCGCCGGAACCGTCCTGATCTTCGCGCTCGGCGCCGCCTGGCTCGCCTTGTTGATCGGCCCGACAAAGGCGCTTGCGACCGGTGTCTTGCCCTTCCTGCCGGCCGAGGCGGCGAAGCTCTTGCTCGCAACCGCCTTTTTCCCGATCGCCTGGCGACTGGTGCGCGACTGACCCCATGGGTGCAGGCCGGTCCGCAGCGGCCGGCCACAACCTATGGTTTCCAATGGACGGCCGACTTTCTCTCTTGTAGGTGGAATATCGCTTCCCTGGCTCGCCTGCCTCTGGTACAATTCGGCCATAAGAAAAGAAAAGCAGGGCAACTGCGCTGCTAGGTCGCAAGGATGAGGCATCGGCAACATCATGCTCCAACGACACGGATCGGTAGGTCAAATGCGCACCGTGCCCACGCGCGAAAGCGCGCGGCGCGTTCCCATCGGTGCCACGAATGCCACCCCACCCCACCCCCAGCTCATCATCGTCGCCGCCAGTCTGGCGCTCTGGACGATCATCATCGCTTCCTGCTCGTTCCTTCTGAGCTGAAGTTCGGTCCCGGCCGGCTGGCCGGGCGGGGTGAATACGGCGCATGACCGGGCAACGGTCAGGCTTCGCTCCTTATCGACCCCGTTTCACCCTGATCGTCGTCACCAGCCGGGACGGCTACATCACGCCCACAAACGGGGCTTCGCCCGGCAGCTGGGCGTCGCGCGAGGAGCAACGGCTCTTCCGCGGCCTCGTCGCCGGTCTCGACTGGGCGTTCATGGGACGTCGCACGCACGAGCTGGCCTGGCGGCCAGATCGCCGGCGGGTCGTCTTCACGGGCAGCTTCGCCGGGCCGGCATGGCGCCATCCCATGCATCTCTGGGCCGACCCCGGGCGCGTCTCCCTCGACGCGATTCTGGCGCGCGCGACGACGGTTCATGCGGCATGGAACTGCGGCATCCTCGGCGGCGTGGGGGTGCACGACTGGTTCGCCAGGGGGGAGCTGATCGACGCCGTCGAGCTCACCATCGAGCCCCTCGACTTCGCGGGCGGCCTGCCGCTCTTCTCCTGGGCGCGCGGCATGGAGCCGGGCCTCGCCCTGACCCAGCTCGGCCTCGTTCAGGTCGGCGAGCGCGTGCTCAACGAGGGCGGGACCCGGCTCCTGCGGTTCGAGCGGCGCTCGGGCCCGACGACCGGGCCGGATCCTCAGCCTTGAACGGAGAAACCGCCGTCGGCCGGAATGGCGGTGCCGGTGATGAAGTCGGCGGCCGGGCTCGCGAGGAACACGGTGAGACCGGCCATGTCCTCCGGCGTGCCCCAGCGGCCGGCCGGCGTGCGCGACAGGACCTTCTCGTTCAGCCCCTCGATCTCGGCCCGGCCCCGGCGCGTGAGGTCGGTGTCGATCCAGCCCGGCAGGATGCAGTTGACCTGGATGTTGTCCCTGGCCCAGGCCGTGGCGAGCGCCCGGCTGAGCTGCATCACGCCGCCCTTGCTCGCCGCGTAGGCGGCGACTACCGGAATGCCGAAGATCGACATCATCGAGCCCGTGGTGATGATCTTGCCGCCGCCCTGCCGGCAGAGGGCGGGATAGGCGGCGTGGGCGGTGTTGAACACGCCGTCGAGATTGATCGCCAGCACCTCGCGCCACTCGGCGAACTCGTACTCCTCCGGGCGCTTCCTGATGTTGATCCCGGCGTTGCAGACGGCGATGTCGAGGCGGCCGAGCTCGGCCTCGACCTGCTCCACCATGGCGACGCACGAGTTGGGCTCGGCGACCTCGCCAACCACGGCAATGGCGCGCAGGCCCTCGCCCGCCAGCTCCGCCGCGGCGGCCTCCGTCTTCGCCTTGTTCCGTCCGGCCAGGGCGACCGCGGCACCCGCCTGGCCGACACCCCGCGCCATGCCGAGCCCGATGCCGCCATTGCCGCCGGTCACGAGGGCAACCTTACCGCTGAGGTCAAACGGATTCTTCATGAATTGCCTCCACTGGTTGTTCGGTTGTCTATCCGCTAGACCTCCCGACGATCGAGCCCGACAACTAGACGGGAGCCCTGTGCTTGCCAAGCCGCGTGGCCGCCGGCCTGACCCTCACGCTCGCCCTCTGCTGCTCGCTGCCAGCCCTCGCGACTGACGCGCCGCCGGCGACCAACGCGCTGGCGCCGAGCGAGTTCGTCGTCACCCGCCCGGGCCTCGTCCTGGTCGACGTCGCCGCTCGCCGGGCGGTGCTCGAGGCGCTGCCCCAGAGCGAGCGCGAGGCGCTCTGTGGCGCCCCGCGCCAGAACTGGCCGCGCCACGGCGTGCAGCGCAATGTCAATGGCGGCGCGCAGCCGGCGCAGACCCTGGCCCTCACGATGATGCAGGCCTCGGCCGCATACCTGGCGAACGGCGATCCGGCGGCGCGCGACGGCATCGTCTCCAACCTGCTGCGGTTCGCCGAGGCCGATGCGCTCTCCCGCATGATCCTGCCGATCACGGTCAACCACTTCTACAACCTCGACCGGACCCTGCTGCCGATCATCGCCGCCTTCGCCATGGTGCACGACGACCCGGAGCTGGAACCGGAGGACGTCGCCATGATCCGCGCCTGGCTCGACCGGCTGGTCCGGCAGCGGGGGCCGGACCGGGCGACCAACCCGGAGGTGGTGAGCAGCCGCAACAACCACCGCTATCTGCGCGACAGCGTCACCATGGCCTGGGGTGCATTCATCGGCGACAACGCGCTCTTCTACGAGGGCATCAACCGCTACCGGGTGGCGCTCGAGCAGATGCGCGAGGACGGCAGCCTGCCGCTCGAGACCGATCGCGGCCGCGACGCGCTCTTCTACCAGCGCCATGCCATCGCCTCGCTCGTCGCCATGGCCGAGATTGCCGCCGTGCAGGGCTACGATCTCTATGCGCTGACCAACGAGGGCGGTCTCGACCTGCACCGCATGGTGAGCTTCCTCGTCGAGGGCATCGACGATCCGGCGGTCCTCGCCTCTTATACCGGGGCGCCGCAGGACCTGGGATTTCTCGACTGGCGCGGCCACGATCGCCACTACATGGCCTGGTTCGAGGCCTACCGGGCCCGCTTTCCCGAAAGCCCGCTCACGGCCCGGCTCGAGGCGCAGATCGAGGAGCGCGGCTCGCTCGACGGGCAACTGGTCGACGAGTACGCCGGCGGCATGACGAGCTGCCTCTATGCCGATCCGGCGACGCGGCTCGCCGCCTCCAGCGGCTGAGCAACCCCACCTGTCCAGCCTCCTCGAGGAGACGAGCATGACGCCGCGACTGGAGAATCACTATGCCGCCGCACCGGCGGCGGTCCAGGCGATGCGCGGCCTCGAGGCGGCGCTCGCGAAATGTGGCCTCGAGCATGGGCTCCTGGAGCTGGTGAAGCTGCGCGCCTCGCAGATCAATGGCTGCGCCTTCTGCATCCACATGCACGCCACAGCGCTGAGGAAGGCGGGCGAGAGCGAGATGCGCCTCTACATGCTCGACGGCTGGCGCGAATCGCCGCTCTACAGCGCCCGCGAGCGGGCGGCGCTGGCCTGGACCGAGGCGCTTACCCGGCTGGCCGACACCCATGCCCCCGACGCCGACTACGAGCTCCTGCGGGCCGAGTTCAGCGAAGCGGAGCAGGTCAACCTCACCTTCGCGATCGGCGCGATCAATGTCTGGAACCGGCTGCAGGTCGGCTTCCGGGTACCGCACCCGACCGATCCCGGGCCGGCCTCCGCCTGACCGGCACGTCGCGACCGGTCGGGCGCCGCCCCGCGTCTTGCCCATTGTGAGCGGCCCGCTCTGCGATTAACGATTGATCGGTCAACGGAAACGGTAGGGACGGGCGATGGGCAAGCTCACCACGCATGTTCTGGACTCCATGACGGGGCGCCCCGGGCGCGGCATGCGCCTCGTGCTCTATCGGCTCGAGGGGGCCGACCGCACGCGGCTCGCCGATGTCCGGACCAACGAGGACGGTCGTCTCGACCAGCCGCTGCTGGAAGGTTCCGCCATGGGGCGCGGCACCTACGAGATCGTCTTTCAGGTCGGGCTCTACTTCAAGCTGCTCGGCGTCGACCTGCCGAACCCGCCCTTCCTCGACGAGGTGCCGATCCGCTTCGGCATCGAGGACCCGGGTGCGCATTACCACGTCCCGTTGCTCGTCTCGCCCTTCGCCTATTCGACCTACCGGGGCAGCTGATGCGCCGGCGCCTGCGCTTCCTGCTCGGGCACCAGCCGGTCGAGCTCGATGCCATCGACCCGACCCTGACCGTGCTCGAGTGGCTGCGCCGGACCGCCTACCGGCGCGGCACCAAGGAGGGTTGTGCGGAGGGGGATTGCGGCGCCTGCAGCGTGGTGATCGCCGAGCCCGCCGGGGACCGGCTGCAATACCGGGCCGTCAATGCCTGCATCCGCTTCATGGCCACGCTGGACGGCTGCCAGCTCTTGACCGTGGAGGACCTGAAGGGACCGGACGGCACGCTCCACCCGGTCCAGGCGGCGCTGGTCGAGACTCACGGCTCGCAATGCGGCTTCTGCACGCCCGGCTTCGTCATGACGCTCTTCGCGCTGCACCAGAGGGGTGACGCGGCCCTGTCGCGCGGCCGCATCGACGATGCGCTCGCCGGCAATCTCTGCCGCTGCACCGGCTACGGCCCGATCATCGAGGCGGCGCGGCGGATGCACGAAACGCCGGGGGCGGTGGCGCATCTCGCCGACCGCGAGGCGGCGGTGCTGGCCCGCCTCCAGGGCTGGCGCGACGGCGAGACGCTGGCCATCGGCGAAGGCGGGCGGATGTTCTATGCGCCTGCCGACCTCACAGCCCTGCTCGACCTCGCGGCCGAGCATCAGGGTTCGACGATCCTCGCCGGTGCCACCGATGTCGGCTTGTGGGTCACCAAGCAGCAGCGCCGGCTCGATCCTGTCATCTGGCTTGGCCGGGTGGCCGAACTGGCCCGGATCGAGGAGGGTGCCGACGCCATCCGCATCGGCGCCGGGGTCACCTATGCCGCGGCCCACGCGCGCCTGGCCGGGCTCTGGCCGGATGTCGGCGAGCTGGTCCGGCGCCTCGGTGCCGAGCAGATCCGCCATGCCGGGACGATCGGCGGCAATATCGCCAATGGCTCGCCGATCGGCGACAGCCCGCCCTGGCTGATCGCCGCCGGGGCGACGCTGCATCTGGCCCATCGGGACGGTCGCCGCACGCTGCCGCTCGAGGACTTCTTCGTGGCATATGGCAGACAGGACCGGCGGCCCGGCGAGATCGTCGAGGCGGTGAGCGTGCCGCGGCCGAAGCCCGGGACGGTGCTTCGCGCCTACAAGATCAGCAAGCGCTTCGACCAGGACATCTCGGCCGTCTGCGCCGGCATCCAGCTCCGCCGCGAGGGCGACCGCATCGCCGAGGCCAGGATCGCCTATGGCGGCATGGCGGCGACGCCGAAGCGGGCCGCGGCCACCGAGGCGGCGCTGCTCGGCCAACCCTTCGCCGAGGCGACGTTCAGGGACGCCATGGCGGCGCTCGCCCGGGACTTCCAGCCGATCGACGATATGCGGGCTTCCGCCGCGTACCGCCTGAAGGTGGCGCAGAACTTGCTTCTCAAGGCCTATGTCGAAACGGCCGATGCGACCTCGCCTCCGCTCCGCCTCGCCGGGCGGCTCGAGGCCGTGCATGGTTGAGGCGGGCACGATCGGCCGCGCCCTGGCGCATGACAGCGCCCTTCGCCACGTCACCGGCGAGGCTGTCTATGTCGACGACATGCCGGAGCCCGCCCGGTGCCTCGAGATCTACACGGCTTGGGCCAAATGCGCCCACGGGCGGATCACAAAGCTCGACCTTGCCGCCGTCCGCGCGGCGCCGGGTGTCGTGGCCGTGCTGACCAATGACGACATTTTGGGCGTCAACGACATCAGCCCGGTCGGCCGTGACGACGAGCCCGTCTTCGCCACCGGCATCGTCCAGTTCTGGGGGCAGGCGCTCTTTGCCGTGGCGGCGGAGACGGTGCATGCGGCCCGTGCCGCGGCGGCACTCGCCGTGGTGGAATACGAGGCGCTGGCGCCCTTGCTCGATGTCGACGAGGCCCGGGCCCGGGAGGACCTCGTCTGGCCGCCGGGCCGGATGCAGCGGGGCGACGCGGCGCCGGCGCTGGCGGCGAGCCCCTGCCGGTTCGATGGCCGGCTCGCGATCGGCGGCCAGGACCATTTCTACCTCGAGGGCCACGTCGCCCTGGCGCTCCCCGGCGAGGCCGGCGACATGACCGTCTACAGCTCAACCCAGCACCCGAGCGAGGTGCAGCACATGGTGGCGCATGTGCTGGGCGTGCCGTCGCACAGTGTGACGGTCGAGGTCCGGCGCATGGGCGGCGGCTTCGGCGGCAAGGAGACGCAGAGCAATCTCTTCGCCTGCGTGGCCGCCCTCGCGGCGCGCCGGACCGGCCGCCCGGCCAAGTGCCGGCTCGACCGCGACGACGACATGATCATGACCGGCAAGCGGCATGAGTTCCTCGTCGACTACGCCGTCGGCTGCGAGCCGGACGGGCGCATCCGCGCCGTCGACATGACCTTCGCCTCGCGCTGCGGCTACTCGGCCGACCTCTCCGGGCCGATCAACGACCGCGCCCTCTTCCACGCCGACAACTGCTACTTCTACCCCGACGTGGCGCTCGCCTGCCTGCCCTGCCGCACCAACACGGTCTCGGCGACGGCCTTTCGCGGCTTCGGCGGGCCGCAGGGCATGGTGGCGGCCGAGCGGGTGATCGAGGAGGTCGCGATCCGGACCGGGCTCGACGCGCTCGAGGTCAGGAAGCGCAATTTCTACGGGTCGGGCGAGCGCGCGGTCACACCCTACTGGATGACCATCGAGGACAACGTCATCGAGCGGGTGGTGAGCGAGTGCGAGCAGGATGCCGGCTACGCGGCAAGGCGGGCCGCCGTCCGCCGCTTCAACACCGACAACCGCTGGCAGAAGAAGGGCCTGGCGCTGACGCCGGTGAAGTTCGGCATCTCCTTCACCAACACCGCCTACAACCAGGCGGGGGCACTGATCCACATCTACAAGGACGGCTCGGTCCACCTGAACCATGGCGGCACCGA
Source organism: Alphaproteobacteria bacterium (assembly GCA_030431615.1). GTDB lineage: Bacteria > Pseudomonadota > Alphaproteobacteria > Geminicoccales > Geminicoccaceae > SLRI01. Next base: position 11,122 of record JAUIID010000002.1, read on the forward strand.
GATGGGGCAGGGGCTCTTCATCAAGGTGGCGCAGGTGGTGGCCGAGGAACTGGCGCTGCCGCTGGACCGCATCAAGATCACGGCTACCACCACCGGCAAGGTGCCGAACACCTCGGCGACGGCGGCGTCCTCGGGTTCGGACCTCAACGGCATGGCGGCCCAGGTCGCGGCGCGCGAGCTGAAGGCGCGGCTCGTCGCCTTCGCCGCAGAGCAGCACCAGATGCCGGCCGACGCCGTGGACTGGCTGCCGGGCCGGGTGAAGGTGGCGGGCGACGAGATCACCTTCGACCGGCTCGTCCACGACGCCTACATGGCCCGCGTCCAGCTCTCCGCCACGGGCTTCTACAAGACCCCGGAGATCCACTGGGACCGCGCCACGGGCCGGGGCAAGCCCTTCTACTACTTCGCCTATGGTGCCGCCTGCAGCGAGGTCACCATCGACACGCTCACCGGCGAGTACCGGGTCGACCGCGTCGACATCGTCCACGACGTCGGCCGCTCGCTCAACCCTGCCATCGACATGGGCCAGATCGAGGGCGGCTTCATCCAGGGCATGGGCTGGCTCACCACCGAGGAGCTGGTCTGGGACAAGGAAGGCCGGCTGCGCACTCACGCGCCCTCGACCTACAAGATCCCGACTGCCGCCGACCGGCCGGAAATCCTGAACATCCGCCTCTTGGAGAATACGAACCCCAAGGCCACGATCCACCGCTCCAAGGCCGTGGGCGAGCCGCCCCTCATGCTCGCCATATCCGTCTGGCAGGCGCTCTCCGACGCGGTGGCCGCGACGGCGGACCACAAGCACCCGGCAAAGCTCGACCCGCCGGCGACACCCGAGAAGGTGCTCATGGCAATCGACCGGCTGGCGGGGCCTCGATGACCGAAGCCCTCGTCGCCGCCCTTGCCGCCATCGATCGGGAGGAGCCGACGATCCTCGTCGAGATCGTCGAGGCGCTCGGCTCCACGCCGCGTGAGGTGGGGGCGCTGATGCTGGTCACGGGCGATGGCCTCGCCGGCACGATCGGCGGGGGCGAGCTCGAGCATCGGGCGATGCTCAGGGCGCGCGAGGCGCTAGCGGGCGAGCCCTTGCCGGAGCAGCTCGACCTGCCGCTCGGCCCGGCGCTGGCGCAGTGCTGCGGCGGGCATGTGACGCTGCGCCTGCGGCATCTGGCGCCGGCCGATCGGGCGGCGCTGGCCGAACGGCTCGCGGCGCGGGAGGCGGCGCTGCCGCGCGTCGTCCTCTTCGGTGCCGGCCATGTCGGCCGGGCGGTGGTCGCCGCCCTCGCACCCTTGCCCTGCCGCGTCCTCTGGCTGGACAGCCGCCCCGGCCAGCTGCCGGCGGATGCGCCGGGGCAGGTCGAAACGCTCGAGATCGCCGATCCCGCGGGCTTCGCCACGGCACCGGGTGACCTCGTGCTGGTGATGACGCACAGCCATCCGCTCGATCTCGCCATCGTCGAGGCGATGCTGCGGCGGGGCAGCTTCGCCTGGCTCGGCCTGATCGGCTCGGAGACCAAGCGGCGGCGCTTCGAGCGGCAGCTCGCCGCCGAAGGGCTTTCGGCCGCCCGGCTCGTCTGCCCGATCGGCCTTGCCGCCATAACCGGCAAGGAGCCGGCCGTGATCGCCGCTTCGGTGGCAGCGCAGCTGCTCGTCGCCATGGAAGCCCTGGGGCATGGACGCTTTGGCCCGGGGCCAGCAGAACAGGAGCGTCGCCTGATGTATGTCGTCCGATGACGGTGGCCCGGCTGGTTCTTTCCGGCATCCGCAAGGCCTATCCGGGCGTGCTCGCCAATGACGACGTGGCGCTGACCATCGGCCAGGGCGAGATCCACGCGCTGCTCGGCGAGAACGGGGCCGGCAAGTCGACCCTGGTGAAGATCATCTACGGGGTGCTCGCCCCCGACGCCGGCGAGATCGCCTGGGAGGGCCGGACGGTGACGATCGCGTCGCCGCATGCCGCCCGCTCCCTCGGCATCGGCATGGTGTTCCAGCACTTCTCGCTCTTCGATGCCCTGACGGTGCTCGAGAACGTCGCCCTCGGCCTCGACGCCAAGCTCGACCGCAAGACCCTGGCCGAGCGCATCACCGAGGTCTCGGAGGCCTACGGCCTGCCCCTCGACCCGCATCGCGAGGTGCACGAGCTCTCGGTCGGCGAGCGGCAGCGCATCGAGATCGTCCGCTGCCTCCTGCAGAACCCCCGGCTCCTGATCATGGACGAGCCGACCTCGGTCCTGACCCCGCAGGAGGTCGAGCGGCTCTTCCTGACGCTTCGCCAGCTCGCTGCCGAAGGCGTCTCCATCCTCTATATCAGCCACAAGCTGCACGAGATCGAGGCCCTCTGCGACGCCGCCACCATCATGCGCGGCGGCAAGGTCGTGGCGCATTGCGATCCCCGGACCGAGACCGCGCGCAGCATGGCGGAGCTCATGGTGGGGAGTTCCTTCGCCGCACCCGAGAAGCCGGAGAAGCGCCTGAAGCGAGCCCCCCGCTTCTCGGTCAACGCCCTCGACCTGCCGACCGCCGAGGTCTTCGGCACGGCGCTCCAGGGGATCAGCTTCGACGTCCAGGTCGGCGAGATCTTCGGCATTGCCGGGGTCGCCGGCAACGGCCAGAGCGAGCTTCTCGCAGCACTCTCCGGCGAGCGGCTGACGGTGCCGGAAGCCGTCGTCATCGACGGCCAGAAGATCGGCCGGCTCGGCCCGAGAGCCCGGCGCATGCACGGCCTCGCCTACATCCCCGAGGAGCGAAACGGCCATGCGGCGGTGCCGGATCTCACCCTCGCCGACAATGCGCTGCTCTCGGCCTTTGACCGGCGCGGCCTGCTCTCGTCCGGGGTCATCCGCCATGCCCGGGCCAGTGCCTTCGCCCGGGAGATCATCGACCGCTTCAGCGTGCGCGCGACCGGGCCCATGGCCCGTGCCTCCGCCCTTTCGGGCGGCAATCTGCAGAAGTTCGTGGTGGGCCGCGAGATCCTCCAGGCGCCGAACGTGCTGATCGCCGCCCAGCCGACCTGGGGCGTGGATGCCGGTGCCGCCGCCGCCATCCACCAGGCGCTCATCGACCTCGCCGGTCACGGCGTCGCCGTCCTCGTGGTGAGCCAGGACCTCGACGAGCTGATGGGGCTCACCGACCGCATGGCGGTGCTCAATGGCGGCCGGCTGTCGCGGCCGCTGGTCACCGCCGACGCCACGGTCGAGCAGATCGGCCTCTTGATGGGCGGGCTGCACGACCTGCCGGACGAAGTGCCCCAGAGCGACGGCCAGCCGGAGGCGACGCATGCTCAGGCTTGAACCCCGGGCCGCCATCAGCCGGAAGATGCGCTGGCTGACGCCACTCCTCGCCGTGGCGCTGACCGTGCTGACCGGGGCCGTCCTCTTCGCTGCCATGGGCTACGACCCGATCCAGTCGCTCAGGGCCTTCTTCGTCGATCCGCTGACCAGCCGCTACGGCCTCGCCGAGCTCGGGGTCAAGGCGACGCCCTTGATCCTGATCGCCACCGGCCTTGCCGTCGGCTTTCGCGCCGGGGTCTGGAACATCGGTGCGGAGGGCCAGCTCACGCTGGGTGCGCTCGCCGGCGGCAGCGTGGCGCTGCTCTTCTGGGACCAGGAGGGCTGGTGGATCCTGCCGCTCATGGGCATTGCCGGGGTCATCGGTGGCATGGCCTGGGCGGCGATCCCGGCCTTCCTCAAGGCGCGCTTCGACGTCAACGAGATCCTGGTAAGCCTGATGCTCACCTATGTGGGCCTCCTGCTCCTGAGTGCCCTGATCTACGGGCCACTAAAGAGCCCCGAGGGCTTCGGCTTTCCGGAATCCCGCATGTTCTCGGAAAGCGCCGTGCTGCCCGGCCTCCTCGAGGGGACCAGGCTGCATCTGGGGGCGGCGATCACCGCTCTCGTCGTCCTCGTCGTCTGGTTCCTGATGACCCGCACGCTCTTCGGCTTCCAGGTCACGGTGATCGGCCAGGCGCCGGCGGCGGCACGCTTCGCCGGCTTCTCGCAGAAGGCGATGATCTGGACGAGCCTCCTGCTCGGCGGCGGCCTCGCCGGGCTCGCCGGCCTCTTCGAGGTGGCGGGGCCGATCGGCCAGATCGTCCCGACCATCTCGCCGGGTTACGGCTTCACCGCGATCATCGTGGCCTTTCTCGGCCGCCTGCACCCCTTCGGCATCGTCCTCGCCGGGCTCCTCGTGGCGCTCTCCTATCTCGGCGGCGAGAACGCCCAGATCACGGTCGGTATGCCGCAGGCGGTCACCGGCGTGTTCCAGGGCATGCTGCTCTTCTTCCTGCTCGCCGCCGACGTGCTGGTGCGCTACCGGCTGCGCTTCGGCAGCCCGGCATCTTCCCCCCGAGCGGCGAGGAGCTGAAGCCATGGACCCGGTCACGGCCCTCCTCGTCACCGTCGTCACCGCCGCCACACCGCTGCTCTTCGCTGCCGTGGGCGAGCTCGTCGTCGAGCGCTCGGGTGTCCTGAACCTCGGCGTCGAGGGCATGATGCTGGCGGGCGCCGTCACCGGTTTCGCCGTGACGCTCACCACCGGCAGCGGCACGATCGGCATCATCGCGGCAGCCTTCGCCGGTGCCGCCATGGCGCTGGTCTTCGGCTTCCTCACCCTGACGCTGCTCGCCAACCAGGTAGCGACGGGGCTGGCGCTTACGATCTTCGGCGTCGGGCTCTCGGCGCTGGTCGGCTCGGGTTTCGTCGGCACGCCCCTGCCGCGCCTGCCCCGGCTTGACCTCCCCGGCCTCACTGACCTGCCGGTCGTCGGGCCGCTCCTCTTCGGCCACGACGTGCTGGTCTACATGGCCGTCCTCCTCACCCTCGCCGTCGCCTGGTTCCTGGCCCGCAGCCGCGCCGGCATGATCCTGCGCGCGGTCGGCGAGAACCACGAGGCGGCGCACGGCCTGGGCTATCCGGTGATCCGTATCCGCTATTTCGCGGTACTCTTCGGCGGGCTCTCCGCCGGGCTCGGCGGCGCCTTCCTCTCGCTCGCCTACACGCCCATGTGGATCGAGCAGATGACGGCCGGCCGGGGCTGGATCGCGCTCGCACTCGTCGTCTTCGCCGCGTGGCGGCCACTTCGGGTGCTCGTCGGCGCCTATCTCTTCGGCGGCGTCACGATCCTGCAGCTCCATGCGCAGGGCATGGGTCTCTTTGCGGTGCCGAGCCAGGTGCTGTCGATGCTGCCCTACCTCGCCACCATCGTTGTCCTCGTCGTCATTTCCGTCGGACCCTGGAAAGGCCGCCTCCAGGCGCCGGCCTGCCTCGGCCGGCCCTTCCATCCGACGCACTGACCAACGCCAGAACCGATCAGGGGAGACTTTCCGCCATGGCCGAGCTCGCCGGGCTCTATGCCGCACTGCCCACCGCCTTCGATGCGTCCTTCGCCTATGACGGCACCGCGCAGGCGGCCCTTGCCCGCCATGCCCGGAGCCTCGGCATGGAGGGCGTCTTCGTCGGCGGCAGCACCGCCGAGGTGCACAGCCTCTCGCTCGGCGAGCGCCTCGCCGCCCTGCGCGACGTGGCGGAAGCGCTGCCGTCCGGCATACGGCGGATCGCCCATGTGGGCGCCATGCAGCTCGACGACGTGCTCGCCTTGACCGACGCCGCGGCCGAACTCGGCTACGACGCGGTTGCCTCGACCCCGCCCTTCTACTCGCCCTACTCGGCCGCCGACCGGCGCTGGTTCTTCGAGCTTCTGGTCGAGCGCAGCCGGCTGCCAGTCTTCTTCTACCATATTCCCTCGCTCACCGGCCTCGCTTTGCCGCAGGCGGAGGTCCTGGAACTCCTGGCGCTGCCGGGCATCGTCGGCATGAAGCTGAGCCACTCGGACATCGACCTCGTGCTCCGCGCCAAGGCGGCGATGCCCGGAAAGCTCGTGCTCTTCGGCTCCGACAACCTCCTGCTGCCGGCCCTTGCCGCCGGCGCCGATGGCGGGGTCGGCAGCACCTACAACCTCTTCGGCCGGCAGATCGTGGGCCTGCGCGACGCCGTCGCCGCCGGCGATCTGGGCCTTGCCCGCCGCCTGCAGGCCGAGATCAACAGCGGCATCGCGGCCCTGGTCGAGGCCGGTGTCTTTCCGGCGCTGAAGGCCGGGCTGGCCGCCATGGGTGTGCCCTGCGGTGCCTGCCGGCCGCCAGCCCGCCCGCTCGACGAGGCGGTCGCGGCAAGGCTGCGGGAACGCCTGCAACCGTTGATATCTGCCTGATTTCCGGGCAGCCGCCCGGCGGTGCGGGCGGCGCTTGCCAAGGCCGGAAGCCACTCGTTATTGCAGAGGTCACGCCGCTCCTCGGCACACCTGAAGGGAGACCAAAGGGATGACTCCTCGCCTCACCCGCCGCCATATGCTCGGCACCGCCGCCTCGGGCGCGGCACTCCTGACGGCGCCACGCCTTGGTCGCGCCCAGATGGACAAGGTCCGCGCCGGCTTCGTCTATGTCGGCCCCATCGGCGACCATGGCTGGACCTATCGCCACGATGTCGGCCGGCTCGACCTCGAGGCGGCGCTCGGCGACAAGGTCGAGACGAGCTTCGTCGAGAACGTCGCCGAGGGGCCGGATGCCGAGCGCGTCATCCGCCAGCTCGCCACCGGCAACGACATCGTCTTCACGACCTCCTTCGGCTTCATGAACCCGACCGTGCGGGTCGCCCGGCAGTTCCCGAACGTCAAGTTCGAGCACTGCACCGGCTACCAGACGGCGGAGAACGTCGCCGTCTACAACGCCAAGTTCCACGAGGGACGGGCGGTGATCGGCACGATCGCCGGCCACATGTCGAAGTCCGGCATCGTCGGCTATATCGGCTCCTTCCCGATCCCCGAGGTCGTGATGGGCATCAACGCCTTCCAGCTCGCCATGCGCAAGGTGCGTCCCGACTGCGAGATCCGCGTCGTCTGGGTCAATTCCTGGTACGACCCGGGCAAGGAGGCCGATGCCGCCCGCACGCTGATCGACCAGGGTGCGGACATGATCAGCCAGCACACCGATAGCCCGGCACCGCTCCAGGTCGCCGAGGAGCGGGGCGTCCACGGCTTCGGCCAGGCTTCCGACATGGCTGCCTTCGCGCCCAACGCGCAGCTCACCGCCATCATCGACAACTGGGGTCCCCACTACATCCAGCGGACCCAGGCGGTGCTCGACGGCACCTGGGCGACGCAGAACTTCTGGCACGGGTTGAAGGACGGCGAGGTGGAGATCGCCCCCTACAACCCCAACGTGCCGTCAAACGTCATCGAGGCTGCCGAGGCCGTGCGCCTCGGCATCATCGACGGGACCGTCCACCCCTTTGCCGGGCCGATCAAGAACCAGGCCGGCGAGGTCGTCGTCGCCGAGGGCGAGTCGCTGAGCGACGAGGACCTGCTCAAGATGGACTGGTACGTCGAGGGCGTGCAGGCCTGATCCGGCACTGCTGTTAACGATTTCCTGACTGCATCCCGTGCATGATGGGCGGGATGCAGCTCGGGAGTCGTGGTCGATGCGCGTGGTTGTCCTGATCGGTTCGCTCGGTCTTCTGACCCTCGCCGCGTGCACCGCACGCGTCACCCCGCCGAAGATCGAGGTCGAGGCGAAGCCCGCCGTCGAGATCGACGTGGGCGGCGATACGGGCAAGTTCTGTCCGCCGGGCCAGGCCAAGAAGGGCCGCTGCTGAGCTGCTGGACGGCCCGCCAGACTTGCCATGGCCGGAAATCGCGTCAATTCTGTAGTGTGCGCTTAACAGACGGGAGAACGATGATGCGTTTCGCTGCGATTGCCTGCGCCGCCATCCTGGGTCTCGCCGCAAGCTCGGCCTGGGCTTGCACCTACGAGAGCGCAAAATCCTCCGACGTCTTCGCCCAGGCCACGAGCTCGACGCCGCCGGCGCAGAGCACGCCGGTTCGTCTGCCGGAGACCGACGAGAAGGGCTGATCCGCGTCGATCGGTCCTCGCGTCAGCCTTGACACGGGCCGGCCCGGTCGGCCCGTTCTTTCCCGATGTGCGCGACGACGGGAGCATCGGGAATGAAGGTCGGAGTGATCGGCGGGGGTGGGGGCATTGCCGCCAGCCTCGAAGCCGCCGGCATCGCCGTGATCGGCTGTGCCGCCGGAGAAATCGCCGCCGACCCCGGCTTCGAGCTGGTCGATGCCTATGAGGGTTTCCTCGAGGCGCTCGACTACCCGCGCCGCTATGTGCTGGACATGCCGCCCGGTGCCGCCGTCGATGCCGTCATCGACGTGGCGTATCAAACGATGGAGCCGGGCGACGTTGTGATCGACGCGACGGCGAGCTACTGGGGCGACACGCTCCGCCGCTATCGCCGCATGCGCCACCGCTCGCTCTTCTACCAGGACGTCGCCCGCCTCGCCGTTCCGGACAGCGTCGTGCTCGTCGCCTCCGGCGACGCCAAGGGCCTGCCGCTGACCACGGACGTGCTCGAGGCCTGGGCGCGGCCCGGCAAGCTCCGGCCGGTCCCCGGCGCCGGCTTCGCCCACTACCTCGCCATGCTGGAAGCCGCGGCGACGACTGCCCGCCGCCAGCTCGCGGGCGAGCTCAACCAGCTCGTCGAGGCCTATCCGGGCGAGGTGGACGAGGCTGCGAAGGCAGCGTTCTGCACCGAGCTCGGACCGTTCGACCTCGGCCGCGCCGGCTGGCTGCTCGACGATGCGGTGCGGCTCGAGGCGGCCGTGCCGCTCACTGCCCAGGCGGTGATGCTCGGTATCGGCGAGGCGCTCGAGGCGCACCGCAGCACCCCGCCGCCACCACGCGGCGCCTTCGTCCATCCCGACGACATTCTTTGAAGGAAAAAACATGGATTACAGGAATCTCGGCCGTTCCGGCCTGCAGGTCTCGCCCCTGTGCCTCGGCACGATGATGTTCGGCGGCCGGACCGATGCCAAAACCTCCAACCAGATCATCGACATGGCGCGCTCGGCCGGGATCAACTTCATCGACACCGCCGACGTCTACAATGGCGGCGAGAGCGAGCGGATCACCGGTGCCGCGATCGCCGGCGACCGGCATGGCTGGGTCCTCGCCACCAAGCTCGCCAACCCGATGGGCGATGGCCCGAACAGTCGCGGGCTCAGCCGCAAGTGGGTCATCGAGGCCTGCGAGGCGAGCCTGCGTCGGCTCGGCACCGACTTCATCGACGTCTACTACCTCCACAAGGAGGACCACCGCACGCCGCTCGACGAGACCGTCCGGGCGGTGGCCGACCTGATCCGCGCCGGAAAGGTCCGCTATCTCGGCCTCTCCAACTATCGCGCCTGGCGGATCGCCGAGATCTGCCGGCTGTGCGATGCCGCCGGCATCGACCGGCCGGCCGTGCTGCAGCCCTACTACAACATGCTGAACCGGCAGCCCGAGGTGGAGCTGCTACCGGCCGCCGGCCATTTCGGCCTCGGCGTGGCCCCCTACAGCCCGCTCGCCCGGGGCGTGCTCACCGCCAAGTACGATCCGGACGCCCCGCCATCCGAGGACAGCCGGGCCGGCCGCCAGGACACGCGCATGATGCAGACGGAATGGCGCAAGGAGAGCCTGGTGATCGCAAGGAAGATCCAGGCCCATGCCGAGGCGAAGGGTTGCACGCCCGGCCAGTTCGCGGTCGCCTGGCTGCTCAACAACCGGCTGGTCACGAGCCCGATCGCCGGGCCCCGGACGATCGCCCAGTTCGAGGACTATCTGGGGGCGCTCGACGTCACCTTCACCGCCGAGGACGAGGCGCTGGTCGACAGCCTGGTGACGACGGGCCATGCCAGCACGCCGGGCTACAACGACCCGGCCTATCCGATCGAGGGCCGCCGGCCGGTGGTCGGCTAGGTACCCGCCGATGTCCCGCCGCCCCGTCCTCGTCACCGGTGCGCTCGGCCTGATCGGGAATGCCGCCCGGGTGGCGCTCGAGGATGCGGTCCGGCCGGTCGTCGCGATCGATCGCGACGCGGGCGAGGTGGCGGGGCGGGCGGTGCTCGCCGGCGACGTCACCGCCGTGCACCGGCTGCATGCCCTGGCCCTGGAGCATGGCGGCTTCGACGGCATCCTGCATTGCGGGGCGTTCTCCGGGCCGATGGTGGCGGCCGACGATCCGGCGGCCATGGTCGCCGTCAACATCACCGGCACCGCCAACATGCTGGAGCTGGCGCGGCTCCACCGGGTGCGGCGCCTCGTCTTCTGCTCGTCGGTCAGCGCCTATGGCAACACGCCCGACGGGCTGGACCCGGTGCCCGAGGCGACGCCCTTGCACCCGACCAGCGTCTATGGCGCCAGCAAGGCCGCGGGCGAGGCGCTGGTCGACGGCTACGCCGCGCAGTTCGGCGTCGACAGCCTCGCCTTGCGGATCGGCTGGGTCTATGGCCCGCGCCGGACGACCGCCTGCGCCATTCGCGACATGCTGCAGCACGCCCGGGCGGGGCAGGCCTTCCATCTGCCCTTCGGCGCTGACCACCACCGCCAGTACGTGCATGTGGACGACGTGGCCCGGGCGCTCGTCCTGGCGCTCGACGCCGAGCGGCCGGGCCAGCGCGCCTACAACATCAATGGCGGGACCTGCGTGACGCTCGGCGAGATCGCCTGCCTGATCGGCCGGATCGTGCCGGGCGCCGCCCTGACGCTCGGGCCCGGCCCGGACCCGGTCGACGATCGCCAGGCGCAGTTCGATCTCCGCGCCGCCGAGTCCGACCTCGGTTTCCGCCCTTCGATCGGGCTCGAGGAGGGGATCCGGCGCTATGCCGCCTGGCTTGGCGACACGGATGGCTGAGCTGCGCCGTCGTGCCCTGCTCCTCGGCCTGGCGTTCGGCGCCGCGGCGCTGGCTGCGCCGGCGATGGCCACGCCGAGCCGGGCCCCGCTCGCCGCGCTCGACCTCGGTGCCGGCCTGCGCGAGGCCCTGGTCCTGGCGGGCGACGTGGCGATCGCGCGCCTCGGCCTGCCGGGCGGCTTCGCCGACGATCCGATCGTGCGCATCCGCCTGCCGGGCGGGCTGGACCGGGTGCGGGAAGGCCTGGTCGAGGCCGGGCTCGGGCCGCTCGTCCAGGATCTAGAGACCCGCATGAACAGCGCGGCCGAATCGGTCATGCCGGCGACGCGCCCGCTGCTGAAGGCAGCCGCCCGGGGCCTCGCCATCGAGGACGCGGAGGACATCCTGGCCGGCGAGGACGACGCCGCGACCCGCCTGCTCGAGAGCGAGACGGCGAGCGAGCTCGCCGACGAGATCAAGCCCGTGGTCGTCGCAGCCCTGGTCGCCACCGGGGCCGATGCCGCCTTCGACGCCTTCGTCGCCGAGTACTCGCGCCTGCCGCTGATGCCGAGCATCGCCGGACAGCTCACCACTCACGTGGTCAATTTCAGCCTCGCCGGGCTCTTCCTCTACATGGGCGAGCAGGAGCGCGCGATCCGCCGCGATTCATCCGCCCGCACGACGCAACTCCTGCAGGCCGTCTTCGGCGCCAGCCGCGGCTGAGCACCTCGACTGCTCTCACGAGAAAGTCCTAGGGCCCGAGCGAGGCGCGCAGGGCCGCCAGGTCGGGTTGGCCGGGGTTGCTGGCGAGCGCATCGTCGAGAACGCCCCGGGCGCCGGCCGTGTCGCCGAAGGCGTCGCGAATGCGGGCGATCATGATCCAGCCGTCCACCAGTTGCGGGTCGAGCTCGACGGCTTCCCTGAAGGCCGCTTCGGCGAGCGGGAAGTTGCGGCCGACGAGGGCGGTGCCGGCGATCTGCAGGTTGGTCTCCGGGAAGTCGCGTCGGCTCGCCAGCGACCGGTGCCACTCGTCGGTCGCCCCGGCGAGCGACGCCCGCATGGCGTCCGAGCCATGGGAGGCATCGGCGCCGAGCATCGCTTTGGCCGCAGCGATGCGCACCGCCCGGCTCGGGTCAGCGAGCAGCGGGGCCAGGCGGTCGAGCCGTGCCTCGGGGGCGAGGCCGCGCTGCAGTCCCGCCGCGGCGCCGCGGACCAGCGGGTCGGGATCGGCGAGGAGTGGCGCTGTCCGGTCGGGAATGGTCGGGTCGGTCACCGGCTCGAGGAGTTCGAGCGCCGTGGCACGGACGATGCCGGCGAGGTCGGTGCTGCCGGCGAGCGCGATCAGCGCCTCTGACTGAGCCGCGGGATCGCGGCGAGCGGCGGCGAAGGTGGTGGAGAAATGAGGGCCGCGGTGCGTGCTTTCGGGGAAGCGCTTCGCAATTTCCGCCGCGGCCCATGCCGGCTCGCGGCCCTCATGGCAGGAGGTGCAGGTGTCGGGCGCCCCGTTGATGGCATACAGGTCCGGGCGCGGGATCCGAAAGCCGTGGTCGCGGCGGCCGTCGACGCCCATGTAGATCTTCTCTGGCATGTGGCAGGCGCTGCACTCTGCGCCCTTCGAGCCCGGCTCGTGGAAGTGGTGGCTCGGGTCATCGTAGGCGGCCTTGCGGAGCGTCGGGAAACGGTCGTTGCCGGCGGGCGAGTGGCACTGGGTGCAGACGTCGTTGCCCTCGGCCCGGAGCTTCGTACCGTGCGGCTCGTGGCAGTCGCTGCAGCGGACACCCTCGGCGTACATCCGGGATTGAAGGAAGGAGCCGTAGACGTAGACCTCGGCGTCGATCTGGCCGTCCGCGTGGTATTGCCCCTGGCGCAGCAGCGCCGGGGCATAGGCGTCGAGATAGGGCGTGCCGGGCAGGGGGTTGCCATCGAAGAAGGTCTCACGCAGCGAGTGGCATCCGGCGCATTGCTGGATTTGGGCTTCTGCCGAAGCGGCGAGGTCGAGGGTGAAGCCATGCGGCGTCAACCCCGGCCAGGCCTCGGTGTCGTGGGTGGAAGGTGCGGCAGCCCAGGCATTGTGGGCCTCGCCGGGGCCGTGGCAGGCCTCGCAGCCGACGCCGATCTCGGCCACGGACGGGGCGTAGGTTCGGCTGGTGGCATCATAGTTGCGGCTGAAGCCGGTGGCGTGGCACTCGGCGCAGCGCGCCTCCCAGCTCTTGTAGGGGCCGGTCCAGTGCATCCCGTCGCCCGGCGGCAATGACTGGCCGGGATAGAGATCGAACCACTCCCGGCGCACGGTGTCCCAGGCGAGGTCGAAGGCCTGGGTCCTGCCGGGCTCCGGCGAGAGCAGATACTGCTGCAGCGGGTGGATGCCGGCGACGCCGACCACGTCGAAGCCGCGCCGCTGGCCACGGTCGTCCTCGGTCTCGACGACGAAGGCGTCGCCACGGCGGGTGAAGCGTGTGACCACGCCTTGCCGATCGAAGGTGGCGTCGTCGAAGTCGCCGAGCACGGTCTGCTCGTCGGGCCCGGTCCAGGCGAGCGCATGGCCGGAGCCTTTCCAGGCTTCGGCCGCGTCTTCGTGGCAGGCGATGCAGCTCGCCGATCCGACATAATGCGGTGTCGGTGTCATCGGCGCGGCAGCCGCGGCGCAGCTCCAGGCGACCAGCAGGGCGTGGACAGCTGCGAGCGGCACGAGGCGAGGCTGGCGGCGGATATCGGGCATGAGCGTCCTTCACCGGCGGCACGCCGGACGAGCCGAGCCGAGCCTAGGTGCTCGTCAGGAAAATGCCCAGACGTTCGCGCGTGCCGAGCCGTTAACGCCAGCGCCCTCGTCGCCTCCAGCGACGCGGCTCTAGCGATACATGCCGGCGAAGCGGGTGGCGAAGTCGGCCGGCAGCGGGCCGAACTCGTTGTGGCGGCGCATGAATCGCCAGTGCTGCTCGCGCCACTGGTAGGCCGGGAAGCCGGAGCGGATGCAGCCCTTGAGCGACGGCATGTTGTCCACCTCGACGAAGGTGTGGACGTAGCGGGCGCCGAGCTTGCCCGCCTCCAGGGCGATCCGCGCCATGGCCGCCGGCATGACGCCCTTGCCGCGGAAGGCGGCCGGCGTGAAGGCGCCCTCCACCAGGGATTCGTCCGGTCCGAGCTCGGGGAAGGTGCCGCCGAAATAGGCGCGCAGGCCGGCATTGTCGGCGGGCAGGAAGATCCATTGCACGAAGCACGGCCGGCCGTCGGGCGCGATGGCGGCGAAGCACCGGCCGAGACCGTTCATCCAGAGCCGCAGCCGTGCGGTCCGCTCCCAGCGCTCGAGGACATCCAGCGTCGGGTCGTCGTCGCCGAGGATGGCCGGTGCGTCGGCCTGGGTCAGCTGGCGGATCACCACGGGAATCTTCGCGTCGGGTGCCGTGAACGGCTCCTCCAGGTCGCGCCTGAAGCCGATCGCCGAAACGTCCGCCCAGAGCCGCGTCCTGAGCCGCCGGGCGAGCTGCCCGCGCACACCTGGCTTCAGCACCTGGCGGGCAAAGGCCAGCATGGAGGGGCCGGCGGGTTGGAAGACAGGCTGGCTGGTCTGGTGTGACACGTGACGCACTCCCCTGGCAGCCGACTGGTCACCTCGGCATGCGGAAGCGTACGCTGGTCGATTCTGTGAAACCACGCCGTCGGCAGTCTTCGGGCACGATGATACGCACGCCCCTCAACCATGCGATCGGCCGCCATCGGCGGTGCCGTCACTCGTCGGGATAGGCGGTCGCCGCCCAGCGGCGCCTGGGGCCCGATGCGCCGGGGTCGTCGAGAATGCCGAGCTGGTTGCCCCAGGCGTCCCAGCCGGGGCGGGTCTGGCGGGCGAAGAGCTCGAGATAGGGGCCGGCCGCCAGCCGCTCGATGGCGTCGTAGGCCTCGTCGGGCTTGCGGCTGTGCTCGCGCCGCGGGCTGACGATCAGCTTCGGCACGGCGGCCGAGCGCCGCTTCGGCTTGCCGCGAGTGGCGAGCAGGCAGAGCTCGGGATTGGCCCGCGTCCAGAAGCCCATGCCGGTGAAGAAGCTCTTGCGGTCGAAGACCAGCGTGCCCGCCGACTTGTTGAGCTTCACCCAGTAGAAGCCGACCGTCTTGTAGGTGAAGCCCCAGGCCTCGATCACCTCGAAGGCCCGGTGCAGCAGGGGATCGGTGGCCCACATCAGGAGGATGGCATCGTCCGCCGCCTGGTCCAGGACCGGCAGCCGCTTGATGTCGGCGAGGCTCATGCAGTCGTACCAGGCCTCGGCGCTGCGCCCCTTGCCCTTGCGCGAGTAGGTCGCGAAGGTCCAGGGCGGATCGGCATAGAGCACGGCGTAGCGCGGGTCGGCCATGGGCCTCGATAGCCGGTGCGACCGGCAAGGGGAAGCGTCGCGGCCGGCGGCCGGCTCCGGCCATGCGCAAATGAGCCGCAGCGGGCCCAGAGAAGCGATGCTGGCGGGATGAGCTGTCGCCTGTCTATAAGTGCATGACAGGTATGCGAGTCGAGCATGACCCGAGCCTCCGACCGGAAGGTGGCCCAAGGGGCCGTGCGTCGCCTTGCCATGCCGGAAATTGCCCTCGCCCCCGAGGACGGGCAGGGCCACAGAAACGGGAGTGCAAAGATGTCGAAGTTCACGAGGGGCCTCGGGGCCGCGACGCTGGCCCTGGCGCTCGGCTCGCCGGCTCTGGCGGAGATCGACTCGCTCAATTGGGACATGCAGTCGACCTATCCGGGCTCGCTCACCCAGCTCGGCACGCTGGGCAAGGAGATCGAGACGCGGCTCGCGGCCGTCTCCGGCGGCGAGATCCAGGTCAAGTTCCAGGAGCCCGGCGCCATCGTCCCGGCGCTGGAGGCGTTCGACGCCGTGTCCTCGGGTGCTGTTCAGGCCGGCTGGTCGACGCCCGGCTACTGGACCGGCAAGGATACGGCGCTTGCCCTCTTCGCCGCCGTGCCGTTCGGCCCGAGCGCCGGCGAATATTACGCCTGGATGAAGTTCGGCGGCGGCCAGGAGCTCATGGACGAGATCTATGGCACCTACAACATCAAGTCGCTGATCTGTGCCGTCATAGCACCCGAGGCGTCGGGCTGGTTCCGCAAGGAGATCACCAGCGTCGACGACCTGCGTGGCCTCAAGATGCGCTTCTTCGGCCTGGGTGCCCGGGCGATGGAGAAGCTCGGCGTCTCCACGCAGCTCCTCGCCGGCGGCGACATCTTCCCGGCACTCGAGCTCGGGACGATCGACGCCACCGAATTCTCGATGCCGGCGATCGACTACAATCTCGGCTTCTACCAGGTCGCCAAGCACTACTACTTCCCCGGCTGGCACCAGCAGTCGACCCTGTTCGACCTGATGATGAACAAGGACGAGTGGGAAGCGCTCTCCGACCAGACCAAGGCGATCTTCGAGACGGTCTGCGAGGCCAACGTCGCCTACGGCCTGGCCGAAGGCGAGGCCATCCAGGCCGAGGCGCTGCAGAAGATCGAGGCCGAAGGCGTGACCATCCATACCTGGCCGCCGGAAATCCTCGACGCCATGCGCGCCGCCTGGGAAGAGGTCGTGGCGGAAGAGACTGCGGGCAACCCGAACTTCGCGAAGGTGTGGGAATCGCTGAGCCAGTTCCGCGAGAGCTACGCCAAGTGGAAGGCAATCGGCTACCTCGACTGATCTGCACGGCGCGGCCGGCCGGTTGCCGGCCGCGCCACCCCCTGGCCCTCACCCTCACGGCACAGCCGGACAACCCAGCATGAGCCTGGCCAACGGTCTTCTGGCACTGAGCGTCGTCCTTTCGGCGGCTGCGGCGGCCGTGGGCGACATGGCCGGCTATGCCATCGTCCTGGCGTTCATCCTCGCCTGCGCCGGCTGCCTCATGGGCGGTCGCGGCTTTCCGGCACTCTTCGCCATGCTGCTCGCCGTCTCGCTCTTCTTCCTGGAGGAGACCGGGGCGACGGCGCTCCTCGAGGCCCTCGGCGCCAACCCGACCCGCTTCATGCGCGACTGGTCGGCCTGGCTGAACATCCTCTTCGCGATCCTGCTCGCGGCGATCTTCATCGCCGGCCTGCGCCGCCGCGGTCCGACCGGCAGCCACGCCGCGGTCGAGACCGCCGACGACATCGAGCAGGTCGTCAACGGCATCGGGCGGATCGCCGCCTTCCTCTTCGTGCCGATGATGGTGATCATCTTCTACGACGTGTCGCAGCGGAAGATCCTCGATTTCTCCGGCGAGTTCGTCGATTCGATCTTCTACTTCTCCTCGACCAAGCTGCAGGAGCTCGAATGGCACCTGCACGCGGCCCTCTTCCTCTTCTGCCTCGGCTTCGCCTACGTCCAGGATGCGCATGTCCGCATCGAGCTGGTGCGCGACCGGCTGAGCCCCCGGGCCCGCGTCTGGCTCGAGCTTCTGGGCGCCATGCTCTTCCTCTTCGCCTATTGCGTGGTCATCGTGAAGTTCGGCTTCTCCTTCGCCGAGCGCGCCTGGAGCACGAGCGAGATCTCGTCGGCGCAGACCGGCCTCAGCCACCGCTGGATCATCAAGGCGCTCCTGCCGGTCGGCTTCATCATCCTGGGTGCGAGCGGCATTGCCGCCGCGTTGCGCTGCGTCGTCTACCTCTTCGGCCCCGAGGAGCTGCGGCCGCGTACCGATCGCTATGCCGGCACCCACCATGCCGACATGCCGAGCGATCTGCGCGAGCGCGGCCCGGTCACGGACTGACGGAGCCTAGCCCATGACCTTCGTCGAGCTCCTGCCGATCTTCATGTTCGTTGCCCTCGGCGTTCTGCTCTTCTCCGGCTATCCGGTGGCGTTCATCCTCGGCGGCGTCGGCCTCGGCTTCGCGCTGCTCGGTGACATGCTCGGCGCGCTCAACTGGGCCCGCATGACCGTGCTGCCGAACCGCATCTATGGCGGCACGATGGAGAACCCGGTTCTCGTCGCCATCCCGATGTTCATCTTCATGGGCACGATGCTGGAGCGCTCCGGCGCTGCCGGCGACCTCCTGCACGCGCTGCAGGTGCTGACCCGCCGCGTGCCGGGCGGCCTTGCCCTCTCCGTCACGCTGATGGGCACCATCATGGCGGCCACCACCGGCATCATCGGCGCCTCGGTCGTGATGATGACGCTGATGGCCCTGCCGGTGATGCAGGAGCGCGGCTACAACCTGCCGCTCGCGACAGGCACCATCGCCGCCTCCGGCACGCTCGGCATCCTCATCCCGCCGTCGATCATGCTGGTCATCATGGCCGACCTGATGTCGATCCCGGTCGGCACCGTGTTCATCGCCGCGATCGTTCCGGGCCTCCTCCTCTCGGCCCTCTACTGCGTCTACATCTTCGTGATCTGCCACCTCCGGCCAAAGCTGGCGCCACCCCTGCCGGACGAGATCGGGCCGGACTCGCCGGGCGAGTACCTGACGATGCTGTTGCGCAGCTTCGTCCCGCCGGTGCTGCTCATCGTCGTCGTCCTCGGCTCGATCTTCGGCGGCATCGCCACGCCGACCGAGGCGGCCGGCGTGGGTGCGCTCGGCGCCACCCTGCTCGCCGTCTACAACCGCAAGCTCACCTGGGCGGTCCTGAAGGAGGTCTGCCATCGCTCGGCGCTGACCGGCGGCATGCTGTTCGGCATCTTCCTCGGCGCCACCTGCTTCAGCCTCGTCTTCCGCACGCTCGGCGGCGACGTCCTGATCGACGAATTCATCGCTGCCACCGGCGTCGGCCCCTGGGGCGTCATGCTCGTGATCATGGGCATGGTCTTCTTCCTGGGCTTCTTCTTCGACTGGATCGAGATCACGCTCATCGTGCTGCCGGTCTTCGGCCCGATCATCGCCGGCCTCGATTTCGGCGCCCACATGGTGGGCTTCGACGGCATTTCCGCCGATGCCGGCGTGGTGACGCTGGTCTGGTTCACGATCCTGCTCGCCACCAACCTGCAGACCAGCTTTTTGACACCACCCTTCGGCTTCGCCCTCTTCTACATGAAGGGCGTCGCACCGCCCGAGGTCACCATCCAGATGATCTACAAGGGCATCATCCCCTTCGTCCTGCTGCAGATCGTCGGCCTCGGGCTCTGCATCCTCTTCCCGTGGCTGGTGCTGGCTTTGCCGAACGCCGTGCTCGGCTGAAACGGCGGCAGCCGGGCCGCCCGACTAACCGGATGTTAAGAACCATCGCGCAAGCTGCGTGGCGATCCGGGCCACGTTCAGCGATGGTTTCATGCGCCCACGTTTCCTTTGCATCGCAGCACTCTGCGTCGCCCTCGCCGCCTGCAGCGGTGCGGGGCCGGAGCTGACGGCGGCGGCGGACCGGCGGTCCCTGCCGGACGGGTCGCGATCGGCCTGTGGCGGCCGCTACGAGCGCGCGGCGCCAGTCGAGGTCCGGCCCGCCGCCACGCCCCTGGAATCCATTCGCCGTGCCTTTCGCGCTTTGCGTGTCTGGGGGGTGGCCGAGAACGTCCGCCTCGTGGCGGAGGCGGCGCATCCACAGCCGGCACTGGCGGTGCGCTACCCCGAAGGCTCCGTCGCACCCTCGAGTGCTGCTCCCAAAGGCGGTGCGGGATTCGTCAGCAGCTCCGGCCTGGAGGGGGGCGTCGAGGCGGCCTGCCTCAGCTACCGCCTGCGCTTCGCCGAGGGCTTCGCCTTCGCCAGGGGCGGCAAGCTGCCGGGGCTCTTCGGTGGCGACGGGCCGGTCGGCGGTGCCGCGGCCGATGCCGGGTTCTCGACCCGGCTGATGTGGCGGGAAGGGGGGCAGGGCGAGCTCTACGCCTACCTGCCGGACCGTGGCGTCGCCCACGGCCTCAGCCTCGGGCGCGGTGCCTGGCGATTCCCGGTCGGGCGCTGGGTGGAGGTCGAGCAGGAGATCGTGCTGAACGACCCCGGGGCCGCAAACGGCGTGGCCCGGGTCTGGATCGGCGGCGAGCTGCGGCTCGAGGCACCGGGGCTCGTCTTTCGCCATGCCGCGGATGTGCGCATCGAGGGGCTCATGTTCTCGACCTTCTTCGGTGGCCGGGATCCCGCCTGGGCCTCGCCCAGGGACCAGGAGGCGCTCTTCGCCGACTTCGCTATCCACCCGCCCGAGGGCGGGCGCTGGCATGAAGCGGGCGACGTACGCGCGGTTCCGACGGG
The DNA here is from genome assembly GCA_030431615.1 of Alphaproteobacteria bacterium. Classification (GTDB taxonomy): domain Bacteria; phylum Pseudomonadota; class Alphaproteobacteria; order Geminicoccales; family Geminicoccaceae; genus SLRI01. The sequence continues at coordinate 30,929 of JAUIID010000002.1, forward strand.
CTCACGATCCCTTGTCACATCCGCCTTGCCGAAAGGCACAAGCTTCGCAAGCCGGCATTCTAGACAGCGCTCCTGAAGTCCAGCGTCATCAGGATGCCCCGTTGCTGCGGTCGCAGATCGTACTTGCCGCGGAGTTCCCGCGCGATCGTCTCGGAAACCTTCAGCCCCAGGCCAGGGCGCACGGGCGTCGACGGCTCGGGCAGGCCGACACCGTCATCCTGGTAGGAGACGCGCACCTCGCCGTTCTCCTCGCCCTTCCTGATGCTGACGCGTATCGAACCGGGCTGGCCGTCCGGGAAGCCGTGCTTGAGCGAGTTGGAGATGCACTCGTTGACCAGGGTCCCGAGAGCGACCGCTTCGGCAGAGGAAACCTCCATGCTCTCCAGGTCGAAGTGCGGCGTCACATTGTCCGGCATGTTGGATGTGAAAATCGGCCGCAATCCGTCGAAGTAATCGCGTAGATCGATCACCGGGCCGGCATCGGTCCTGTACAGGACTTCATGCAGGCTGGCCGTAGCCTCGATGCGTGCCTGAATGGACGAGAGGAAGCCGGCGGCCGTTCCGTCGGGCAGGCCCCGGCCCATGAGGCGCACATAGGATGCCAGGGACTGCAGCGAGTTCTTGACCCGATGGTCGACCTCCTGGCGAAGCAGGGCGGCGTGGCGGAGCGATTTCCGCAAGTCGAGGCGTGCCATGACCTGCCGCGCGAGCACACGGAGCGTGTCGCGCTGAAGCCCCGTCAACGACTTCGGCTCGTAGTCGAGGACGCAGAGCGTCCCAAGCGGCATCCCGTCCCCGGTCCGCAGCAGGGCACCGGCGTAGAAGCGCAAGCCGGGGTCGCCACAGCACAGGGGATTGTCGATCATTCGTGGGTCGAGCAGCGTGTCACTGATCTCGACGAACTCCTGCTCGAGGATCACGTGCGAGCAGATCGAGGTCTCGAGCGGTGTCTCGCGCACCCCCAGGCCGACTTCCGCCTTGAACCACTGGCGGTCGGCGTCGATGAAGTTGATCACCGAGATCGCCGTCCCGCAGGTCGCGGCGGCGAGTGCCACGATCTCGTCGAATTCCGCTTCCTGGGTCGTGTCCAGGATCTCGAAGGAATACAGCGCCTTCAGCCGCTCTTCCTGCTTCGGATGGGGCTTGGCGACTGCCACCTGACCGTTCTCTCATCTGATTGCCGCGGCTGCTCCGCGAGGGAGGTGCTGGAAAACTGCCCGATGACCGCGTCGTGATCAAGGCGGCCCGCCCGGCGTCAAACGGACTCAGGACGCCCGCGCGTCACTGCGCAGATTGAGCCAGATGCCGAGGAAGACGACCGCCGCTCCGATGAACGTCCAGGGAACGATCGGCTCGCCATAGAGGACGAGGCCGATCACCGCGATCATCGGCAGCCGGGCGAAATCCATCGGCAGCACGACCACGGCATCCGCAACGGCGAGCGCGCGGTTCAGGCAGTAGTGGGCGCTGAGCCCGGCAACGGCGACACCGGCGATCGCCGGCGCCTGGGCCCAGGTGAGCGGTACCCATTGCGGGATGGCGAACGGCAGGCAGAGCAGGGTCTGCACCAGGCACATCCAGAAGAGGATGCCCCAGGGCCGGTCGGTGCCGAGCAGCTTCTTGGTCATCGCGTTGGTGATGCCGAAGGAGAGGGCGGCGGCCACGATGGTGAAGATGGCCGGGTCGAACGCACCGATGCCCGGGCGGACGATGATCAGCACCCCGATGAAGCCCAGCGCCATGGCGAGCTTGCGGCCCCGGTTCAGCCGTTCGCCGAGCAGCAGGACCGCGGTGAGCGCACCCCAGATGGGCGAGGTGAACTCGACGGCGAAGACGATCGCGAGCGGCAGCCAGGCAATGGCGAGGATCCAGAGCACCTGGCCGATGAAATGCACCGAATGGCGGACCAGCTGCAGGACGGGCTGGCAGGAGCGCAGGACGGCCGGGTCGGTGCGGGCGATGAAGAGGCCGATGAAGGCAACGCCGAAGAGGTTGCGCATCAGGAGGATCTGGAAGGGGCTCATGACGGAAGTGAGCTCGCGCGCGGCCACCGCCATGACGGTGAACGAGACCATCGAGCCGAACATCCAGCCGGCGGCGCGCAGTGTCGGGCGAGGGATCTCCACCATGCAGCCTGCCGGTCTCGCCGCCGGTCAGTCCACCTGGGGAATGGCGAGCCGTTCGACCACGGGCTCGGGGAGATTCGGGCGAGGGGCGTTGCGGACCAGCTCGCGATAGACGGCGATGGTGCGTCTGGCACTCTGCTCGGTGCCGTATTCGCGGGTGACGAAGGAGCGGGCGCGCTCGGCGAGGCGCTCCAGCGTCGGCTTCTCCATGGCGAGCGCCCGGTCGAGCGACCAGGCCAGCTCGTCGATGTCGTCCGGCGCCACGAGCCAGCCCGTGGCGGCCGGCAGCACGGCCTCGCCGAGGGCACCGACATTGCCGAGGATGACGGGCTTGCCCATCGCCTGGGCCTCGATCGCCGGGACCGCGCCGATGTCGGTGGCGTCGGCGGCGGCAGGCATGACGACGAGGTCGGCGAGCGCATAGGCGGCCGGCAGGTCGTCGCCGCCGCTGGCGAAGTGCACCCGCTTGGCGAGGCCGGAGCTGCGCACCGTGCCTTCCAGCTCGCGCACGTAAGCGTCGGCGGGATCGAGGTCGCCCAGGATCAGCAGCACGAAATCGTCGCGGGCGAGGCGCTGCATGGCCTCCAGCATCGCCAGATGGCCGCGGCCACGGACGACCCGGCCGGGCAGGAGGACGATCCGCCGGTCCAGCCCGAGCTGCCAGCGCTCGTTGAGCTTCGCCATGCGATGGCCGCGCATCTTCGCGGGATCGAAGGCATCGAGGTCGATGCCTTGGCGGACGATGCGCAGCCTTGCCGGCTCGACGTCGTAGGTCCGGCTGATGTGCTCGGCGAGGTACTCCGAGCTGGCGATGATCCTGGCGCCCTGGGCGAGGACCGCGTTGTAGCGCTTCTTGAGGCCGCCCTCGCCGCCCGAATAGGCGGTCTCGAAGCTGGTGACGAAGGCGGCACCGGCACGCTTGGCGGCGAAGCTGGCGCTCCAGGCGGCGGCCCGGCTGTGGGCGTGGACCAGCTCGACCTTGTGCTCGCGGATCGCCTTCATCAGCTTGGCGATGTTGGTCGAGAGCGTGAGCGGGTTGCTGCTCTCGATCGAGGCCGTGACATGGGCGCTGCCGTGGGCGACCAGCTCGCGTTCGAGCGGGCCGCCCGCCGAGGCGACGCAGGAGCGCCAGCCTTCGGCCACGAGGAGCTTCGCGGTCGCCAGGATGGACCGGGCGGCGGCACCTTCCTCGAGGTTCGGCACGACTTGCAGGATGCCTGGTCGAATGGCGCTGATGCTCAAGGTCGCTCGCCCCGGACTGGTGGCGCCGCCCGCGACCGGGGTGGGGCAGCTCGACGGGTTCTGCTAGCAGATGTCTGGTTGGCGCAAAAGTGCAGGCGCGCAATCAGGAGGTGAAGATGCAGCGACTGGAGCTGGGCGGGGCGGGCCACCTCGCCTTCTGCCGGACGCCCGGCAGCAGCCCCGAGGTCATGTTCCTCGGCGGGTTCGCCTCGGACATGACCGGGACCAAGGCCCTGCATCTCGAGGCGCATTGCCGGAGCGCTGGCCGCGCCTTCACCCGCTTCGACTATCGCGGCCACGGCGCCTCCTCCGGCCGGTTCGAGGACGGCACGATCGGCGACTGGGGGGTGGACGCGACGGCCGTGCTGGACCGGGTGGTGGAGGGGCCGGCCGTGCTGGTCGGCTCGAGCATGGGTGGCTGGATTATGCTGCTCCTGGCGCTGGCCCGGCCGGAGCGGGTGAAGGGCCTCGTCGGCATCGCCTCGGCCCCCGATTTCACCGAGCGCCTGCTCCGCCCGAGCCTTTCGGCCGAGGCCCTGGCCGAGCTGCGCGATCACGGTGTCCACCGGCGCCCCTCGGCCTATGGCGAGCCCCTGCCGATCAGGGCCCGGCTGCTCGACGAGGGGCGGGAGCATCTCCTGCTCGACGCCCCGATCGCCATTGGCTGCCCGGTCCACCTGCTGCACGGTCAGGCGGACCCGGACGTGCCATGGCAGCTCAGCCTCGAGCTGGCCGGCAGGCTGGCGAGCCGGCAGGTGACCCTCGAGCTGGTCAAGGACGGCGACCACCGCCTGTCGCGCGAGTTGGACCCTCGACGCATCGCCCTCGCCCTCGACCGCGTGCTCGAGGTGGCGAGCCTGACCTGACCCAAAATGACGCGAGGTGACCCGACCATGAGCGACGAGCTGATCTTCTACACCAACCCGATGTCCCGGGGCCGCATCGTGCGGTGGATGCTCGAGGAGATCGGCGAGCCCTACCGCACGGAGATCGTGGACTACGGCCCGGCCATGCGCTCGCCCGATTATCTGGCGCTGAACCCGATGGGCAAGGTGCCGATGGTCCGTCGCGGCAAGGCGGTCGTCACCGAGGCGGCGGCCATCTGCGCCTGGCTCGCCGATGTCTTTCCCGCCGCCGGACTCGCTCCCGAACCCGCTGACCGGGCCGCCTATTACCGCTGGCTCTTCTTCGGCGCCGGCCCGGTCGAGGCGGCCGGCTCCGCCACGTCGCTGGGCTTCGAGCCCACGAGCCCCGACCAGCAGCGCCAGGTCGGCTTCGGCAGCCTCACGCGGGTGACCGACACGCTGGAGCGGGCAGTGGGCGAGGCACCCTATCTCGCCGGCGACCGCTTCTCGGCGGCCGACGTCTATCTCGGCTCGTTGATCGGCTGGGCGTACGAGTTCGGCCCAATGGAGCCGCGCCCGGCTCTCAGGCACTATGTCGATCGCATCCGCGACCGCGAGGCCTATCGGCGGGCCAAGGCGATCGACGACGCGGCGGCGCCCTCAGCCTGACGCGCCAGGCTCCCCGTCGACGGCGAGCAGGGCCAGGAGCCCCTCGCGATAGGTGGGAAAGGCGAGCCGCACGCCGAGCTCGAGCTTGATCCGGGCATTCCGCACGCGCCGGTTGTCCTCGTAGAACGTCCGCGCCATGGGCGAGAGCTCGGCCGTGGCGAAGTCCTGCTCTGCCGGCGGCTCGACCCCCATGAGCTCGGCGGCGTGCGCCACCACGTCCTGCGGCGGCGCCGGCTCGTCGTCGCAGACATTGTAGATCTGGCCCGGATGGGGGCGGGCGATGGAGGCCTCGAGCACCGTCGCGATGTCCTCGACATGGATGCGCGAGAAGACCTGGCCGGGCTTGACGATGCGCCGGGCGGTGCCGGCCCTGAGGTTGACGAAGGGATTGCGGCCCGGGCCGTAGATGCCGGCGAGGCGGAAGACATGCGCCGGCAGGCCGCTCTCCAGCCATTGCGCCTCGGCCCGCGCCCGGCGCTCGGCACGCGGCAGCGAGGGCTCGATCGGCATGGTCTCGTCGACCCAGTCGCCGCCCCGGTCGCCATAGACCGCCGTGGTGCCGAGATAGCCGGCCCAGGCGAGGCCGCAGCGCCCGAGCTCGGCCTGGTGCATGTCGAGGACCAGATCGCCCGCCTCGTCCGGGGCGATCGAGGTGAGCACATGGGTGACGCCCGCGAAGGCGGTATCGGGCAAAGATGTGCCGCGCTCGAAGGGGTGCATGGTGTACCCCCTCGCTTCCAGCTCGCGGCGCTTCTCGGCCTGGCGCGAGGTGCCAACGATCCGCCAGCCCTGGCCCAGGAGTCGCTGGGCCAGCACGTCCGCCGAGTAGCCGAGGCCGAAGCAGAGCAGGGTCGGGGCTATCTCAGCCATTCGTCTCGCACCTCCGGGTCGGCTTCGCTGGCAAGATGGGCGGCGCGCTGTCGCTCGACCACCGCCTCGGCAGCCAGCCGCCGAAGCGCCCAAACGGCGGCACCGCGCACCAGCGGCGACGCCTCGCCGAGGAGTACCTCGAGCCGCGGCACGAGGCGGTTGTCGCCGCTGTTGCCGGCAGCGATCAGGACATTGCGCAGGAACCGGTCGCGGCCGATCCGCTTGACGGGCGAGCCCGCAAAGAGCTGGCGAAAGACGGCATCGTCGAGAGCAAGGAGCACGTCCAGGCGGGGGGCCACCAGCTCGTCGCGCGCCTGCAGCTTCGCCTCACGGGCCTCGATGGCGAACTTGTTCCAGGGGCAGACGGCGAGGCAGTCGTCGCAGCCATAGATGCGGTTGCCCATGGGTGCGCGGAACTCGTGCGGGATCGGCCCCTTGTGCTCGATCGTCAGATAGGAGAGGCAGCGCCTTGCATCGAGCTCGTAGGCCTTGGGGAAGGCCCCGGTCGGGCAGATATCGAGGCAGCGGCGACAGGCGCCGCAATGGTCGGTCTCCGGCGCGTCGACGGCCAGCTCGGCGGTGGTCAGGATCGAGCCCAAAAAGAGCCAGGAGCCGAAGCGGCGCGAGACGAGATTGGTGTGCTTGCCCTGCCAGCCGAGCCCGGCCTGGTGTGCCAGTGGCTTCTCCATCAGCGGTGCCGTGTCGACGAAGACCTTGACCTCCGCACCGGTCGAGCGCTGCAGCCAGCCGGCGAGCTCCTTCAGCCGGCCCTTGATGACATCGTGATAGTCGCGGTTCTGCGCATAGACCGAGATCGCGGCCCGGTCCTTCAGGGCCAGCACCGCCAGGGGATCGTGGGCGGGCCCGTAGTTCATGGCGAGCAGGATGGCGGTTCGTGCCGCCGGCCACATGCCGCCCGGTTGAGCGCGACGCTCGGGATCGCGGGCGAGCCAGTCCATCGTGCCGTGCCGGCCTTTGGCGATGAAGTCGCGATAGGCCGCCTCGGCCGCCTTCGGCACCTCGGCACGAGTGATCCGAAGATCGGCGAAGCCGAGGCCGAGTGCGCGCTCTCTGAGCTCTTCAGAAGTCGAGGTCGTCGTAATGCACCGGTGGCTTGATGCTGGTGATCCGGTCCATGAGCAGCGGCCGGAAGGCGGGCCGCGACTTGACCTTGGCGTACCAGTCGCGTGCCGCGGAGGAGGTCTCCCAGGGCACGTCGCCGAGATAGTCGAGGACCGAGATATGGGCCGCTGCCGTGAGATCGGCCAGCGTCATGACATCGCCGGCGAGCCAGCGGCGGTCCTCGTAGAGATAGCCGATATAGGCGAGATGGCCGCGGATGTTGGCGGCACCGGCGCGGAGCGCCTCCGAGCTCGGCGTGCCGTTGCGCTTCAGCCGGCGCAGCAGCTTCTCGCCCCAGAGGAGGTCGGTGACCTCGCGGCGGAACTTGACGTCGAACCAGGCGACCAGCCGCCGCGTCTCGTCGCGCTGGGCCTGGGTCTCGCCCAGGAGGTCGGGCTCCGGGTGGGTCTCGTGCAGGTGGTCGCAAATGGCAGCACTGTCCACGACCACGGCATCGTCGTCGACCAGCACCGGCACCTCGGCCGCGGCATTGAGCTCGAGGAACGACGCCTCGCGCCGCCAGGGCTCGATCTCGACCAGCTCGGCCGCGAGATTCTTCTCGCGCAGCACCAGTCGGATCTTGCGCGAGAAGGGACAGAGCGGCTGGTGATAGAGGCGGAGCATCGGCGCCTTGGCGGTCTCGTGCGGAAGCCTGATGCGTGAATGAAAGCCCAGCGGCGCCGGCAGCGCAAGACCGCTGCACGGCGCCGGCCCGGGGCGAGGGGGGCGGCCGGCGTCAGCCGGCCATGTCGAAGAGCAGGATCTCGGCCGCCTCGACGCCCTCGATCTCGAGCGTGGGCTCGTCCGTCAGGGCCGCCCCGTCTCCTTCGGCGAGGCTCTGGCCGTTGAGCCGCACGCTGCCATTGGCCACCTGCAGCCAGAGTTTGCGGCCCGCGGCGGCCGTGTGGCTGACCGCCTCGCCCGGGGCCAGCGCCGCCACATGGATGTCGGCATCCTGGTTCAGGCTGAGCGAGCCCGCACGGCCGTCGCGCGAGGCGACAAGGACCAGCCTGCCCTGGCGGTCAGCGGGCTCGACATGCACCTGGGCGTAGGAGGGCGTCAGCCCGGTGCGCTCCGGCTCGATCCAGATCTGCAGGAAATGCACGGGCTCGGTGGCCGAGTGGTTGTACTCGGAGTGACGGATGCCGGTGCCCGCACTCATCCGCTGCACGTCACCCGGCCGCATGACCGAGCCCGAGCCCAGGCTGTCCTCGTGCTCCAGCGCACCTTCCAGGACGTAGGTGACGATCTCCATGTCGCGATGCGGGTGCGCGCCGAAGCCGCGCCCGGCTGCCACCCGGTCGTCGTTGATCACGCGCAGCGGCCCGAAACCCATGTGGCGCGGATCGTGGTACTGGCCGAAGCTGAAGCTGTGCCGGCTGTCGAGCCAGCCGAAATCGGCATGCCCGCGCTCGGCGGCGTGGCGGATCCTGATCATGGCCTTGTCTCCATGGCTGTATGCCGCCTATCTGGTTGGTCGTCGTGGCCCGCACCACGGGCCCGGCGGAATTCCACCGTTGCCGGCAAGGCAACGATCTAATCCGGTCAGGAGGAGACGACCGCATGCGCATGACCTGGCTCGGCCACTCGGCCGTTCACCTCGAGACGGCAGGCAAGTCGGTCCTGATCGATCCCTTCTTCACCGGCAACCCGAAGCACCCCAAGGGCTGGGAGGACGGTCTCGAGCGCGTCGACGCCATCGTCGTCACGCACGGCCACGAGGACCACACGGGCGACACCGTGCGGCTGGCCCAGAAGTACGGCGCCACGCTCTTCGCCCAGTACGAGATCTGCATGTGGATGAACGGGCAGGGCGTGGAGAAGGTCCAGCCGATGAACACCGGCGGCACGGTCGAGGAGGGCGGCCTCGCCTTCTCGATGGTTCCGGCCTTCCACAGCGCCGGCATCATGCGCGATGGCGAGCCGCGCTCGATGGGCGATCCGGCGGGTTTCGTCATCACCGGCAGCGAAGGGGCCGTCTACCACGCCGGCGACACCTGCCTCTTCTCCGACATGAAGCTGATCCAGCGCCTCTACCAGCCGAAGGTCGGCTTCCTGCCGGTCGGTGACCGCTTCACCATGAACCCGTCCCATGCCGCCATCGCCTGCAACGAGCTGCTCGAGCTCGAGCTCGTCGTACCCGTCCACTGGGGCACGTTCGATCTGCTGACCGGCGATCCCAGGGTGCTGGAAAAGGAGGTGCGGCGCGGCCGCGTCCACATCGCCGAGCCGGGCGTGCCCTTCGAGCTCTGACCCGCCGGCGGCGGGGCCGCTCCCGCAAACGTGTGCGTTCGCCACTTGTCAGGCAGGGCGTTCCGGTGGACCCTCCATCCTCCACCTATCAGAGGATGCCAGGGGACTAAGGTGTCATGCCTGAACAGCTCGCAGCAGCTCCTTTCGGACAGCCCGGTGCCGCCGGTGGTCAGGCCGTCGCCGTCCGCCGGATCGGCGGTGACGACCTGCGTTTTGCCCTGCGCAAGGGCTGGGAGGACTTCCGGGCGGTGCCGACCCATGCCTATCTCGTGGGCCTGATCTACGCGGTGCTCGGCCTCGTCATCATCCGGGCCAGCTTCCACTACAGCCTCCTGCCGCTGATCTTCCCGCTGATCGGCGGCTTTGCGCTGCTCGGCCCGTTCGCGGCGCTCGGTCTCTACGAGGTCAGCCGCCGCCGCGAGGCCGGCGAGGAGGCGCGCTTCTGGCACATGTTCAAGGTGAGCGGCTCGCCCAATCGCGGCGGCATCCTGCGCCTGGGTCTGGGCGTCGCCCTCGTCTTCCTCGCCTGGCTCTGGATCGCCATGGCGCTGCTGCGCATGACCTATGGCTCGGCCGATATCGCGATCGGCACGTTCCTCGCCGAGCTCTTCACCACCTCGCATGGCTGGACGCTCGTGATCCTCGGCAACGCCATCGGTGCCGCCTTCGCCCTTGCCATCCTGGCGCTCGCGACCTTCGCCTTTCCGATGCTGCTCGATCGCGAGGTCGACGTGTCGACGGCGGTGGCGACCTCGCTTCGGGTGTTCTTCGCCAGTCCGGGGCCCATGCTGGCCTGGGGCGTGATCGTCGGCGTCAGCCTGTTCCTTGCCTCCGTGCCCCTGTTGCTCGGCCTCCTCGTGGTGCTGCCGGTGCTCGGCCACGCCACCTGGCACCTCTACCGCCGCGCGGTCGGCTAACTCACCCGGCCTCGCCGCCGAGGGCGAGCAGCGAGGCATTGCCGCCCGAAGCCGTGGTGTCGACGGAGACCGTCTTCTCGGTCAGGAACCGGTGCAGGAAATGCGGGCTGCCGGGCGACGGCGCGCCGAAGGCGCCGGCCTGAGGTGACCAGGGGACGAGCGGGCGGATCGGCCCCTCCGCCTCGGCGAGTGCTGCGGCGAGTCGGCAACCGAGCTCGGCGGGGCCGGCCAGGGCCAGCCCGTCGATGCGGCGGTCACGGGCGAGGTCCTCGAGCGTCGCATCCTCGCCCCCTTCGATCGGCACAACGAGCCCGGCCGGCAGGCCGGCGGAGCGGAAGGCCCGGGCGATCTCCGGGGCCGCCGGACCGACCGCAATTACACGGTTGCCGGTAACGAGGGCCGCCGCGAGCTGCCCGGCGAGGGCCGCCGGGTCGGCGGCGACGCAGGCGAAGGTGCCGCGCGGCTCGTAGGCGAGGCTGTCGTCCTCGCCGGTCGGCCCCGGCAGCATGGTGGGCTCGTCCAGCAGGTCGCGGGCCTCGGCGGCGAGGAAGCGGAGCGTCGCCGCGGCCGGCTCGCCGAGCTTCGCCGCGACCGCCTCGAGCGCCCTGGCGCGGGCCTCGAGCCCGGCCGGCTCGGGCTCCGGTGCGGCGAATGCTGCCTCGATGCTCGCACGCGAGAGGCCGGGCGACACCTTCGGGGGCTCGCTCGCCGCGTCCGGCGCCTCGCGCATGAACCGCGCCAGATAGCCGGGCCCGCCGGCCTTGGGCCCCGTGCCGGAGAGGCCCATGCCGCCGAAGGGCTGGATGCCGACGAGCGCTCCGATCTGGTTGCGGTTGACGTAGATGTTGCCGACGCGAGCCCGGGCCGCGACCCGGTCCCGGGTGGCGTCGATCCGCGTGTGCAGGCCCATGGTCAGGCCATAGCCCGAGGCGTTGATGGCGCCGACCAGCCGATCCAGATCTTCCGCCCGGAAGCGGACGACGTGCAGGATCGGCCCGAAGACCTCGCGCCCGAGCCGGTCGATCCAGTCGATCTCGAACGCCGCCGGCAGCACGAAGGTGCCAGCCCCGGTGCCGGGCCCCGGCTTCAGCCGCTTGATCGGCCGGGCCTCGCCCAGCATCCGCTTCTTGTGGGCCTCCAGCATCGAGCGCGCCTCGGCATCGATCACCGGGCCGATGTCGGTGGCGAGCAGCGCCGGGTCGCCGACCTGGAGCTCGTCCATGGCCCCTGCGATCATCTCCAGCATCGGCTCGGCGATATCGGTCTGCAGGCAGAGCAGGCGCAGCGCCGAGCAGCGCTGGCCGGCACTCTGGAAGGCGCTCACCAGCACGTCCCGTGTCACCTGCTCCGGCAGGGCGGTGCTGTCGACGATCATGGCGTTGAGCCCGCCCGTCTCGGCGACCAGCACCGCTGGCGGGCCGCCACGCCCGGCGAGCGCGCGGCTGATGCTCCGCGCCACCTCGGTGGAGCCGGTGAAGCAGACCCCGGCGATCCGCGGATCCGCCACGAGCGGGGCGCCAACCGACGGCCCGTCGCCCGGCAGGAGCTGCAAGGCCGCCGGCGGAATGCCGGACTCGAGCAGGATGGCGGTGCCGGCCGCGGCGATCAGCGGCGTCTGTTCGGCGGGCTTGGCCAGCACCGCATTGCCGGCGGCGAGGGCCGCCGCGATCTGGCCTGTGAAGATCGCGAGCGGGAAGTTCCAGGGGCTGATGCAGGCGAAGACGCCGCCGCCCTTCAGCTCCACCTCGCGTCCGGCCGCGGCACCGCGCAGGCGGAGCGGCCGGCCCATGTCGATGCGCGCGCGGGCGGCATAGTAGCGGAGGAAATCGACCGCCTCGCGCACCTCGGCAAGCGCATCCGGGATGGTCTTGCCGGCCTCCCTGACCGCGATCGTCATGAGCGTCGGCAGGCGCTCCTCCATGAGCTCCGCCGCCCGCTCCAGGCATCGGCTCCGCTCGTCCACCGGCACGGCCGCCCAGCCGGTGGCCCCCCGCTCCGCTACCGCCAGCGCCCGGTCGAGCTCGGCCGGGCTCGTGTCGCGCGCCTCGCCGATCGTCCGCTTGCCATCGGCCGGCGAGTGGACCGGCCGCAGCCCGTCTCTTGCCATGGTGCCCTCGACGATCGGGCCGGCCTGCCAGGGCAAAGCCTCGGCCGCCAGCATGGCCTCGCGGAGCTCCTCGTGCGTGCCGGGCGAGGCGAGGTCGAGCCCCTTCGCCGTCGCCCGCTCGGGCCAGGTGATGGCGCGCGGCTGGGGAATCCGGGGGTGGGGCCGCCCGCCTCTGGCCCGGACCTCGGCGATGGGGTCGGCGATGATCTCGTCGATCGGCAGTCGGTCGTCCTGCAGGCGGTTGACGAAGGAGCTGTTGGCACCGTTCTCGAGCAGGCGGCGGACGAGATAGGCGAGCAGGTCCTCGTGCCGCCCGACAGGGGCATAGATCCGGCAGCTGACGCCGTAGCGGTCCTCCTCGACGATCTCGCGATAGAGCGCCTCGCCCATGCCGTGCAGCCGCTGGAACTCGAAGCCGCGGGCGGGGCCTGCGAACTCGAGCACGGCGGCGATGGTGTGGGCGTTGTGCGTGGCGAACTGCGGATAGAAAAGCTGCTCCTTGCCCAGCATCTGCCGCGCGCAGGCGAGATAGGAGACGTCGGTCGAGGGCTTGCGGGTGAAGACCGGGTAGCCGTCGAGGCCCAGCTCCTGGGCGCGCTTGATCTCGCTGTCCCAGTAGGCCCCCTTGACCAGCCGGACCATCAGCCGGCGGCGATGCCGGCGCGCCATGTCCTCGAGCCAGTCGAGCACGAAGGGTGCCCGCTTCTGGTAGGCCTGCACGACCACGCCGAAGCCGTCCCAGCCGGCAAGGTCGGGATGGGCCGAGACCGCCTCGATCAGGTCGAGGGAGAGGTCCAGCCGGTCGGCCTCCTCGGCATCGATGTTGAGGCCGATATCCGCTGCCGCCGCCGCTCTGGCGAGCGCTTCGAGCCGCGGCAGGAGCTCGTCCATGACGCGGGTGCGCTGCGCCGGCTCGTAGCGCGGGTGGAGGGCCGAGAGCTTGATCGAGATGCCGGGGCCGTCGACGGGTCCCCGGCCGCCCGCCGCCTCGCCGATGGCGGCGATGGCCGTCCGGTAGGCCTGGAAATAGCGCTCGGCGTCGGCAGCGGTCCGTGCCGCCTCGCCCAGCATGTCGTAGGAATAGCCGTAGCCCCGCGCCTCCATCGCCCGGGCGCGCTCAAGCGCCTCGTCGATGGTCCGGCCCATGACGAACTGGCGGCCCAGGATCTTCATCGCCTGGCCCACGGCCTCGCGCACCACGGGCTCGCCCAACCGCGCCACCAATCGGCCGACCAGTGCCCCGGGGGAGGTGCCGGCGAAGCGGCGCAGCCCCACCACCCGGCCGGTCAGCATCAGCGCCAGGGTCGAGGCGTTGACGAAGAGCGAGCGCGAATGGCCGAGATGCCGGTCCCAGTCGGCCGGTGCGATCTTGTCGCGGATCAGCCGCTCCTGCGTGGCGTTGTCGGGCACCCGCAGCAAGGCCTCGGCGATGCACATCAGCATCACGCCTTCCTGGGTCGAAAGCCCGTATTCCTGCAGGAAGGCATCGATGCCGCCCGGCCGGTGCCGGGCCCCGCGCACCTCCGTGACGAGACCGCGCGCCGTGGCGTCGATGCGCTCCAGCGCCGCCGGGTCGAGCTCCAGCCGGCCAAGCAGCGCCGCAAGGCAGGCCGCCTCGTCGGCCCGGGTGTGGATGTCGATGGCCTGACGCAGGGGATCGCGTGGTCCGCCCGGCTGCTCGACGATCATCAGACCCTCCCGAAGCGCGTCATGCCACGAAGAGGATCACCAAGCGCGGGCCGGCGCAAGCTCAGGGTGTCGGATACCAGTCAGGATCGAGCAGGCGATCAATCGGGAACGGGCAGGCATCAGGCAGGCGTGCGGCGGCCTCGTCCTCGCCGAACTCGGTGAGACGCCGGATCGTCAGCAGCCGTGCATCCCGATAGAGGCGCGGCAGCTCGGCATCGATCTCGAGCCGGAGAGTCGGGGTCAGCAGGTCTCGCAGCTCCAGGCGTGATTGATCCACCGTCGCCAGCCAGCCGCGACGTGGCTCGCTGGCGGGCGAATAGGCGAGCTTGAGCAGATGCTCGAGCAGGCGGCGCAACTGGCTGCGCACGGCATTGCGGGCAGATCGGCCCAAGTCCTCGACCTCCTCGATGAGATGCGGAAAGTCGATCGGGGCATTGGGCCGCGTCGCCGCAAGCTCCGCCAGTGCCCGCGCCTGATCCTTTGTCCAGGCGTAGAAGTCCTCGTCATAGAGCTTGGCTGGCACGCTGTGCATGGCGTCAGGATAACATGGCTACCGGGGCCTGACGAGCAGGCCGGAGCGCTGCCGGGCCCGTCAGTGCCCGGCTTCCTCGCCCGGCAGCTCGCCGCCGCGCAGCACGCGGACGAGGTGGTCGGTGAAGGCGATGGCCAGCACCACCGTGCCGATCGCCATGAAGCTCTGCGGGATCCAGAGCGGCGTCGCGTCCTGGCCCTGGCTCACGTCATTGATCATGCGCGAGACCCGCACGGCCTTGATGGCGAACCAGGCGAAGTACCAGGCGAGACCGGTGGCGATGCCGAGGCACCAGATCTCGGCCACGCGGCGCGACAGGCCGGTGAGCTGGCCGATGAAGAGCGAGACCCGGATATGCGCACCGTGGTTCAGCGTGTAGGCCAGCGCGAAGAACGAGGCGCCGGCCATGCAGTAGCCGGCATAGCTGGTCGAGCCCGGGAACTGAACGTCCAGCCAGCGGGCGAGGATCTGCCCGAGGATGATCAGCAGCAGGGTGACGAGAAAGAAAGCGGCGATGAACCCGCAACCACGGTAGAGCCCGTCGAGCCCCACCCGCAGCCAGCGCGTCATCGCCGCTTGCCCTCGTCGACCGGAATCCGGCCGGTCACATGGACTTGTAGTTGTCGATGACGGCCTTGCCGCCATCACCGGCGGCCGCCAGCCACTCCTCGGTCATCTGCGCGCCGATGGCCTCGAGGTCGGCACGGAGCTGGTCACCGGGCGGGGTCACCGTCATGCCGTTGGCGACGAGCTGCTCCTTGTACCAGTCGTTGAGCTCCTCGGACTTCGCCGTGCCGCGCGCCTCGGCCTCGGCGGCGCACTCGCCGAGCGCCGTGCGGGTGGCATCGTCGAGGCCTTCCCAGGCCGGCTTGTTGACCAGCACGTGGTTGCGCGGCAGCCAGGCGTTCACCTCGTACCAGTGGGTGAGCTGCTCCCAGACCTTCGAGTCGTAGCCGGTGGAGCCCGACGAGATGAAGCTCTCGGCAACGCCGGTGGCCAGCGCCTGGCTCAGCTCGGCCGCCTCGATCTGCACCGGGGCCGCCTCCATCAGCTCCGCCATGCGCGCCGTCGCGGCGTTGTAGGAGCGGAACTTGACGTCCTCCATGTCGGCCGCCGAGTTCAGCTCCTTCTTGGTGTAGAGACCCTGCGGCGGCCAAGGCACGGCGTAGAGCAGCACCATGTTCTGGCTGTCGAGCAGCTCCTCGAGCGGCGGCCGGGTGGCCTGCCAGAGCTTGTCGGAGGCTTCATAGCTCGTGGCGAGGAAGGGGATGCTGTCGGCGCCGAAAAGCGGCTCCTCGTTGGCATGCGCCGAGAGCAGCCGCTCGCCGATCAGCACCTGGCCGGTCTGCACGGCCCGCTTGATCTCGTCGCCCTTGAAGAGCGAACCGCCGCCATGGACGACGATCTCGAGCTCGCCATTGGTCCGCTCGCCGACGCAGGTTGCGAATTCCTTGCCGTTCTCGGTGTGGAAATTGCTGTCGGGATAGGCCATCGGCATCTCCCAGGTCTCCGCCGCAGCGGCCCCGGCACCGAGCGCCAGTGCCGCGGCACCGGCCAGCGCGTTCAGCTTCTTCATGGCTGCTCTACCTCCTGTTGTGATCTGCCCGAAACGCTCGCGTCGGGCGGACTCCTCGCGGCGGAGACCCTAGTCATCGCAGGCCATCCCGGTCAACGACGGCGGCGCCGCACGCCGCCGTGACTTTGAGACCACGGCCCCATGGCGTATCCTGTCGGCTACGCGATCGTTCGGAGAGCCTGGGACAGACGACTGAGGAGGTCGGCATGCGCTCTTCCCTTATCCCGATCGGCCTCGCGTCAGTGATGTGGACCGTCGTCATCGGCGCTGGCGCGGCGCTGGCCGCGGATCCCTTCAGGCCGGACGGGCATTTCCAGATGCCCGATCCCGCCGTGCTCGATCCAGGCATGGCCGAGCATCTCTATGCCCGGCGGGTCGACGAGATGGCCAAGAGCTATGCCCTGTCGGGTGTGCCCGCCGCCCGGTTCTACCGCTCCTGGCGCCGCGCCAACCGGGCACCCTACCGGTCAGCGACCCATGGCGACCGCTACGTCAACAACTACGTCAACGGCACCGCCGCGGCAGATTACGGTCGCCTGGCGGAAGGCGAGTCGATGCCGGTCGGCAGCATCATCGCCAAAGACGCCATCGCCATCGACCGGCAGTTGCGCATCTTCGCCGGCCCGCTCAGCGTCATGGAGAAGATGCCCGAGGGCTACGACCCCGAGGCCCGCGACTGGCGCTATGTCCTGATCCTGCCGGATGGCAGCATCTTCGCCGACAGCAGCGGCACCAATGCTGAGGGCACCGGCTTCTGCGTCGCCTGCCACCAGGGTGCCGGCGACGCGGCGGACCATCTCTTCCTCATCCCGGATCCCTACCGCCGGACGCCGCGGCCGCAGCGCTGACCGCCCAGATCTCGACGAGCCCCGAGCGCCCGTCCAGATGATGCGGGCCGAGCGGCTCGAGGTCGTCGGCCATCGTCCGCAGCGCCTGGCGGAGGTCCCCGCTCGCCAGCAGCGGACGTCCGACGCTGCGGGTCAGGCGCTCGAGGCGGCTCGCCACGTTGACGGTGTCGCCGATCACGGCGAACTCGAAGCGCTGGTCGGCCTCGCCGCCGCCGATATCGCCCATGATGACCGGCCCGAAATGGATGCCGATGCCGACCTCGACCGGCGCCTCGCCCAGCGCCATGCGTGCCTCGCGCCATTCGCCAATGGCGGCGAGCATGGCCCGGCCGCAGGCGAGTGCGCGGTCGGCGGCATCCGCTGCCGGCTCCGGCGTGCCGAAGGTGGCCATCAGCCCGTCGCCGATGAACTTGTCGAAGGTGCCGCCATGGGCGAACACGCAGTTCGCCATCCGCGCGTGGAACTCGCGCAGCAGCCGCATCGACGACTCCGGGCTGCCGGCCTCGGCAAGTGCGGTGAAGCCCTTGATGTCGGCAAAGAGGACCGCCGCGCTGTGGGTGCGCACCTCGCCCATGGGCCGGTCGGTCCGCGCCAGGGCCTCGACCATGTTGGGGGCGACGTAGCGGGCGAGGTTGGTGCGCTGCCGGACCACCTCCGCCTGCTCGAGCATCAGCCGCCGGGCGCGATAGGCGCCATAGGTGAGGAGTGCGGCAATCAGGCCGGTGAGGAAGATCCGCACCACCGCGTCGTCGACATGCACGTAGTTGGGCGACAGGTAGGCCGCGAGCTGGCTGGCGCTCGCCTCCGGGCCCTCTTCGCCGTAGTTGGGAATGGTCGTCGACGTGCCCGGCGTGAGCACGATCAGCATGGTGCCGACAGCCCAGACGAGGCCCACGCAGAACGCCGACCAGAGGACCGCGAGAGGCCGGAAGCTGAGGCTGGCGATCGCCGGCAGCAGGAGGAAGTAGAGGAAGCTCGGCTGGCGCAGGACCGTGGCCCAGGGCCAGTCGCCGGGATAGGTGCGGCCAGGAGCCAAAAGGGTGAAGCCGAGCAGGATCGCATCGACCAGCATCACCACGAACGGCACCCAGCGTCGGTCGCTGCGGCCCCGGGCCAGGGCGTAGGCGACGAGGCCATTGGCAATGAACGCCAGGAGAACGAGCGCGTTGTCGGCGGCGGTCGACCAGCCGTAATTGAGGCCGAGCCAGAAGAAGATGGCGAGGAACATGAGGCTGCGGGCGATCGTCAGCCTTCTGAGGTTCCTCTCCTCGTGGCTCTCGAGGATCGCCCTGACCAGGGCCGCGGATGAGCCGTCCGTCGCGCCGTGCAGCCTGCCGAGCCAGCCGCGACGCGCTGTCATGAGAAACCCCCGTCCAGTCGGTCAGGCGTCGCGCAGTTGCGCCAGCCGCTGCTGTGCCGCCGAGCGATGCCGGGGCTCGATGTGGCGGCCGAGGGTCGAGAGGACCATGGCGATCACCGCGGCGTCGTCGGTGAAGCCGACACCGACGAGATAGTCGGCGACGAGGTCCACCGGCATCAGGAAATAAGCGATCGCCCCGAACAGCACCGTCCGGACATAGCCCGGTGTCGCCGGGTCCCGGGCGCAGAACCAAGCCGCGACCAGATCCTCGGCAAACGGGATGGCGGCGAGCACCCGCGTCAGCTTGCGCCAGAACTTGCGCTCGTCGGGCGGTTGCCGAACCGCGGGCAGGGTGGTGAGATCGACCTTCATGGGGCTAAGATGGCGAGCCCGAAGCACAGGATCAAGCGAGCGCCGATGGAAACCCCGACACGGTCAGCAGAGCCCCGGATCGACGAGGCCGGGTTCGCCGATTTGGAGCAGATCGTGGCAATGCTCGCCGACGACGTGCTCGGTGCCACGCGCGAGATCCCGCCACCGCCGCTCGACCCCTGCTACGTCCGGGCGTTCGAGGGGATCGCCGCCGATCCGCTGCACAGCCTCCTGGTCATTCGCGAGGGCAACCGGGTGATCGGCTGCCTGCAGCTTCGCCTCATGCCGTCGCTCAGCCGGCGCGGCATGAAGCGGGCGCTGATCGAGAATGTCCGGGTGGCGAAGGACGCGCGCGGCCGGGGCCTCGGCGAGTTCCTGTTGGAGGCGGCGATCGAGCGCGCCCGGGCCGCCGGCTGCGGCCTCGTGCAGCTCACCACCGACCGCCAGCGCCTGGACGCGCACCGCTTCTACGAAAGGCTCGGCTTCGAGGCGACCCATCTCGGCATGAAGCTGAACCTCTGAGCGTTTTCTGGTAGGATCGGGCCATGGCCGATACCGCCGAGCGCCTTGTCACCCTGGTCGAGTTCCTCGCCTTCGACGGCGAGGGCGACGCGCGCCATCAGCTCATCCGCGGCGTGATCACCGCCATGGCGCCGGCCCGCGAAGGGCATGGCGAAATGGTGATCGCGCTCGGCAGCGAGATCCGGCGCCAGCTCAAACCGCCTTGCCGGGTGCTGTCCGAGGCAGGCGTCAAGCCGGCACATCGCGATGACACGTACTGGCAGGCCGACCTTGTGGTCACCTGCGGGCCCCGGGATCGCGGCCGGGTCTACCAGACCGACCCGCGCCTCGTGGTCGAGGTCCTCTCCGCCTCGACCGAAGCCACCGATCGCCTGCTCAAGCTCGACGACTACCGCCTGATCGAAAGCGTGCACGACATCCTGCTGGTCGCCACCGAGCGGGCGCGGATCGAGCACTGGCAGCGCCGCGAGGGCTTCTGGGCGGTGCGCGATCTCGGCCCCGGCGACGTGCTGGAAGTCCGGGAGCTCGGGCTGGAGGTGGCGCTCGACCCGCTCTACGCGGAGCTGCTCGAGGCCGAAGGCGAGGGCGGCGAGGCCGCATAGGGTGTGCCGCCGGCAAATCGGGCGCGGTCGCCGAGCGCCTCCTCGAGCCGCAGCAGCTCGTTCCATTTCGCCATCCGCTCGGAGCGGCTGAACGAGCCCACCTTGAGCTGCGGCACCTGCCAGCCGACCGCCAGATGGCAGATCGTGACGTCCTCGGTCTCGCCCGAGCGGGCCGAGACGACGCCGCCGAAGCCGTAGGCCCTGGCGGCCTTCCAGCACTCGAGCGTCTCCATCAGCGTGCCGCGCTGGTTGGGCTTGATCAGCACCGCATTGGCGATCCCCGCCTGCGCCGCGGCGCGCACCTTGCCGGCGTCGGTCACGAGGAAGTCGTCGCCGATGATCTGCACGCGATGGCCGAATTTGCGGGTGAACCGGAGGAAGCCTTCGGCGTCGTCCTCGGCCAGCGGGTCCTCGATCGAGACGATCGGGTAGCGGTCGAGCCAGCCCTCGAGCAGCTCGATCATGGCGTCGCGATCGAGCACCCGCTCGTCGCGCGCCAGCTGGTAGCTGCCATCCTTGCCGAACTCGGAGGCTGCGACGTCGAGGCTGATCGCCACCTCGTCGCCGGGGCGCCGGCCGGCCCGCTCGATCGCCTGGACCAGTGCTTCGAGCGCTTCCTCGTTGCTGGCGAAGACCGGCCACCAGCCGCCCTCGTCGGCGACCCCGGCGAGCCGGCCGCTCTCGGCCATCAGCTCGCCCGCGGCCCGATAGACCTCGGCCGTCCAGTCGAGCGCCTCGGCTACCGTTTCGGCACCCGGGCAGACGATCATGAAGTCCTGGATGTCGACCCTGCGGGCGGCATGGGCGCCGCCGCCGAAGATCTGGATCTCGGGCAAAGGCAGGGTCACCGGCCCCTGGCGCTCGCCCAGGAGATGGCGCCAGAGCGGCTGGCCGGCGGCCTCCGCAGCGGCCCAGGCCGTGGCCATCGAGACCGCGATCATCGCGTTCGCCCCGAGCCCGCTGCGGTTGGCGGTGCCGTCGAGGGCAATGAGCGCCTCGTCGACGGCGATCTGGTCGTGGCCATCGAGGCCACGGAGCGCCGGGGCGATCTGCTCGGCGACGGACGCCACGGCACCCCGCACGTCGTGGCCGCCCATGGCGCTGCCGCCATCGCGCCGGTCGACCGCCTCGGCCGAGCCCTTGGACGCACCGGCCGGGGCGATCGCCCGGCCGATGGCCCCGCCCTGCAGGCGCACCTCCGCCTCGACGGTGGGGCGGCCGCGGCTGTCGAAGACGCGGCGGCCATGGACATGCTCGATGATGGTCGCCCGGCTCATTTCCCAAACCCCGTGAACCAAGCCTCGCGAAACGCCTCCAGGCGCGCCACGGGCTCGGTCAGATGATGAATGGCGAAGGCGCGTACGTCCGCCTTCTCCTTGCCGCCCGTCAGATACTCGACGGGCGACTTGCCGTCGACCCGGGCCAGCATCAGCCCGGGCAGGAGCGAGGTCGTCCGCTCCTCGACCGCCGCCACCGGCTCCCAGTCGACATGGCCGAGATAGGCGTCGACCAGCCGGCGGAACGCCTCGGCGAAGTGCTGCGCGTCGGCCGGGCGATGCCGGGCCTTGAGCGCCAGATGGTTGAGGACGAAGGCGAGATCGAAGGCAGGATCGCCAAACCACGCACATTCCGCGTCGAGCAGCACCGGGCCGAGCCTGCCGACCAGGATGTTCTTCGGGCTGACATCGCCATGCACCAGGCAGCGCTTGGTCGCCGCCGTCCGCCGGGCGAGGGCGCTCAGCTGCGTGGCCACCATGGGCTGGGTCTCGGCGGTGGCGAGGAGATAGGGCTCGAGCCGGATGGCGTGGAAGACCTGGTCGCTGCGGAACCGGGCGGCGATGGCCGCATCGTCGGCGGTCAGGCGGTGAATCCGCCCGAGCCGGTCGCCGACGGCGGCGGCCACGGCCGGGTCGATCTGGCCCGCCATGAGCGCCGTCTTCCAGAGCTCGTAGGCCTTCGGGTCGAGATAGCGCGTGACGATCGCGGAAGCCGCCGCATCGACGTAGATGAGCCCCGGCACCGCCCCGGGCACCAGGCGGTCGACCACCTCGAGATAGGCCGCCTCGTAGCTGTTGCGCTCGATCGGTGCGCGCCAGTCGGCCTGCACCTTGAGCTTTTCCAGCGCCCGCTTGACGCAGTACTGCTTGCCAGCGATGTCGACACGCCAGATATCCGAGGAGACGCCGCCGGTGAGCGGCACCATCGGCGGTGGTGACCCGAGCTCGAGCAGGCCCGCGCGGCGCAGCACGGCCATGATGTCGCTGTTCCAACCGACCCGCATTGCGGCATCCCCGATCGACGCTGGGCTGCCGGCCACGTCGCCGGGTCGTTACGACCGGCAGGGAGGATGACCGTGCAGCGTGTGCTGTTCCATTACCAAGCCGGGCAGCGGCTGACGAGACGGCTGCGCGCGCTTGCCGCCGACGGGCTCGACGTGCGTATCGTCGCTCCCGAGGACCCGGATGGCCTCGCCCGCGAGCTGCCCGAGACCGAGATCCTCTGGCATGCCCTCGCCCCCGTCACCGCCGAGGTGATCGAGGCCGCACCCCGTCTCCGGCTGATCCAGAAATGGGGGGTCGGGCTCAACACCATCGACCTCGAGGCGGCGAAGGCCCGGGGCATCCAGGTCGCCAACATGCCCGGCACCAACACCCGCGCGGTGGTCGAGCTGACGCTGCTCCTGATGCTGGCCAGCCTGCGCCGTCTCGCCGAGGTCGACCCGGCGCTCCGCCAGGGCCAGTGGGCGCCGCCCTTGGCCACCATGGAGGCTTTGGGCGAGCTCGCCGGCCGGCGCGTGGGGCTCGTCGGCATGGGCGCCGTGCCGCAGATGCTGGCACCGATCCTCACCGCCATGGCAGCCGAGCCGGTCTACTGGAGCCGGGCGGAGAAGCCCGATGCGCCCGCCCGCTACCTGCCACTCGCCGAGCTGCTCGCCACCAGCGACATCGTCTCGCTTCATCTGCCGCTGACCGAGGAAACGACCGGCCTTGTCGACGTGCGCGCCATCAAGTCCGGTGCGATCCTCGTCAACACGGCGCGCGGCGGCCTCGTCGACGAGCCGGCGCTCGTCGAGGCGCTGCGCACCGGCCAGCTCGGTGCTGCCGGGCTCGACGTCTTCGAGGCGGAGCCGATCGACCCGGAGAATCCGCTCCTGGCACTGCCGAACGTCACGGTGACGCCGCACCTCGCCTGGCTCACCGGCGAGACCCTGGAGCGCTCGCTCGAGGTCGCCCGCCAGAACGCGCTCAATTTTCGGACTGGCGAGCCTCTGCTATTCAGGGTGATCTGACCCATCGCACCCCGGAGGCCAGCCGAGATGTTCCGCCCGCTCCGCACCGCGCTCTTCCTTGCCGCCTTGCCGCTCGTGGCCCTCGCCCAGGAGCGGACACCGGCGCCCGAAGGGGTCGAGCTCACCATCCTGCAGCCGGCGGACGGGGCAGTGGTGCAGAGCCCGGTCACGGTGATCTTCGGCCTTGCCGGCATGGGCGTCGCCCCCGCCGGCGTGGAGAATGAGAACACCGGCCACCACCATCTCCTGATCGACGTCGCCGAGCTGCCGCCGCTCGACCAGCCGCTCCCCGCCGACGACAACCACCGGCATTTCGGCGGCGGCCAGACCCAGGTCACGCTCGACCTCGCACCGGGCAGCCACACGCTGCAGCTCATGCTCGGCGACTGGTCGCACGTCCCGCACGACCCGCCCGTGGTGTCGGCGCCGATCACGATCACCGTCGAGTAGCGAGCCGCCGCCGGGGGCCGAGAAGTCCCCGGCACGGCGCGCGATTGGCTCTCCCGGTCAGGGCCGATCGCGCCTATCAAGGAGGCCGACCCAAGCGGAATTGCGCCCATGACCAGCACGATCCATGCCACCGTCTGCCCGCACGACTGTCCGAGCGTCTGTGCGCTCGAGGTCGAGAAGACGGCCGAGGGCCGGCTCGGCAAGGTCAAGGGGTCGAAGCGCAACAGCTACACCTCCGGGGTCATCTGCGCGAAGGTCAGCCGCTACGCCGAGCGCTACCACCACAAGGACCGCCTGGCCTTCCCGATGCGCCGCACCGGCGAGCGCGGCTCCACCGACTTCGTGCGCATCGGCTGGGACGAGGCGCTCGACGAGATCGCCGAGGCGTTCACGCGGGCCGAGCAGCGCTTCGGCTCCGAAACCGTCTGGCCCTACTGGTATGCCGGCACGATGGGCTTCGTGCAGCGCGACGGCGTCCAGCGGCTGACCCACGCGAAGCGTTGGTCACGCTTCAAGTCGACCATCTGCACCACGCTGGCCGACACCGGCTGGCGGGCCGGCTACGGCAAGCGCTGGGGTGTTCCGGCCGAGGAGGCGGGGAGCCATGCCGACCTGATCGGCGTGTGGGGCTGCAACCCCGTCGCCACCCACGTCAACCTGATGAGCCACGTGGCCCAGGCCCGCAAGCGGGGCGCCCTCTTCTTCGTCGTCGATCCCTATCGCAGCGGCACCGCCGAGCAGGCCGACCTGCATCTGCCGGTGCGGCCGGGCACGGATGGGGCGCTCGCCTGTGCCGTCATGCACATCCTCTTTCGCGACGGCCATGCGGACCGGGACTATCTCGCCCGGATGACCGACTGCCCGGCCGAGCTCGAGGCGCATCTCGCCACGCGCGGACCCGACTGGGCCTCCGCCATCACCGGCCTGGACGTGGCGCTGATCGAGCGGTTCGCCGCCCTCTATGGCAAGGCCGAGCGGCCCTGGATCCGCTTCGGCTTCGGCTTCACCCGCACGCGCAACGGCTCGGCCGCCATGCACGCCGCTTCCTGCCTGCCGGTGGTCAAGGGCGCCTGGCAGCACGAGGGCGGTGGCGGGCTGTACAACATGGGCGACCTCTATCACTGGGACAAGGCGACCATCGAGGGCCACGACGTCATCGATCCCGCGATCCGGGTGCTCGACCAGTCGCGGATCGGCCCGGTCCTGACCCACGATCCGGTCGACATGCAGGGCGGGCCGCCGGTCACGGCGCTTCTGATCCAGAACACCAACCCGATGTGCATCGCGCCGGATCTCGGCAAGGTGCACGAGGGCTTCGCCCGGCCGGACCTCTACGTCGCCGTGCAGGAGCAGTTCCTGACCGAGACGGCGCGGCAGGCCGACATCGTGCTGCCCGCCACCATGTTCCTCGAGCACGACGACATCTACCATGCCTCCGGCCACTCGCGCTTCCAGATCGGCCGCAAGATCTTCGAGCCCTATGCCGACGTGCGCCCCAACCACTTCGTCATCTGCGAGCTGGCGAAGCGCCTCGGCGCCGAGCATCGGGGCTTCCACATGACCGAGTGGGAGCTGATCGAGGACCTGCTCGCCCGCTCCGGCTGGCCGGATGCCGCGACCGTCCACGCGAGTGGCGGCTGGGAAGCGCTGCCCGACGCCGACACCGCGCACTACCGCAACGGCTTCCCGACGGCCGACGGCCGCTTCCACTTCAGGGCCGACTGGGCGCTGCATGGCGCCGATCACGCGGTCATGCCGATCCTGCCGGACCATCTGGCGATCACCGACGAGATCACCGAGGCGCACCCGTTCCGCCTCGTCGCCGCTCCGGCAAGGCAGTTCCTCAACACGAGCTTCACCGAGCTGGAATCCGGCCGCAAGCGCGAGGGCCGGCCGACTGCCATGATCCACCCCGACAGCCTCGCCCGGCTCGGCATCGCCGAGGGCGACCTCGTCGAGCTCGGCAACAAGCGGGGTGCCGTGCGCCTGCACGCGGTGGCGCGGGACGGCATGCACCCCGGCACGATCGTCGTCGAGAGCATCTGGCCGAACGCTGACTGGGTGGGCGGGATCGGCATCAACCTCCTGCTCGGCGCCGACGCCGCACCGCCTGCCGGCGGGGCCGCGATCCACGACACGGCGGTCTGGCTGCGCCCCGCCGCAGCATAGGAGGCTCGCAGCCTGGGGGGAGGCTGGCAGCGCCGCGCTACAGGGCCCGGCGCTGCTCCAGAGCGGTCTCCGGCGGCAGGTCGAAGCCGATCAGGATGGAGTAGTTGGCCGAGGTGCCGGCCGCCACGTTCTGGACCCGCTGCTTGAGCTGCTCACGCAGCCGGACCGACCCGTCCCCGCTACCCGGCGGCACGGCGGTCGCGAAGCTGGCCTTCTCGATCACGTTGCCGGTCGGATCGGCGAGCACGACGAAATAGTTGATCGGTGTGCCTTCCGGGCCCTCCACCACGATATCGAAGCTGATGTCGAGCTCGAGGGTCTCGTCCTGCAGCTGGCAGAGGCCGTCGATGTTCTCGATGGTCGCCTGGATCTCCTGCCCGTCGGCGGTGCCGGTGAACCGGTCGAGCCCGTAGATGATGGCGCTGTCTGGGCAGACCGCGGCCTCTTCCGTCTTGCCGACGCAGCCCCCCAACAAGAGGGCGGGCAAAAGCAGGGCGGCGAGCGGCGGCAGGGCACCACGCATGACGGAAATCCTCAAAGGGCCTTGTGGGTGCCGTCGCAGAGCGGCTGCCTGCCGGTCCGCTTGCAGCCGCAGAACCAGAGCGCGCCATCCTTCTCGGCGGTGTGCTTCACCGGGCTGAAGTCCGAGCCCTTGTGGCTGCCGTCGCAGAACGGCTGCGATCGGCTCTGCCCGCAGGCGCACCACCAATAGGCCTTGCCGGCCGTCACCTCGACCTTGAACGGGGCCTTTTGCGGCATCAGGGGCAGCGTCGCGGTTTCGCTCATCGGTGCTCCGGCAGGGGCTGGCAGGCAACTGTGGCCTAGCAAGCTCGCTGGCCTGCGGCAAGGACCGCGCCACCGGCGGGAGGCACGGTCGGGGGCGAAAGCGCCTTGCGCACTGGCGGTACCCTCCTACTATGTGTCGATCAGGTGAACAGATGTACAGACACGCAGACCAGACCACGCTCCCCAACGGAGGCGCCAAGGGTTTCGGCCGGCCTTGGCGAAGCCCGCGCGCCGGGCCGCCGACCCGCATCGCCGCCCTCGATCTCGGCACCAACAACTGCCGGCTGCTGGTCGCCGAGCCCCACGATACGGCCTTCGAGGTCGTCGACAGCTTCTCGCGCATCACCCGTCTCGGCGAAGGTCTGGCCGGCAGCGGTGCCCTCGGCGACGCGGCCATCCGGCGGACGCTCGCGGCGCTGGCGGTGTGCAAGCGGATCATCGACCGCAACCGGGTGGCCGAGCTGCGCTGCGTGGCGACCGAGGCCTGCCGCCGCGCTTCCAACGGCGCCGCCTTCATCGCCCGCGTCGAGCGCGAGGTCGGCCTCAGGCTCGAGGTGCTGAGCCAGGACGAAGAAGCGAAGCTGGCACTTCTCGGCTGCCTGCCCCTGATCGACGAGGCGGCCGACGAGCTCCTGATGGTCGATATCGGCGGTGGCAGCACCGAGGTGCTCTGGATGGACCGGGCCGGCGGCGGTCCCGGCGATGCCGTGTCGTTGCCGCTCGGCGTCGTGACGCTCGCCGAATCCTTCGGCCGGGAGCCCGACGAGAGCGAGTACGCGGCCATGGTCGGCACCGCTCGCCAGGCCCTTACCGAGGCGTCGGTCGGCGGCTTCGTGCCGCGTTCGCTCGAGCCCCCGGCGGTGCAGATGCTCGGCACCTCCGGCACGGTGACGACGCTCGCCGCCGTCCACCTCGGGCTGCGTCGCTACGACCGTCGCCGGGTCGACGGACTGACCCTGCCCTATGCGGCGATCGCCGCGGTGACCGAGCGTCTGCGGCGCCTCGACCACCAGGGCCGGGCCGCCCATCCCTGCATCGGCCAGGGCCGCGCTGACCTCGTCATCGCCGGTTGCGCCATCCTGGATGCAATCCACGACTGCTGGCCGATCAGCCGGCTGCGCGTCGCCGACCGCGGGGTGCGCGAAGGCATCCTCAACAGCATCCTCGGGCTCGATCTGGGCGCTGCCCTGCGCCCGGCCAGCTGAGAGTCGGCTGAGAGCCCATGCAGCGGACCGAGAAGACCACCCTCAAGCGCTCGCGCACCCGCCGCGCCAGCTCGACCCGCTGGCTGCAGCGCCAGCTCAACGACCCCTTCGTCCAGCAGGCGCAGCGCGCCGGCTGGCGGGCCCGCTCGGTCTTCAAGCTCGAGGAGATCGACGCCCGCTTCAAGCTGATCGAGAAGGGCGAGGCGGTGGTCGACCTCGGTGCCGCCCCCGGCAGCTGGAGCCAGTACGCAGCAGCCAAGGGTGCTCGGGTCCTCGCCCTCGACCTCCTGCCGGTGGACCCGATCAACGGCGTCGAGATCATCCAGGGCGATTTCCTCGATCCCGCCATGCAGGTGACGCTCCTCGAGCGGCTCGGCGGCAAGGTCAAAACCGTGCTCTCCGACATCGCCCCGGATGCCACCGGCCGGCGCCTCGTCGACCGGCTGCGTGCCGAGGCCGTGGGCGAGACGGTGATCGACTTCGCCACGCAGGTTCTCGCCCCCGAAGGCCAGGCACTGATCAAGCTCGTCAAGGGTGCCGAGACCCGCGTCCTCGACCGGGCGCGACCGCATTTCTCGAAGCTTCGCCTCATCCGCCCGAAGGCGACGCGCAGCGATTCCTCCGAGACCTACCTGCTCGCCAGCGGGTTCCGCTCCACCGAGCCCGGGGACGATCAGCCCGGCACGTAGCGCCGCCAGTCGTGCTCCTCCTGAAAGCCCAGCACGTCGCGAATCTTGCGGTTCGAAATCGGCGCCTCGAACTCGCCGAGCGGTCTCGTGATCGGCGAACCCGGTGCATGCTTGCGCAGGAACGCCTCCGTCGGCTCGCGCGCGGTGACGGTGTCGTTGACCGCGTTGAAGACCTGAAAGCCGAGCCCATCCTTGGCGAGGCAGCGATCGACGATCTGGGCGAGATCGCGGGCGTCGATATAGCTCCAGGCATTGCGCTTGCGCGACGGCGGATCCTGGAGGAACGTGGTGAACCGGTCGTACTCGTGCGGCTCGATGACGTTGCCGATCCGGAGCGCGTAGATGTCGGCACCGGTCCGCATGGCGAAGGCCCGTGCGGTTTTTTCGTTCACAACCTTGGAAAGCCCGTAGCTGTCCATCGGATCGACGTCGTAGTCCTCCTCGAGCGGGAAACTCTTGAAGTCCTTGTCGCCCTCGGCGAAGCAGACGCCGTAGGTGGTCTCGCTCGACGCGATGACGATCTTCCTGATGCCGAGCTTCACTGCAGCCTCGATGACATTGTAGGTCGAGACCACGTTGATCCGGAACGTCTCATTGTCCGGCTTGATGAGCACGCGCGGCACCGCGGCGAAGTGGACGACGGCATCGATCGGCGCCGGCCCCTTGCCCGTCTCGAAACCGGCGAAGCCGAAATGCATCGAGAGTGCATTGAAGGCCTGCCCGCTGTCGGTGAGATCGGTGACGAGGGTGTTCACGCCCGGATGCTCGAGCGGCACCAGGTCGAGATTCAAGACCTCGTGGCCGCGATCCAGCAGATAGGGCACGACATGCCGGCCGGCCTTGCCGCTGCCGCCGGTGAAGACAATGCGCTTGGTCATGCCGATTTCCTTTGCTTGGGACCAACGTCCTGTCGATCAGGTATGTACCAACCACGCATACTTGTCGTTGCAAGGCGCCGCCGGCAACCCGTTCCACCCGAACACAAGCCGGCTTCTTCAGTCGAGCCGTCCGCCCCGTCGCAGGCGTTGCGCCAAATCTTCGGCCTGTGCCTCGTCGCCGGCAACCAGCGCCCAGACATGGGCCTGCGTCCAGAAGAACGCGGCGGCGTCGGTGGCACCGCGCGCCGCGCCAAGGTCGCCCGCCAGTCGATACAGGCCGGTGAGAGTCGCCGCATCGCCTTCCGCGGCCGCCGCCTTCAGCCGGGCGTCGAGCGTCGCCTCGTCCGGCTCATCCGCCATCGAGCCCCGTCGTGCGGTAGCGCTCGGCGACCCAGAGGTGGAAGGCGCGGGTGGCGCCGTCCATGGCGGGCGACAGCACGCCGCCGTCGAAGCCGGTCGCATGGCGGCCCCGCTGCATGCCCTCGACCACGCCGATGTCCTCGGCGAAGACCTCGCGCCAGAGCCGGGCGAGGGCCTCGCGCAACGAAGCGTGATCGGCGTCGAGCGCCCTGCCGTCGGCGAACCAGAGCGCGACGTGCTCGGCGGTGCGGTCGACCGCGAGCGGGTCAAGGCGGAGCGCGAAGGTGTGGTCCTTGTGCACGCCGAGCAGGAGATTGGGATAGAGGGCGACGTACTCGGCACCCTCGTCCCACTGGCTGCCGAGGCCGGCAAAGCGCGGCAGGCGGCTGCCGTCGGCGGCGAGCATCGGGCGGTAGGCCCGTGTCCCCTGGCCCGAGCAGCCGGTCTCGACGATGTCGTAGTGGTCCTCGAGCCTGGAATAGCTGTTCAGCCCCGGATGCACCCAAGGCAGGTGATAGCTCTCGCAATAGTTCTCGACCGCGAGCTTCCAGTTGGTCTCTACCTCGAGCGTGAAGCGGCAGTCGGCGCCGCCGGCGAAGAGCGGCCGGTCGGCGAAGTCGGCCCAGCGACGGGCGAGGGGGGCGATGAACTCGGCGAAGGGCGGGGCGGTACCCGAGAGGTCGACGAAGACGCAGCCCAGCCACTCGGCCGAGCGGACCTCGACGAGGCCGAGCGCTGCCCGGTCGATGGCCGGATCGCTGCTCCGGCCCGGCCCGCCGACATGCGGCGTCGCCTTGAGCGTGCCGTCGAGGGCGTAGCACCAGGAATGATAGGGGCAGCGGATGGCGCCCTTGAGCCGCGTTGGCGCCTCGACGAGCGTCATGCCGCGATGCCGGCAGACATTCCAGAAGACCCGGAGCCGCCCGTCGCGGTCGCGCGCCAGGAGCAGCGGCCGGCGGCCGAGACCGATCGGGGCGACAGAGCCCGGCTCCGGTACGTCCGCGGCAAAGCCGATGCAGCACCACCCGCCACCCCAGACCCGGTCGAGCTCATGCGCGAAGAAGTCGGGGTCGGTGTAGCACCGGTTGCCGAGGGGTACGCGCCCCCGTTCCGTCAGCCGTTCGACCGCGATCGCCATGCTCGCACCCCGGGCTTCCTCACCCGGGGCACGTTCGGCCGAAGGCGTCGCCCGGGCTTGCGCCCGAGCGACACGCGAGGCCGCTCAGGCGGCGCGTTTCGCCAGGAAGCCGGCGATCCGGTCCATCGCCTTCTCGATCTCCTCGATCGAGGCGGCATAGGAGAAGCGCACATAGCCCTCGCCATGGACGCCGAAGCTGGTGCCGCTGATGATCGCGACCCCGGCATCGTTGAGCAGCCCGTCCTGCATCGCCCGCGAGCCGAGCCCGGTGCCCTCGATATTGGGAAAGGCGTAGAAGGCGCCGCCGGGCACGGCGCAGCGGAAGCCGGGCAGCGCGTTGAGCCGCTCGATGATCACCGACCGCCGCTTGTCGAAGGCCTCGACCATGCTGGCGACCGCGTCCTGCGGCCCGTCGAGTGCCGCGATGCCGGCATATTGCGTGGCGGCATTGACGCAGGAATTGACGTTGATGGCGAGTTGCGTGGCAAGCTCGGCGAGATCCTTTGGCCATACCCCCCAGCCCAGCCGCCAGCCGGTCATGGCATAGGTCTTCGACCAGCCGTCCAGCAGGATCAGCCGGTCGGCGATCTCGGGATATGTCGTGAGCGAGGCGTGCGGCACGCCGTCGTAGCACATGCGGGCGTAGATCTCGTCCGACATCACCGCCACCTCGGGGAAGTCGGCGAGGCCCTTGACGAACTTGTCGAGCTCGGCCTTCGGCACCACGCCGCCCGTCGGGTTGGCCGGGCTGTTGACGATGATCAGCCGCGTGCGGTCGGTGATCTGGCCGAGCACCTCCTCGGCCGAGAAGGCGAAGCCCTTGCTCTCGTGCAGCGCCATCGGGATCGCCTTGGCGCCGGTGAACTCGATCATCGAGCGATAGATCGGAAAGCCGGGGTCCGGATACATGATCTCGGCACCCGGCTCGCCGAACATCAGCATGGCGAAGGCCATGGTGACCTTGCCACCCGGCACGACGACGACCGAGGCGGGATCGACCTCGACCCCGCGCCGCTCGGCCATGTCGCGCACCACCGCCTCGCGCAGCGGCAGGATGCCGTTGGCCGGCGTGTAGCCGTGATGGCCGTCCCGGAGCGCCTTGACGGCCGCCTCGACGATATGCGGCGGCGTCGGGAAGTCCGGCTGGCCGATGCCGAGATTGATGATGTCGCGCCCCTGCGCCTTGAGCGCCGTCGCCCGCGCCAAGACCTCGAAAGCACTTTCCGTGCCCAGCCGCCCCATGGCCGCCGCGAGCCGCATTGCCGTCCCTCCCCGTATGGTCCGAATAGCACCGGCGGACCCGGCCGCCAGGCGCCGGCGGAATGTGGCAGGGGCGGGCACGGCCGGCAATCCCCGGCTCGGCCTCTCATCCGTTCCTGCCGTGGCGGCGGCCCCCGGGCCGGTGGTGCCAAAAAAAATGCCTGTGAGGAGGTTGTCCTCACAGGCGGCAAGTCTCAGCCCTCAGCGAGGCAATAAAAAGCACGGCAGCCCAGTCGCGATCTGTGACAATTCGCACATTTCGGCGCGAGGCGTCATTTTTCCCCTCGTTACGCGCTGGTTGGCCGGGAGTTCATCAACTGCAGGGCGCCCAGTTTGCTGACCTCCAGAAGCTCGGTCACCTTGCAGCCGTCGTCGGACGTAGGCAAAAGCAACTGTTGGTAGATAAAGGACTTGCCTCTGACCTTGAACTCGACAAGTTGCAGGAGGGGCACCCCGGTGACCGTCGCCGCGTCCAGGTCGAGGCGCAGGCTCTCCTCGAGCGTCATCGAGGGAGCGTGCACCTGCGTGGCGCCGAGAAAGGGGGCGAGCCGACCGGCATAGGCGCCGCGGCCGAGCCAGAGGGCGTCGGGCACCAGCAGGCGGAAGGTCGGCGTGTCGACCGCACAGCGCGGGGGCAGGTGGGCGCCGTCCTTGCGCTCGGCCCAGTAGCGATAGGCGACGATCAGGGCGGGGTCGGTGATGGTCAATGCCGGAATCGGCAAGGAGCGCTTGTGCACCCACTGCATAGGCGTTTCCCTCTACTTGAGGCGGTTGTCGACCCGCTGCAGGGGACTTCATGTCCCCCGGTGGACGCATCGGGCCGGTGACCCTCTTTCTCGCATTCCAAGGTGAAGTCGCGGTAAAGCCAGGGCGGCGATGTCAGCCGCCGAATATACCCCGGTGCCGCAAAAGGTGGTCGGCCAGCACCACGGCGAGCATTGCCTCGCCGACCGGCACGGCACGGATGCCGACACAGGGGTCGTGCCGGCCCTTGGTGACGATCTCGGTCTCGTCGCCGTCCGCCGTCACCGAGCGGCGCGGCGCCAGGATCGACGAGGTCGGCTTGACCGCGAAGCGGACGACGATGTCCTGCCCGGTCGAGATGCCACCGAGGATCCCGCCGGCCTGGTTGGAGAGGAAGATCGGGCCGTCCGCGCCCTTGCGCATCTCATCGGCGTTCTCCTCGCCCGAGAGCGCTGCCGCCGCCATGCCGGCGCCGATCTCGACGCCCTTGACCGCGTTGATGCTCATCATCGCCCTGGCGAGGTCGGCGTCGAGCTTGTCGTAAATCGGCTCGCCGAGGCCTGCCGGCACGCCCGAGGCGACCACCTCGACCACGGCCCCGATGGACGACCCGGCCTTGCGGACGCGGCCGAGCAGCTCTTCCCAGCGCAATGCGGCCTCCCTGTCCGGGCACCAGAAGTGGTTGGCCTCGATCGCCTCCGCATCGAAGCGCTGCCGGTCGATCCGGTCGGCGCCCATCTGCACCATGTAGCCCCGGATGGTGATCTCCGGCCCCAGGACCTTGCGGGCGATGGCACCCGCCGCGACCCGCATCGCCGTCTCGCGCGCCGAGCTCCGCCCGCCGCCCCGGTAGTCGCGGATGCCGTACTTGGCGTCATAGGTGAAATCGGCGTGGCCCGGCCGGTAGCTCCGGGCGATGGCCCCGTAGTCCTTCGAGCGCTGGTCCTCGTTCCTGATCAGGAGGCTGATCGGCGTGCCGGTGGTCAGGCCCTCGAACACGCCGGAGAGGATCTCGACCCGGTCCGGCTCCTGGCGCTGCGTCGTCCACTTCGACTGGCCCGGCCGGCGCCGGTCGAGCCAGTGCTGAATGTCCGCCCCGGCCAGCTCGAGCCTGGACGGCACGCCATCGACCACGCAGCCGATCGCCGGCCCGTGGCTCTCGCCCCAGGTGGTGAACCGGAAGAGCGTGCCGAAGCTGCTGCCCGCCATGATCTTCCAGGCTCAGACGGTCGCGATGTCGGGGGCGTCCACCGCCTTCATGCCGACCACGTGATAGCCACTGTCGACATGCAGGACCTCGCCCGTCGTCCCGCCGCCGAGATCGGAGAGGAGAAAGACCCCGGCACCGCCGACATCGCCGAGCGTGGTGTTGCGCTTCAGGGGCGCATTCAGCTCGTTCCACTTCAGGATATAGCGGAAGTCGCCGATCCCGGAGGCCGCCAGCGTCTTGACCGGCCCAGCCGAGATGGCGTTGACCCTGATCCCCTGGCCGCCCAGGTCGGCTGCGAGATAGCGCACGCTCGCCTCGAGCGCGGCCTTGGCGACGCCCATGACGTTGTAGTGCGGCACCACCTTCTCGGCCCCGTAATAGGTGAGCGTCAGCATGCTGCCGCCCGGCTGCATCAGCGCCGCCGCGCGCCGCGCCAGGTCGGTGAACGAGTAGCAGGAGATCAGCATGGAGCGCTGGAAGTTCTCGGCACTCGTGTCGACGTAGCGGCCCTTCAGCTCCTCCTTGTCGGAGAAGGCGATGGCATGGACGACGAAGTCGAGCCCGCCCCAGCGCTGCTCGATCGTGGCGAAGAGGGTATCCATGCTCGCCGGGTCGGTGACGTCGGCCGGCTCGACGAAGTCGCAGCCCAGCTCGGCGGCGAGCGGCGTCACCCGCTTCTTCAGGGCATCGCCCTGGTAGGTGACGGCAAGCTCGGCGCCCTGACCCGCCACCGCCCGCGCTATGCCCCAGGCGAGCGAGCGATCGTTGGCAATCCCCATGATCAGGCCGCGCTTGCCGGCCATGAGCGGTGCACCGGTGGTCATGGCCGAGCGCTCCTCGATACGGCGGTTGATGGAATGGCTCGAAACTTAGTGCCTCGGGCGCCGGCGCGAAAGGGGGCAGGCGCACCGGCCCCTCAGGGAGCCCGGCGCTCGCGCTGCAGGGCCCGCTCGCGCATGATCGCCGCGTTGAGCTGGGCGCCGAAGATGAAGATGCACGCCATCACGTAGAAGAAGAAGAGCGTCAGGATCACGCCGCCGAGGCTGCCGTAGATGATGCTGTAGCGCCCGATGCTCGAGAGATAGGTGGAGTAGAGCTTGGTCGCCCCGAGCCAGAAAGTGACCGAGACGAGGGTGCCCGGCAGCACGTCGAGCAGCGTCAGCCGGCGGTTCGGCAGGAGGCGATAGAGGCTGAAGGTGAGCAGCAGCAGGAGCGCCATGCCGATGCCGTAGCGCATGATCAGCCCCATGCGCTCCTCGAGAGCCTGATGCTCGGCGAGCCAGGCCAGAATGTTCTCGGCGATCGGCAGGCCGACCATCAGCACCATCGCCGCCAGGATCACCGCCGCCGAGGCCACGGTCAGCGCCATGCTGGCGAGCCGGTTCCACCAGAAGCTCGGCGGGTCGGCCACCTCGTGCGCCATGTTCAGCGCATGGCGCAGGCTCTCGAGGCCCGAGGAGGCGAACCAGAGCGTGACCGGGATGGCGAGGGTGATGATCGTGCCGTGCGGTGCGGAGCGGATCTCGGCGATCGCCGGCTGCAGCACGCCGGCCACCTCGCTCGGCAGGAGGTCGAGGGTGAGCGTGATGAACTGGCCGGCCGCCTCGCCCTGGCCCGCCCAGCCGGCGATCGACAGCATGACGATCAGGAACGGGAAGAATGCGAAGATCGCGGTGAAGGCGATGTAGCCGGCGAGCACGAAGCCCTGGTCGTGGACGAAATGGCCGAAAGCCGGCCTGAGGATGCGGCGCACCCAGCCGAGATCGGGCGGCCGCCGCCGGCGGGTGCGAACCGGCGAGGTCGGCTCCTCGAGCCCGGTCGTCGCGAAAGGCTGGATAGGGGTGAGCAGCACGCGATGGTTGCGCCCCCGGCGCACCCGCCGCCTGGCAATCTCGCTGCCGCCTGCCATCCGTTCCGTCCGCTCTCCGACCCGTCGAAGCCGGGTCGCGGCGGCGCCCGTCGCCGACCGTCTCGCTGGCCCCGTGCCTCCTATCTAGTCAGGTCGGCGGCCCCTGACTATGGTCCGCGGCCAAACGCCTGCACCGCCCTGGTCTGCAGGGCGAGGCGACGATGCCGAGGGGAAGCCGATGACGAGTGTCACCATCTACGACAAGAGCCGGCTGCCGAGCCGCCATGCCACCGTCGGACCCGACCGTGCGCCGCACCGCTCCTACTACTATGCCATGGGCCTCTCGGCCGCCGACATGGCCCGGCCCTTCGTCGGTGTGGTGACCACCTGGAACGAGGCGGCCCCCTGCAACATCGCCCTCAGCCGCCAGGCGCAGGTGGTCAAGCACGGCGTCGCCCGGGCCGGCGGCACGCCGCGCGAGTTCACGACGATCACCGTCACCGACGGCATCGCCATGGGCCACCAGGGCATGAAGTCCTCGCTGGTCAGCCGCGAGGTGATCGCCGATTCGACCGAGCTCACCATGCGCGGCCACGCCTATGACGCCATGGTCGGCCTCGCCGGCTGCGACAAGTCGCTGCCCGGGCTGATGATGGCCATGGTCCGGCTGAACGTGCCCGCCGTCTTCATGTATGGCGGCTCCATCCTCCCCGGCCGGTTCCGCGGCCGCGACGTCACCATCCAGGACGTGTTCGAGGCGGTCGGCCAGCATGCCGTGGGCCGCATGAGCGATGCCGACCTCGAGGAGCTCGAGCAGGTCGCCTGCCCCTCGGCCGGCTCCTGCGGCGGCCAGTTCACCGCCAACACCATGGCCTGCGTCTCCGAGGCGATCGGCCTCGCCTTGCCCGGCTCGGCCGGCACACCGGCGCCGATGGAGGCGCGCGACCGCTGGGCCGAGGCCTCGGGCGAGGCGGTCATGCGTCTCCTCAAGGACAATATCCGGCCGCGCGACATCGTCACCCTGAAGAGCCTCGAGAACGCCGCAAGGGTGGTTGCGGCCTCCGGCGGGTCGACCAACGGTGCCCTGCATTTGCCGGCGATCGCGCACGAGGCGGGGATCGACTTCGACCTGCACGCCGTCGCCGCCATCTTCCGCGACACGCCCTACATCGCCGACCTCAAGCCGGCCGGCAAATACGTCATGAAGGACCTGGCCGAGGCCGGCGGCGTGCCGCTCCTGATGAAGGCGCTGCTCGACGGCGGCTACCTGCATGGCGACTGCATCACGGTGACCGGCAAGACCATCGCCGAGAACCTCGCCGACGTGACCTTCGACACGAAGCAGGTCGTGGTCCGGCCGACCAGCGACCCGATCACCAGCTGGGGCGGTGTCGTCGGCCTCAAGGGCTCGCTCGCCAGCGAGGGGGCGATGGTCAAGGTGGCCGGCCTGCCGAGCCTGAAGTTCCGCGGCCCGGCTCGCGTCTTCGACTGCGAGGAGGACGCCATGGCCGCCGTCCAGGCCGGCAAGTACGTCGCCGGCGAGGTCATCGTCATCCGCTACGAGGGCCCGAAGGGCGGCCCCGGCATGCGCGAGATGCTGGGCGTCACCTCCGCGATCTACGGCCAGGGCATGGGCGACAAGGTGGCGCTGATCACCGATGGCCGGTTCTCGGGCGCCACGCGCGGCTTCTGCATCGGCCATGTCGGCCCGGAGGCCGCGGTCGGCGGGCCCATCGGCCTGCTCGAGGATGGCGACATCATCGTCATCGACGCCGAGGCCGGCACGCTCGACGTCGAGCTCGACGACGCCACCCTCGAGGCGCGTCGTGCCAAATGGACGCCGCGGCAGTCGATCTACGGCGCCGGCACGCTCTGGAAGTACGCGCAGACCGTGGGCCCGGCCGAGAAGGGGGCGGTCACGCACCCCGGCGGTGCGAACGAGCGGCACTGCTACGCCGATCTCTGAGGCGCCGTGCGGGGCCCTGACAACTGAAGCGGGATGCTGGTGATGGAATGGTTCGCCGAGACGCTGCACAGCGACTGGCAGCAGCGGATGAAGGTCGAGAAGGTCCTCTATCACGACCAGACCGAGCATCAGGACCTGATCGTGTTCGAGACCGGTCGATGGGGCAGGGTGCTCGCCCTCGATGGCGTCGTGCAGACCACCACCGGCGACGAGTTCGCCTATCACGAGATGCTGGCCCACCCGGCCATCCTGGCGCACGGCCGGGTGCGCAGCGTCTGCATTGTCGGTGGCGGAGACGGCGGCACGGCGCGCGAGGTCCTGAAGCACGCCACCATCGAGCGGGTGGTCATGGCCGAGCTCGATCCCGGGGTCATCGAGTTCTGCCGGAAGTTCCTGCCCGGGCTGAGCGACGGTGCCTTCGACGACCCGAGGCTCGAGCTGGCCTTCGGCGACGCCGCCGAATTCATGGCCAAGGACGGCGAGAGCTTCGATGTGATCCTGGTCGATTCGACCGACCCGATCGGCCCGGGGGCCGCGCTCTTCACCGAGAGCTTCTATCGCGACTGCCGCCGGCGGCTGAACGAGGGCGGCATCCTCGTGACCCAGGCCGGCAACCCGGCGCTCGCCGGCAAGGAGCTTGCCGACGTCATGGCGCGCAAGCGGGCGGCCGGCTTCGCCGATGTCGACTTCCTGCTTACCGTGGTGCCCACCTATGTCGGCGGCTTCATGGCGCTGGGCTGGGGCTCCGACGACGCGACCCGGCGCCGGGTACGCAGCGACACGCTTCGCGCCCGACCCGTGCCCGCCGGGCTGCGCTATTACACGCCCGATGTGCACGTCGCCGCGTTCGCCCACCCGGTCTGGGTCGAGCGTCTTGCGAAGGGCGATCAGGCGGGCGGCAATAGCCCATTAACTTGATCGGTACTCCAGTGCATTCGACCGCTAGGTGATCAGACTTGTTGCGGCCCGTGGACATGGTTAACTCTCGTTGCACTTGATCGCAGCCAACGAGCTGTGATCGGCCGTACGGATCGCAACAACGGCTAGAAAAATGAGCAAAACAGGAAGCGCGGCGCATGGCTTCGAGGCCGGCGCTGCCACGGACCAGGCGGAGTCGGTACCCGAAAGTGACGTGCCGACCCTCGAATTGACGGATCTTCTGCAGGATTCCAACGGCGAGATTGTGCTCTTCAACGACTCGCACCTCCCGGCGCTGGCGGTGCGGGCGGACAGCCGGCCGGTGGACACCGGTGCCGTCGGCCAGCACGTCACCGCCGGCGGCGACGATGTCACCGGCTTCCGCTTCGTCGCGTTCGACGACGGCACCCGGCTCTATTACCAGGAATCGCTGCACCTCGTGGTGCTCGACGACCCGGCCGCGACGCCCTCCTGAGCCGGCGCCTACTCGGCTCGCGAGAAGGCGGCGCGCTCGAGCGGCGTCATCGATTCCATCAGCCGCTGGATCGTTTCGTCCGGGCTGTCCTCGTCGTCCGGCGTGAACAGCCGCAGGCGCTCGGCCAGCCAGAGGGCGACCTTGAGATTGCCCTCGGCGACCTCGTCCACGACCTTCTGGCGCACCTTCGTCTCGATCGAGCCGGCATCCGGCTCGGCGGGGCCAGCCTGGCCGCGCGCCGCATAGGCTGCCACCAGCCCCCTGAACAGGCTGCAGCTCGCCATGCGCCGATGGAACTGGCTGCGCGAGCAGCCCACCCGCTCGGTGATCTCGCGCGGCGGCCGGCCGGCTGCCGCGAGTCGCGCCGCTTCGCACCAGTCGATCGCCATGTTTTGCTCCAGCTCCGGCCGCCTGTGCCCCGGCACGCAACATAGTGGAATAAGTTCCTATAAGCAACTGTCTTGCGGTGTTTATCAACCGTGGGTAGAGAACTGTGGGTGCCGAACGGAGGCCCCATGTCCGATATCCGCCCCACCGTCCCGAGCCTGCACGAGCCCGGCCGCATCCACCCGGTGCCGGGGTCCGGCCTCGCCGCCGAGAACGAGCGGCTGCGCGCCGAGCTCGCCGCGGCACAACGACGGCTCGAGGAGCGTGGCCTCTTCCTCGCCATCATGAGCCACGAGCTGCGCGAGCCGATGAACGGCGTGCTCGGCATGGCCCGGCTGCTGCGCGACACGGCACTCGACGCCGAGCAGGCCGGCTATGTGGAGGCCGTGATCGGCTCCGCCGAGGCACTCATCACCCTCGTCAACGACATCCTCGACCTCGCCCGGATCGACGCCGGCCGCTCGACCTTCACCCTCGTCGACTTCGCGATCCGCCCGTTCCTCGAGCGCCTCGCCCTCGTCTTCCGCCAGCGCGCCGAGCAGAAGGGCGTCGCCTTCGTGCTCCAGCTCGCCCCCGATCTGCCGGAGGTCGTGCGCGGCGACCCGGGCCGGCTCCGCCAGCTCCTCACCAACATCGTGACCAACGGCATCAAGTTCACGAGCGAGGGCGAGGTGCGCCTCGCCGTGGCCCCGGCGGACGCTACTGCCGGCCGCCTCGGTCTCGCCATCGCCGTCAGCGATACCGGCATCGGCATCCCGGAGGATCGCCGCGCCGACTTCTTCTCGCCCTTCGCCCAGGCCGATGCGCAGACCACCCGCCTCTTCGGCGGCAGCGGCCTCGGCCTAATGATCGCGCAGCGGCTCGCCGCGACCATGCATGGCCGAATCACCATCGCCCCGCCGGTTGGCCCCGGCACCACCTTCGAGATCCATCTCGAGCTCGAGCCGCCGCTTGCTGCGGCACCGCGCCGGGATCGCGCCGCCATCGCCGGCGCCCGCCTGCTGATCGCCGACGCGCAGCCGCGCACCGCCCGCATCATGGCCGAGCTGGCGCGGCTCTGGGGGCTTGAGGTCAGGGTCACGAAGAGCGCCGCCGAGGCCCTGACGGTGCTGCGCGAGGGTGCCGATCGCGGCGCCGCCTTCGACTTCGCCGTCATCGACCGCGCCCTGCCGGACCGCCGGGGCGATTCGCTCGGGCCCGTCCTCCGCACCGCACCGGGCCAGGCCGGGCTCAAGCTCATCCTGCTCGTCTCGGCCGGCGTGCGCGGCGATGCGGCCTCGGTCCAGGCGCTCGGCTTCGACGCCTATCTGCAGAAGCCGGTGACCGCCAGCACGCTGCTCGACTGCCTGCAGCAGCTGCACGGCAGCGTCGGCCAGGGCGAGTTGCTCACCGTCCACGCGCTCGGCGAGGCGCGCAGCCAGAAGCTGCGGCTGCTGATCGCCGACGACAACCCGGTCAACTGCAAGCTGGCGGCGATCATGCTCTCGAAGGCCGGCCACGAGGTGCAGATCGTGACCAACGGCCAGGAGGCGCTCGACGCGGTCACCGAGATCCCGTTCGACGCCGTCCTGATGGACGTGCAGATGCCGGTCATGGGCGGGCTCGAGGCGACCCGCCGCATTCGCGCCCTGCCGGACGCCGCCGCGGCCGGCCTGCCGATCATCGCCATCACAGCCAAT
The DNA here is from genome assembly GCA_030431615.1 of Alphaproteobacteria bacterium. Lineage (GTDB taxonomy): Bacteria > Pseudomonadota > Alphaproteobacteria > Geminicoccales > Geminicoccaceae > SLRI01. The sequence goes on from JAUIID010000002.1 coordinate 72,033, forward strand.
GCCATGCGCGGCGACGACGACGACTGCTTCGCCGCCGGGATGAACGGCTACGTCACCAAGCCCATCGACCGGGCGACGCTGCTCGCCACGGTCGAGCGTCTGGCCCGCGCGGCACCCGCGGCCTGACCACGCGCCGACGCAGGAAGGTCGCTCAGGCCCCGCGGCTCCGCTCGACGAAGCCGCGCAGGCGACGGCGCGCGGTGGCGAAGGCGCCGGTCATCGCCTCGTGCAGGTCGCCCACCGGCTCGCGGCTGACCACGAGGTCGTGGCCGGGCAGCGCCAGCTCGATGCGCACCGCATAGGTCTTGCCCTTGGTCTGGCCGCGATGCGGGCTGCCGACCACCACCCGGGCACCGGTCATCCGCTCGCACAGCGCGTCGAGCCGGGCCATGCGGCTGCGCACATTGGCCTCGATCGCCTCGCTGTGCGGCAGGTTGTCGAAGGTGATCCGCAGGGGCTTGTCCATGGCGCATCTCCCGTCGCCCGAGCCGACCCATCGACCCGGGCAAGCCAATGTGTGGAAGATTCGTCATAGCCGATCAACCTGTAGGTGTGAAGCACTGCATTTCATCGCTTGATAAGAGATATTCCGAGCATATAATCGCGCAATGGTTGATAACCACCAGGCACCCGAAACCGGAGACGACCCCATGGCCAGGCGCGATCGCTGGCGACGCCACCCGTGCGCACGGGTCATGGCCGCGTTGGCACTCGCCGCGACGCCGGGTGCGGCCCATGCCGCCACCGCCACCGACCAGCTCACCGTCACGGCAACCGTCCAGTCCGGCTGCACGCTGACCGGCGGCACGCTCGACTTCGGCAACTACGTCTCGGGCCAGACGAGCAACCTCGACGCCAATGGCCGCATCGGCTTCGCCAACTGCTCGGGGGTCCTGACCTTCGAGCTCGACGGCGGGCAGAGCGGCAATGTCAACGCCCGCACCATGCGCTCGAGCGGCAACAGCCTGACCTACCAGATCTACCGGAACTCGGTGCGCAACGCCGTCTGGGGCCAGGGCCAGAACGCGATGCAGCTCCAGCTCCTCCAGCCGCAAAGCGGCGAGGTCAGCGTCTACGGCCGGATCCCGGGCGGCCAGGCTGTGCCGGGCGGCGCCTATGTCGACATCGTCAACATCACCCTGACCTTCTGAGAGGCTTCATGCGTCGCGCGAATCGACGAGCGGTCCTCGTCCTGGTCATCGGCTTCGTCATGGTGCCCTGGCCGGCGGTCGCCACCTCGCTGAACGTGGCGCCGACGCGCATCGACCTCGGCCCCGATTCGCGCTCCGGCTCGGTCACCCTGAACAACACGGGCGAGGTCCCCACCACGGTGCAGGTCGAGACCTTCGCCTGGCGGCATGGCAACTCGGTGGCCGAGCTCGAGCCCACCCGCGGCCTCCTCGCCGTGCCGGCCGTCTTCAACCTCGAACGCGGGGCCCGGCAGGTGATCCGCGTCGCCACGCGTGGGCCGGCCTCGGACGAGGTCGAGACCGCCTATCGGCTGGTGATCACCGAGGTGCCGGTCGCCGGCGACCAGACCGCGGCCGGCGTCCGCTTCGCGCTGCGCCTCAGCCTGCCCGTCTTCATCACGCCGCCGGGTGCGGCGCCTGCGCCGGACTGGCAGCTGGTGCAGGGTGCCGACGGGCCGGCGCTCGAGCTGCGCAATGCCGGCACGGCCCATCTCTATGTCAGCCGCCTCAGCCTGCGCGCCGGTGCCGGCGGCGAGCCGCTCGCCCAGATCGAGACGCCGAGCTACGTGCTTGCCGGCAACACGCAGCGCTGGCCCCTGCCGTCCCTGCAGGGCAGGCGCGGCCTCGTGGTCGAGGCCGCCACCAATCTTGGCGACCTCGTGGTCGAGTTGCCGAACTGACGTGTCCGGTCGCCTGCATCGCGGCCTCACCGGCTGCGCCACCCTTGGGCTCCTCCTGATTCTGCTCGGTGTCGATCGGGCACCGCTGGCCGGTCCGGGCGAGGTCGAGGGGGCGCCCGGGCTGACGCCGCCCGACGCCACGCCTGAAGGCGACCGCTACAGTGCTGCACTCGCCAGCCTCGTCCTGCAGAGCCGTGAACCATCCGCCGGGCCCGCCTTGCCGCCGGCGCCCCGGCCGGCCCCGCAACCGGTCCTGCCACAGGCGGCACCGGCTTTGCCGCCCACTCCCGCCCCGCGGCCGATCCTGGTCGCGGCCGCCGAGCTGCCGGTGGAGCCCTTGCCCGAGCAGCTCGAGGCGCTCGACGCCATCGAGCCCGGCGGCATCACCTATCGCCGCGACCCGCTCGCCTTGCCGCTGCTCGAGTCCGAGCGCTGGACCGAATGGGTGCTTTCGGTCGACCTCAACGGCGAGCCGGTCAGCGAGGGGGTGATCTTCATCGAGGACCCGGTGACCGGCCGGCTTGCCGTGGAGCTCGCCACCGCCGAGGCCTGGCGGCTGATCATCGACCGGGACGCGATCCTCACCTTCGAAGGCGTGCCGTTCTATCCCCTGGATGCCATCCCGGGCGTCGTGGCCGTGCTCGATCCGGCCGCGCTCGTGGTTGCCATCGAGGCGCCGCCCGACGTCTTCGGCCTCTTCGCCATGGACCTCGAGGGGCTGGAGCGCACGCCGCCGACACCGGGCAGCGGCGCCTATTTCGACTACGACCTTCTGCTCCAGGGCGGCGGCGACATCGACGACCAGCTCGACGGGCTGTTCGAGGCCGGCGCCTTCAGCCACGGCAATGTCTTCCTCAACAATTTCCGCCTCGAGGACGCCGGCGACGAGGCCGAGATCGACCGCCTCGAGACCACCTTCTTCCGCGACTTCCCGGAGCGCCGCGCCACGTTCCGCGCCGGCGACAGCCTGACCGTCGGCGGCGCCTTCGCCCAGCCGGTGCGCTTCGGCGGGCTGCAGTGGTCGACCAACTTCGCCACCGACCCCGCCTTCGTCACCTTCCCGCTGCCGTCGATCGGCGGCCTCGCCGAGCAGCAGTCGGTGGTCGACGTCATCGTCGACAACCTCACCAGCATCACCCGCACCGTGCCGCCCGGCCCCTTTGCCATCGACAACGTGCCGGTGGTCACCGGGGCCGGCGAGGTCCAGCTCCGCGTCACCGACCTGCTCGGCCGCGAGCGGCTGGTCACCCAGTCCTATTATGTCAGCACCCGCCTGCTGAAGGCCGGGCTGCACGACTTCTCCTACGAGGCCGGCTTCAAGCGGAATGACTTCGGCCAGCGCAGCTTCGCCTATGGCGACGCGCTGGGAACCGCCACCCATCGCTACGGCTTCACCGACACCGTCACCGGCGAGGCGCATTTCGAGGCCGGGCAGGACGGCGCCAGCCTGGTCGGCGGCGGTGCCCTGCTGCTCGGCGCGTATGGCCTGCTCTCCGGCGGGGTCGGCGCCAGCACCGACAGCAGTGCCGACGAGGGCTGGCTCGGCCAGCTCGCCTACGAGTATGTCGGCAAGCGGTTGAGCCTCGGCGCCCGGACCCGCTTCACCTCCGACGATTTCCGCCAGGCTTCGAGCGACGACGGCCGCACCCGCCGGGTCGACCAGTTCAATATCGGCTACGACACCGGCAGCTTCGGCCGGCTCGGCGTCCTCTTCCTCAATCGCGACCGCGTCAACCGCGACGACGACCAGTCGCTCGCGGCCAGCTACAGCCTGCCGCTCGGGCCGGGTGCCCTCATCGTTAACGCCGCGCAGACCCTGTCGCCGGACAGCGACTTCGCGCTCACCGCCGCCTACTCGATCTCGCTCGGCGACAACCGCAGCATGACCGCGATCGCCGATGCCGGTG
>JAUIID010000174.1 GCA_030431615.1 Alphaproteobacteria bacterium
GCGGGCAGGTCGATCTTGTTGAGCACCGGCACGATCTCGTGGTCGGCCTCGATCGCCTGGTAGGCATTGGCCAGGGTCTGCGCCTCCACGCCCTGGGTCGCGTCGACCAGCAGGAGCGAGCCTTCGCAGGCGCGCAGGGAGCGGCTGACCTCGTAGGCGAAGTCGACATGGCCTGGCGTGTCGATGAGGTTGAAGACGTAGTCGCGCCCGTTCTGCGCCGTATAGCGCAGCCGCACGGTCTGCGCCTTGATGGTGATGCCGCGCTCGCGCTCGATGTCCATCGAATCGAGCACCTGCGCCTGCATCTCCCGATCGGCGAGACCGCCGCACTTGTGGATGAGCCGGTCGGCCAGGGTCGACTTGCCGTGGTCGATATGCGCGATGATCGCGAAATTGCGGATATGCGAGAGGTCGGTCATGGAACAGGCTTGTCCTCGAGCCAGGCAGTCTGAAGATCGCGTCGTCCGTCTATGATGCGCAGGATCTGCACGCGCTCATCGCGCTCACGATAGAAGACGAGATAGGGCCTTCGAACGAAGCACCGCACGCCCGTGCCGAAGGACGGACGGAGCGTCCCCAGCGCCGGCAGCTCGGCGATCCGCTCCACCACGTCGAACAGGCCGCGCAGCACGTCCCTCGCCCGATCGACGCCCGAATCGGCAGCGATCCAGCCACGGATGCGGCGCAGGTCGCGGGCTGCGGCAGGGGCGAGCAGCGCTCGCTGGGATCGCTTCATTCGCGCGGGTCATCGAACCTCGAGGGAGCGTCGGAGAAGAGTTCCTCGATCAGTTCCTCGTTGAACTCCACAAGCTCGCCGCGATCCGCCTCGGCGACAGCTTCCGCCACCGCCCGCTTCAGCCAGTCCAGCTTCGCCTCCTCGGCCGCCTCGTGCCACTCCATCGAGTAGAGCACGGCCACCGGCTTGCCGTTCTTCTCGATGGTCACGGGCGCCTTCTGCGCCTCCATGAGGAGCTCACCGAAATGGTTCTTGGCCTCCTTGGCCGACATGGTGCGCATGGCCGCCTCCAAAAAGCCCATCCTGGCCAAAGTAGCTATTCTGGACCTTCGCGGCAATCACGCTCGCAGCTCGGCACCGAGCTGCTTCTCGGCCGATGCCACGATCTTCTTCGCCACCGGCTCGATATCGGCCTCGGTCAGGGTCTTCTCCGGCGACTGCAGGCGAACTGCGACGGCCAGCGACTTCTTGCCCCCGGGCATGCCCTTGCCAGCATAGACGTCGAACAGCGAGACCTCGCGGATCAGCTTCTTGTCCGCCTGGCGGACGGCCCGCAGCAGCTGGTCGGCGCTGACCCCGTCATCGACCAGGAAGGCGAAGTCGCGGTCGACCGGGGGATAGGGCCAGGCCTCGAGCGGCGGCCGGGTGCGGCCCGGGCGGACGCGCACCTTGGGCAGCGTGTCGAGGTCGAGCTCGAAGGCGACGGCACGCCCGTCGAGGTCGAAGGCCTCGAGCACCCGCGGATGCAGCTCGCCAAAGCTCGCGAGCCGGTTCGGCCCGAGCCCGAGCGTGCCCGAGCGGCCGGGATGATACCAGGCCGGCCCCTCGGCCGTGACCTGCAGCGCCTCGGTCTTGACCCCGGCGGCGGCGAGTGCCGCCAGCGCGTCGGCCTTGACGTCGAAGAGGTCGACCGGCCGCCGCGTGCCGGTCCAGTCGCGCGGGCCGGTTGCGCCCCAGCGCAGGCCCACGAGCGCCGTCACCTGCTCGCCGGGCTGGCCGCCCGTGAAACGGGCACCCAGCTCGAAAAGGGCGCCGTCCTCGCGCTTGCGGTCCTGGTTGCGGGCCGCCGCGAGCAGGAGGTTGGGCAGGAGCGAGGGCCGCATCACCGAGAGCTCGCTCGAGATCGGGTTGGCGAGGCGCACCGGCTCGCCCTCGAGGAACGGCTGCGCCTCGTTCTCGCCGGTGAACGACCAGGTCACGGCCTCGGTATAGCCGAGAGTCGCAACCGTCCGCCGCAGGTGGCTGCGCCGCCGCTGGTCGGGCGTCAGCACGCCGGCGCTCACCGCCTCGTTGCGTGTGACGGGCACCGGCGGGATCTTGTCGTAGCCGTGCAGCCGGCAGAGCTCCTCGACGATACAGGCGGAGCTGGTGACGTCCTGCCGCCAGCTCGGCGGCTGGACGGTGTAGAGCTCGGGCCCGCCATCGAAGGTGAAGCCGAGGGCGCGCAGATGCCCCTCGATCTCGCCACGCTCGAGCTGGATGCCGCCGAGCCGGGCGAGTTCACGCACCGGAAAGGCGATGGGTGCGGGGCCTGCCGGAACGCTGCCGGCAATCACCGGTTCCGCTGCCTCGCCGCCGCAGAGCTCGAGGATGAGCCGCGTGGCGTGCTCCATGCCGCCGACCGCCATTTCCGGGTCGAGGCCGCGCTCGAAGCGGGTGCGGGCATCGCTCACGATATCCAGCTTGCGGCCGGTGAGTGCGGTGCGGATCGGATCGAAGAGGGCCACTTCCAGGAGCACGTCGGGGGTCGCCCCGGTGACGCCCGAGAGCTCGCCGCCCATGATGCCGCCCAGGGCCTGCGGACCGGCCCCGTCGGCAATCACCGTCATGCCCGGATCGAGCGCATAGTCGCGGCCGTCCAGGGCGAGCAGGGTCTCGCCCTCCTTGGCAAAGCGAAGCGTGAGGTCGCCCTCGAGCCTTGCCGCGTCGAACACGTGGAGCGGCCGGTTCAGGTCGAACGTGACGTAGTTGGTGATGTCGACCAGGGCCGAGATCGGCCTGAGCCCGATGGCCTGCAGCCGCTGCTGCATCCAGGCCGGACTCGGCCCGTTGCGCACGTTCCGGATCAGCCGGCCGATGAAGAGCGGGCAGGCAGCCTCGTCGCCGGCCGGGAAGTCGAGGCGGATCGCCGGCCCCTTGCCCTGCCCCGGCACGACTGTGAAGTCGCGGCTCCTGAGCTCGCCGAGCCCGGCGGCGGCGAGCTCCCGGGCTATGCCGTTGATGCCGAAGCAGTCGGCCCGGTCGGGGGTCAGCGACACCTCGAAGACCGGCCCCTCGATGCCGAGCGCCTCGGTTGCGGGGGTGCCGACCTCCGGCGCGCCATCGAGGTCGATGATGCCGTCGTGGTCCTCGCCGATGCCGAGCTCGCGGGCCGAGCACAGCATGCCCTGGCTCTCGACGCCGCGAATGGCGCTGCGCCCGAGCACCTTGCCGGTGGCGGGGATGACCGAGCCCTCTGGCGCGAAGATGCCGTAGAGCCCGGTCCGCGCGTTCGGCGCACCGCAGACGACCTGCATGACGCCGTGCTTCGTCTCGACGGTGCAGAGCCGGAGCCGGTCGGCGTTCGGATGCTGCACGGCCTCGCGCACGTAGGCGACGGAGAAGCCGGAAAGCTCGCTCGTGCGGTCGTGCACGGCCTCGACCTCGAGCCCGAGCGAGGTCAGCGTCTCGGCAATGAGCGCGGCCGAGGCGTCCGTCTCGAGATGCTCCTTGAGCCAGGGCAGGGTGAACTTCATCTGGACAGCCCGGAGAAGGTGGTCGGCAGGTCGAGCGGCACGAAGCCGTAATGGTGCAGCCAGGCGAGGTCGGCGTCGAAGAACGGCCGGAGATCGGGCATGCCGTATTTCAGCATGGCGATGCGGTCGATCCCCATGCCGAAGGCGAAGCCCTGCCACTCCGCCGGGTCGAGCCCGACGGCGCGCAGCACGTTGGGATGGACCATGCCGCAGCCGAGGATCTCGAGCCAGTCCGTGCCCTCGCCGACGACGATCTCCTCCTTCGTCCGGCGGCAGCCGATATCCATCTCGGCCGACGGTTCGGTGAACGGGAAGAAGCTGGGACGGAAGCGGGCGGTGATGTCGTCGCGCTCGAAATAGGCGCGGACGAAGTCGATCAGGCAGCCCTTGAGATGGCCCATGTGGGTCCGGCGGTCGATGACCAGGCCCTCGACCTGGTGGAACATCGGCGTGTGGGTCGCGTCGCTGTCGCAGCGATAGGTGCGGCCCGGCGCGATGATCCGGAACGGCGGCTTGTTGGCCATCATGTGGCGCACCTGAATGGTGCTCGTGTGGGTGCGCAGCAGCAGCGGCTCGCCGTCCTGGCGCGCCTCCAGGAAGAACGTGTCGTGCATCTCGCGCGCCGGATGCGAGGGCGGGAAGTTCAGGGCCGTGAAGTTGTGGAAATCGTTCTCGATGTCCGGCCCCTCGGCCACCATGAAGCCCATGTCGGCGAAGATCGCGGTGAGCTCTTCGGTCACCTGGCTCACCGGGTGGATCCGCCCGCCGTCATGCGGTCGGGCCGGCAGGGTGACGTCGATCCGCTCGGCCAGCAGCCGCGCCTCGAGCGCCGCCTCGGCGAGCGAGGTGCGCCGGTCGAGGAGTGCTGCCTCGAGGCTGCGCTTCAGCTCGTTGAAGGCCTGCCCGGCGACCGGCCGCTCGGCCGGCGGCAGGCTGCTCACGCCCTTGACGAGGTCGGTCACGCGACCCTTCTTGCCGAGCAGCGCCACGCGCAGCTCGTCGAGCCTGGCGAGGTCGGGGGCGCGGCCGATCTCGGCCATCATCTCACCCTCGACCCTGTCGATCGTCGCCAGCACCGATGTCGTCTCCGAGGTCATGGCCGTGGACCCGCTGGAAAAAGCGTAGAAAAACGAAAAAGGGGCCGTTGCCGACCCCTCTTCATCGAATCGCCCGGGACCGGCTGGCGGTCCCGTCGATTTCAGGCGTGAAGGGAGGCCCCGGCCTGCTTCACGAAGCCTGCAAACGTCGCCGCATCACGCACGGCGATGTCGGCGAGCACCTTCCTGTCGAGCTCGATGCCGGCAACCTTCAGGCCGTGCATCAGCTGGCCGTAGGTCATGCCCTGCTCGCGCGCCGCAGCGTTGATGCGCTGGATCCAGAGGGCGCGGAACTCCCGCTTGCGCACCCGCCGGTCGCGATAGGCGTACTGGCCGGCCTTCTCGACCGCCTGACGGGCGGTCTTGATGCAGTTCTTGCGGCGGCCGCGATAGCCCTTCGCCGCCTCCAGCACCTGCTTGTGCCGGGCGTGGGAGGTTACACCGCGCTTTACCCGAGCCATCGTCTCGATCCTTGGTCAGAAAGTTCCAGTGCCGACGCCGGGCGTCAGCCCCCGTGCGGCAGCATCATCCGGACGAGCGGCGCATCGGCCGCCGCGACGTAACCGGTCTTGCGATGCCGCATCTTCGCCTGCTTCGGCTGGCTGGTGAAGTTGTGACGATGGCTGGCATGACCACGCTTGATCTTGCCACTGCCGGTGAACGAGAACCGCTTGGCAGCGGCCCGCTTGGTCTTCAACTTGGTCATGACAGAAAACTCCGAACGACAGCGCCGCCCCACCCTCGCGGGTAGCCGGTGCGGTCGGCGACGAATGCGACGGGTCCTATAGCCGAGGCCGGCGGGGGACGCAACCTCCGCGGTGCGGCACCCGTCACGCAGGCTTCGCCGTACCACGCCACACTGCGCCACTGCGCCGCAGCACCAGGGCCGCCCAGGGCGGCCGGTCGACCTGACCGGTGCTCCGCATGCCATGGGTCCGATGCGCGGCCAGCACGACCGGCGCCTGGCGGTCGAGCAGCCCCGAGAGGATCGCAACGCCGCCCGGGGCCAGATGCCGCCGCAGATCGCCCGCCATGGCGACGAGCGGATCGGCGAGGATATTGGCGAAGACCAGGTCGAACGGCCCCGAGCGGCGGATGCGGGCGTCGGCATAGCCCTCGCTCACGAGGCAGTCGACCCGCCCGGCCACGCCGTTCTTTTTGGCATTGTCGCGGGCCACGGCAACGGCGAGCGGGTCGTTGTCGACCGCGAGCGCCCGGGCGTGGCGGTTCACCCGCGCCGCGGCGATGCCGAGAATGGCCGAGCCGCAGCCCATGTCGAGCACCCGGACGAAGGGGCGGCGGCGCAATTCGCGATCGAAGGCGAGAAGGCAGGCCGTGGTGGTCGCGTGCTCGCCCGAGCCGAAGGCGAGCCCGGCCTCGATCAGCAGCGGCACGGCACGGTCGTTCGCCGGCGGCGCATCGTCGGGCCCGTGTACGAAGAAGCGGCCGATGGTCATGGGCGGCCGGGTCATGCGCACGGCCTCGAGCCAGTCCTGGTGGGCGAGCCAGGCAAGGGTGACGGCCACCTTCGCCGGCAGTTCGTGCGCCGCCAGCAGCGCTCCGATCTCGGCATCCAGCGCGGTCGAATCCGGTTCCTCGGCGAAGAGGAGATCGACCCGCCAGCGCGTCGCCTCGTCCGCCTCGTCGACGGCGGCGGTGAAGATCGAGGCCGAGAGCGCCATCTCCTCGAAGGCTTCAAGCAGCAAGGGCGGCGGCTCGCGCTCGAGCTCAAGGCTCGCCTGCCAGAGGCCTTCGGGGTCGCTCATGCGGACAACCGCATCATGCCGCCTCGACGAAGCTCGAGATCACCTTCTTCACTCCGGACTTCTCGAAGGCGATCTCCAGCTTGTTGCCGTCGACGGCAGCGACCCGGCCATAGCCGAACTTCTGGTGGAAGATGCGGTCGCCGATGCTGAAATTGGCGCCGGTGCCGGGCGGCGTCGTCAGGATCTCCGCGCGCCCCTCGATGATCTTGCCGAGCTCGGCGCGCCGGCTGCGGAACCGGGCAACCTGCGGCACCATCAGGTCGTCCATGAAGCTCTCGGCATCGGGCCGCATGGCCGGGTTGCGATGCAGATGCTCGACATGCTCCGCCGGCAGCTCCTCGATGAACCGCGAAGGCACGCTCGACGACCACTGGTTGTAAATCCGGCGATTGGCGGCGAAGCTGACGGTGCAGCGGTGCCGGGCCCGGGTCAGCCCCACATAGGCGAGCCGCCGCTCCTCCTCGAGCGCCTTGCCGCCGCCCTCGTCGAGGGCCCGCTGGTTCGGGAAGAGCCCGTCCTCCCAGCCGGCCAGGAAGACGCTGTTGAACTCGAGCCCCTTGGCACCGTGCAGGGTCATCACCGAGACCTGCTCGGTGCCGCTCTCGCCTACCGCATCCATGACCAGGCTGACATGCTCGAGAAAGGCCGCGAGCGTCGGGAATTCCTCGATCGCCTTGACCAGCTCCTTGAGGTTGTCGAGCCGGCCGGGCGCGTCGGGCGAGCGGTCGTTCTGCCACATCGCCGTGTAGCCGCTCTCGTCCAGGATCTGCTCCGCCAGCTCTCTCGGCGGTGCCTCGGCGAGGGCGGTCCGCCAGCCGTCGACCAGGCCGAGAAAGGCCGTGAGCGCGTTCCTGGTGCGGGTCGCCAGCTCGTCGGTCTCGACCATCTGGCGTGCCGCCTGGAGCAACGGCACCTCCGCCTGCCGGGCGAGCCCGCGCAAGCCCTGCAGGGCCGCGTCGCCGATGCCGCGGCGCGGCAGGTTGACGATCCGCTCGAACGCCAGGTCGTCGGCCGGCTGGGCGGTCAGCCTGAGATAGGCGATGGCGTCGCGGATCTCGGCCCGCTCGTAGAAGCGCGGCCCCCCGACCACGCGATAGGGCAGTCCCAGTTGGATGAAGCGCTCCTCGAAGGCGCGGGTCTGGAAGCCTGCCCGCACCAGCACCGCGATCTGGGCGAGGCTCTCGCCGCCCCGCTGCAGCGCCTCGATCTCGTCGCCGATATAGCGGGCCTCCTCGGCCTCGTCCCACAGGCCGGCGATGCGCACCGGCGTGCCCGTCTCGCCCTCGGTCCAGAGCGTCTTGCCGAGCCGCGCCTGGTTCCGCGCGATGAGGCCAGAGGCGGTGCCGAGAATGCTGCCGGTCGAGCGGTAGTTGCACTCGAGCCGGACGACGCCGGCGCCAGGGAAATCCTGCTCGAAGCGCAGGATGTTGCCGACCTCGGCCCCCCGCCAGGAATAGATCGACTGGTCGTCGTCGCCGACGCAGGTGATGTTCTTGTGCCGCTGCGCCAGGAGCCGGAGCCAGAGATACTGGGCGACGTTGGTGTCCTGGTACTCGTCGACGAGGATCGCCCGGAACCGCGTCTGGTAGCGCTCAAGCAGATCGGCATGGCGGCGCAGCACGATCAGCGGATGCAGCAGCAGATCGCCGAAATCGCAGGCGTTCAGGGTCGAGAGCCGCTGCTGGTAGGCCCGGTAGAGCGCCAGCGACTGGCCCGACGCGAAGTCGCCGACCTCGCTCGCCGGCACGTCCTCCGGCGCATAACCCCGGTCCTTCCAGCGCTGGATGATCGCGAGCAGGATGCGCGGCGCCCAACGCTTCTCGTCGAGCCCGGCCGCCTGCACCACCTGCTTGATCAGCCGGAGCTGGTCGTCCGTGTCGAGGATGGTGAAGCTCGACTGCAGCCCGGCAAGCTCGGCATGGGCTCTGAGGAAGCGCACGCCGATCGCATGGAACGTGCCGAGCCAGAGCCCGGCGACGCTCCGCCCGATCAGCCGCTCGACCCGCTCCGAGAGCTCCCGGGCGGCCTTGTTGGTGAAGGTCACCGCCAGCACCTCGTGCGGCCGGGCCCGGCCGGTGACGAGGAGATGGGCGAGCCGCGTGGTCAGCACCCGGGTCTTGCCGGTCCCGGCCCCCGCCAGCACGAGAAGCGGGCCGTCGGGGGCCGTGACGGCCGCCCGCTGCTCGGGATTCAGGCCCGCGAGGTAGGGCGGCTCGGCCGCTTCGGGGATGACGGGAGTTGCGTTCGACATGGACCGGTGAGGCGAATGGCGCGGGCCGGCAAGCTAGCCCAGCCGAAGCACCAAGGCCAGACGCGAGGGACGGTCAGCGCAGGCCATGCTCGATCGCCCGCGCCTCGAGCAGCGCCTGGTTGTAGGCGCGCAGGAGGTCCGAGAAGCGCACCTCGCCCAGGATCCGCTCGTCATCGCCGTCCCCGACCACCGGCACATGCTCCTCCTCGCGCGCCCGGCAGCGGGCGAAGGCGGTGGCGAGATCGTCCCTGGCCCGCAGCACGACGGGGCTCGGCCGGGCCAGCTCCGCCGCGGTGAGGCCATCCGGCGGGTCGCCGGCGAAGGCCGCATCCACGAGGTCGTCGATGCTGATCGTCCCCTTCAGCCGCTCCGCCTCGTCGACCACGAAGATCGGGGCGTGGCTCAGGCGAAAGCGCCGCTTGAGCTCGTCGAGGTCGGTCGTGGTCGGCACGGTGATGACGTCCCGCCTGAGGACGTCCGCGACCCGGCGCTGGCGGAGGATGCCCTGCTCGCGGGAATCGTCGAGGGTCAGCCCCCGCTCGGCCAGCTGCCAGTGGAAATAGCTCTTCCCCCAGAGCGCGTTGGTGACGAGCGAGGCCACCGCCACCGAGCCCATCAGCGCGAAGGTGACGCCGTAGTTCGTGGTCATCTCGAAGATGATGATCACCGTCGAGATCGGTGCGCCGAGCGTGCTCGCCGCCACCGCCCCCATGCCGAGCAGCACGTAGACCGCGAGCGACGAGGCGAGCTCCGGGAAGATCGACGTGGCGATGCCGCCGAAGACGCCGCCCACGAGGGCTCCAACCGTCAGGCTCGGCGAGAAGATCCCGCCGCCGAAGCGGCTGCCGAGGCAGAGTGCGGTCGCCGCCGCCTTGGCGACGACGAGGAGCGCCAGCATCGCCCCCTGGTCGGCCATCGCACCGAGTGCGGTCGCCGTCGCCTGGTAGCCGACGCCGAGCACTTCCGGAAAAGCAAGCGCGATCAGCCCGACCCCGGCCCCGCCCAGCGCCGGCTGCAGCCAGCGCGGCAGCCGCGCCAGCTCGTGCACCCGCTGGACGAGCGCGATCCCGCCCATGAGCAGGATGGCGGCACCGGCCGCCACCACGCCAAGCAGGAGAAAGGCCGGCACCTCCCAGAACGACGCCACGACATGCTGGTCGACCGCGAAGGCCGGGAGATCGCCGATATGCACGCGGGTGACGATGGTGCCGACGAGCGACGCGATGACCACCGGCGCAAAGGCACCGAGGCCGTAATGACCGATCACCACCTCGAGCGCGAAGAAGACCCCGGCAATGGGCGCGTTGAAGGCCGCAGCAATCGCCGCCGCGACGCCGCAGCCGAGGATCGTCCTGGAATAGTTCGGCCCGAAGCGCAGCCAGCGGGCGAGCTGGGCTGCCAGCGTGCCGCCCAGATGCACGATCGGCCCCTCGCGGCCGACCGAGCCGCCGACGCCGATCGAAAACGCACTGAGCCCGGCGGCCGCGAGCCCGACCGGCAGCTTCATCCGCCCGTTGTGCAGGGCCGCCGCCTCCATCACCTCCCCGACACCCTGCGGCAGCGGTCCGGGCAGGAGGTAGCGGCAGGCAAGCCCGATCGCGAGGCCGCCGAGGCACGGCACCAGGACCACCTGCCAGGCCGGCAGCGTGCGCGCCGCCTCCGCCATCGCCTCCTCGCCGGCCCCGAACAGGATGAGTGCCGTGAGATCGGCGAGGGCGCGAAAGAGAATGGCGCCATAGGCCGCGGCCGCCCCGACGGCCGCCGCCAGCACGGTCAGCTTAAGCTGGTCGTTGCCCGACAGGCGCTGCAGTCGCACCCTGGCATGGTCGATTCTGCTTGCGATGGCCATGGACGAGAAGACAACCGCTCGATTACCGCGACGGGTGCCGCGACAGGGTGCCGCGGTCGGCGGAATTTAGCGGTCTCTGCTCGCACGGCAACCCGTTCGCCCCCTTGCGGGCGACGGCTGCCGGTCAGCCGGTGACGGTGAACCCCTCGCTGCGGCCATGCAGGGTGATCGCACCACGGCTCAGCTGCGTCGCCCAATGGGCCGTCCGCTCAAACCCGCCGAACGGGTAGAAGTGGAGGTCGCGCACCAGCTCCGCCCAGCCCTGGCGCTCTGTCGCGAGGTCGGTGATCAGGCCGTCCGGGGTCGACTGGCCGACCAGCTGGATGAGCCGCCCGCCGGCCTTGGCGAGCATGTTCACGGACGCATTGACGCCGCACATCTTCGCATATTTCAGGAGGCTCGCGAGCGATGCCGGGCCCGCCACGCCGATGCGGATCGGCAGCCGGTTGCCCGCGGCCCCGATCGCCTCGGCCCAGGCCAGGATCGCCGCCCCGTCGAAGCCGAACTGGGTGACGATCGCAGCCGGCACGCCGGTCCGCCGCGCCCACTCGTTCTTCGCCGCCAGTGCCGCCGCCAGCTCGCCTGGCCCGACATCGGCATGGCCTTCCGGATGCCCGGCGACGAAGACATGCTCGAAGCCCAGCCCCTCGATCACGCCACTTCCGAGCAGCTCGAGCGAGCTCGTGAGCCGCCCTGCCGGCTGGCTCGCCCCGCCCGCGAGCAGCAGCGCCTGGCGCACGCCGACGCCGTGCAGCTCCCGAACGAAGCGCTCGAATTCCCCGGCCGACACGAGGTTGCGGGCCGCGATGTGCGGCACCGGCACCATGCCCTCGGCCAGGAGCCGTTCGGCCAGGGTCAGGATCGAAGCCGGCTGCTCGCCCTGGATGAAGGCGATGAAGACCCGGCTGCCGCGCGGCAGGATGGCGCCGAAATCCGCCACCTTCTCCGCCTGTCTCGGTGTCGTCTCGAGCGAGAAGCCCTGGGCCAGATTGACGATGGCGAGCCGCGCATCGCCAGAACCGAGATCGACCGCCGCCTTGCCCAAACCGAGATACGCCATCGCCCGCCGCTCCCAGTGACTCGGGCGACCTTCACCCGACGGCCGACGATGTAGAGGCACCGCGCTCCGGGCGACCTTGCCGGCGCGACACCGGCTTGCCCCGCCGCGACGACGCGCCCGGTTGGATGTCTCAGGCGACTACGCCGGGCGTTCGCTGCCGGCAAAATCCCAGTAGAGCTCGCGCGCCCGCCGGTAGACCGGGCCCATGGCGAAGCGTTTGTCCTCGACCCGGGTGATCGGCAGCACCTTGCCGTAATTGCCGGTCGTGAAAACCTCGTCCGCACCCAGGATGTCGGCGGCGGTGAGCGTTGCCTCCTCGACCGCGATGCCGTCCGCGCGCAGGAGCGCCATCACCCGCTGCCGGGTCATGCCGTTGAGGAAGGTGCCGTTGCAGACCGGCGTGATCGCCACGCCGTCCTTCGCGATCCAGAGATTGGCCGTGGCGAGCTCCGCGATATTGCCATTCGGGTCCGAGGTGATGGCGTTCTGGAAGCCCCGCGCGTTCGCCTCGGCCAGCGCGCGCTGCATGTTCGGGTAGAGGCAGGCCGACTTCGTGTCGGTCGGCGCCGCGTTCCGGGCCGGCCGGCAATAGGGCGAGAAGCAGACGGCGAACTCCCCGGGCTCCGGCATCGCCAGCTCGTTGATGCCGAGGCAGAATCGCGTCGAGCCCGACTCCGGCAGGACGAAGCCGCGCGTCGCATAGAACATCGGCCGGATATAGAGCTCGGCATCCGGCGCGAACTGCGAAACACCCTCGAGGCAGAGTTCGGTGATCC
>JAUIID010000175.1 GCA_030431615.1 Alphaproteobacteria bacterium
GCCGACCCTCCTCGACGAGCTGATGACCCGGTTCGGCCGCCTGATCCTGATCGGCCTGCCGCTCGCGTTCCTCGTGATCTGGACGATGGTGCCGCTCGTCTGGGCGTTGCTCGCCTCGCTCAAGGATCCGCTCGAGATCTACGAGTCCACGACGTTCCTGCCGCGCAATCCCTCGCTCGAGGCCTACTGGACCGTGCTCGGCATGGACGGCTTCGGCAAGTGGATGTTCAACACGATCCTCGTCACCGTGGTGGCGACCATCGTGCCGCTGGCGCTGAGCATCATCGCGGCCTACGGCTTTGCCCGCTATCTCTTCCGCTTCCGCCATCTCCTGCTGCTGGCCTATCTGGTGCCGCGCATCATCCCGCGCGTCAGCCTGATCGTGCCGCTCAACGACCTGATGACCGATCTCGGGCTGATCAACACCTACTGGGTGCTGTTCATCACCTACATCGCCAGTGCCGTGCCGCTCGCCACCTGGATCCTGGTCGGCTTCTTCAAGGCCGTGCCCAAGGAGATCGAGGAATCGGCGACCATCGACGGTGCCAACATGTGGAAGCGCCTGCGCTACGTCATCCTGCCGATCGCCTGGCCGGGCGTGGTGACCGCCGCGGTGCTCTGCATTCGCGAGGGCTGGAACGAGTTCTCCTTCGTCCTCGCCCTGGTCACCGAAACCGGCATGCGCACGCTGCCTTATGCCCTCTACATGCTCAAGGACTCGATGGGGGTGCAGGACTACGCCGTCTACAACGCGTTCACGATGCTGACCGTGCTGCCGCTGCTCGTCGTCTATCTGCTGCTCGAGCGCAAGGTGGTGGAGAGCATCGTCTCAGGCGCCGTCAAATAGCGATTGCGGGGAAGATTGATGGCCGAAGGCTATGTCGAATACCAGGGACTGCGGAAGAACTTCGGTTCGGTGCCGATCCTGCACGGTATCGACCTGAAGATCGAGGAAGGAGCGTTCGTCGTCCTGGTCGGTCCTTCCGGCTGCGGCAAGTCTACGCTGCTGCGCATGACCGCCGGGCTGGAATCGGTGACCGACGGCGACATCCGCATCGCCGGTCGGGTCGTGAACCGGGTGCACGCGAGCAAACGCGGCATCGCCATGGTCTTCCAGTCCTATGCGCTCTATCCGCACATGTCGGTGAACGAGAACCTCGCGTTCAGCCTCAAGATGCGCAAGACGCCGCTCGAGCGGATCGCGGACGCCATCAAGGGGGCCGCGGGCGTGCTCAAGCTCTCACCCCTGCTCGAACGCCTGCCGGCCCAGCTCTCGGGCGGACAGCGCCAGCGCGTGGCCATGGGCCGCGCCCTGGTGCGCGAGCCTGCGGTCTTCCTCTTCGACGAGCCCCTCTCCAATCTCGACGCCAAGCTCCGCGTCGAGATGCGGGCCGAGATCAAGGCCCTCCACCAGCGCCTCGCCACCACGACCATCTACGTCACCCATGACCAGATCGAGGCCATGACCATGGCCGACACCGTGGTCGTGATGCATGACGGGCGGATCGAGCAGGTGGGGGCACCCCTCGAGATCTACGATCGGCCGGAGAACCTCTTTGTCGCCGATTTCCTCGGCTCGCCGGCGATGAACCTCTTCGACGGCACCGTGGTGGCGACCGACGCCGCCAGCATGCCGGTTGCAGTGGAAATCGCGCCGGGCGTGCTGCTGCCCCTGCCTGGCGACGCGCGGGTGGAGCCGGGCCGGGCCGTCGTCTACGGCATCCGCCCGGAGCATGTGACGCTGACCGCACCCGAGGCGGGCCAGCCGGTCACGCTGACCCTGGTCGAGCCCGCGGGGTGGGAGACACATCTCCACGCCGACCTCGCCGGGCAGAACCTGCGCATCCTTTCGGTCGAGCGGATCGGGGCACGGCCCGGCGATGAGGCCGGCATCCTCATCGCTGCCGATCGCGTGCACCTCTTCGATCGCGCGACCGGCCGACGGATCTAAGCGGCTCAGCCTTCCGAGCCGGGGCCGCCGGGCCGCATCGGCGTGGGTGACGGACGGTTGTCATTGGCGGCTCCCTCAGGCCGGGTATTTCGGCCGAACCGCGTTGCGGTGACCGGCGGCTGCTCCGCCGGCGTGGCGCGCAGGTCGGCGAGGAGGCGCAGCAGCCGACCGAGCTCACCCACCGCCTGGGTCCGATAACGGAGCAGCAGCTCCAGCGTCCGCGGCCCGTGGCTTTGCCGGACGAACGCCCGGGCGACGGCATTCGGGTCCCCCTCTTCGGGCTCCCCGGGCCGCAGGCCCAAGACCTCGCGCTCGATCTGCGTCGCGCGGCGCATCCGCCAGAGTGCCGCGATGACCCCATCGGCCAGTTCCCGCTCCGCATTGTCGGCCGGCTGCAGACGGTCGAGGACGGCATGCGTCAGAGCCTTCACGGCGGACGTGTCGTCGCCCGGCAACGGGCGGATGGTCCTGGACCGCAGGCCATGCTTCACGGCGTTCAGGCGCGAACGCCGCTTGCCCGGCTCGGTCGTCGGCCCCTTCGACCGTCGCCCGTTCGCGCGGCTCGCGGCGATCTGCGCCGGCGTTCTCGGGCGGTCGGACATGGCTCACCTCGCTGCATCGGGAGCCGTCAATCTAATCGAATATAGGAATTAATTCAATGTTAATGTCTTCATCCGCCTCGAACCAGTCGAGCGCCCGGTCGAGCCAGCCGCCGGACAGCTCGTGCCCGCCATCGTGCAGGCAGAGCTCGAGCTCGCCACCCGGCGCGCAACTCGTCCAGGTGCGGCAGCGTCGGCCGTCCTCGATGAAGATGCGATCCGGTTGCGAACCGCAGCCGGCCTCGGCGCGCAGCTGCGCCAGCGCCTCGAACACGTCACCCTGGTGCCAGCGATCGCCGATCGGCCGGCCCTCGAGCGGCACGACGGTATCGGCCAGCCCGTGCAGATGTAGGAGCCGCACCGGCCCGCCCGTGCAGGCTTCGGGATGCGGGCGCCAGAAGGCGCCGGCGACAGGAGCGAATGCAGCGAAGTCGCCACCCATGAAGCAGGCGACGTGCCAGGCCATCGAGCCGCCCTGGCTGAAGCCGGAGACCAGCACGCGATCCCGCCGGAGCGGCACCCGACCGGCGACGTCCGTCATCACCTCGGCGATGAAGGCGTTCTCGTCACGCCCCGAGGCCGGCGAGCCCTGATGCGCCCAGCTGCGCTGCCGGCCCGGCTCCGGATCGCGCCCATTGGGCGCGATCAGCAGGTAGCCTCGGTTGGTGACGGAATCGCGCAAGGACGCAATGCCGACGACAGCCGCCCCGGACGAGCCGTAGCCGTGAAAGAAGAGCACGGCCGGCAGGGGTGTCGTGCCGTCCCAATCAGCCGGAGCCGCCAGATGATAGGTGCCGGCCGCAACCGCGCATGGGGCCGTCTCGTCGCAATCGATCGCGACCGCCGGGCCGGGCACCGCCAGCAGCAGCGCCAGCACCGGCAGTACCATGCGGAGGCGGGCCGGCGACGCCATCAGCCTGGCGTCAGCGGCCGCCCGAGACGTCGAAGATCGTGCCGGTAATGTAGGAAGCCTGGTCCGAGAGGAGCCAGAGCACCGCCTCGGCCACCTCGTCCGCGGTGCCGGCGCGGCCGATCGGCACGGTCGAGCCGAAGCGTGCGATGCGATTCTCGACGCCCGTGTCGTCCTGGATGTCGGTATCGATCAGGCCCGGCCGGATGCCGTTGACGCGGACGCCGTCGCCGGCCACCTCCTTGCCCAGCCCCTTGGTCAGCACATCGATGCCGCCCTTGGCGGCGCCGTATGGGATGAAGCCGCCGGCACCGAAGAGGCTCGAGGCCATCGACGAGATGTTGACGATCGCCCCGCCCTGGCCGCCCCGCGACCTTGCCATCCGGCGAACCGCCTCGCGGTTGCAGATCAGGTGCGCCGTCAGGTCGATCTCGACGATCCGGCGGATTTCCTCGACCGGAATGTCGGCGAGCGGTGCTGTCTTGTTGATGACACCGGCGTTGCTGACGAAGGCCGTGATCGGGCCGAGCTCGGCCGCGACACTGTCGAACATGCGCTCGACTGCCGCCGCATCGCTGACGTCGGCCTGGATGGTGAGCGCCTTGGCACCGGCCGCCTGCACGTCCCTGGCTACCGCGGCGGCAGCCTTTTCGTTGCCCTGGAAGTTGACGGCAACGTCATAGCCACGATGCGCCGCGAGCCGGCAGCAGGCGGCGCCGATGCCGCGGCTGCCACCGGTGACGAGAATAACCTCAGCCAATATTCCCTACCCCAACCGATTGCCAAAACTCGTCCTGCTTCAGGGACGCCCGTAATTGTCGTCGAAGCGGACGATGTCGTTCTCGTCGAGCCGGTCGCCGGTCTGCACCTCGATGAACTCGACCGGCACCGAGCCACGATTCTCGATGCGGTGCTTGATACCGAGCGGCAGATAGACGTGGTCGTCGTGGCCGAGCTCCAGCACCTCTTCCCCCCGCGTCACATGGGCCGTGCCGGCGACGACCACCCAATGCTCCGCACGGTGATGGTGCAGCTGCAGCGACAGCTTGCCACCCGGCTTCACGGTGAGCCGCTTGACACAGAAGCCGGGACCGACATCGAGCACCTCCCAGCGGCCCCAGGGCCGGTCGTCGGCTTCGCCGCGATGGTAGAGAACCTCACTCACCCTGCATCTCCCCCTTGTAAGACGGCGACCGCAGCGACGGTCAGCCGGCGCGATCGTTCGATGTACCGTCGCTCTTCTCTACTTGCGGCACGCGGGCATAGCCCACAACCGTCAGTTCGGTATCGACCAGCACCTCCGGCGAGCCGAGATCGAGGCCCTGGACGGCGATCCGCTCGACGGTCAGCAGCGGCTCGTGCGTCTCGATGCGGTGCAGGAGGCTGCGCAGGCCGCCGATCTCCATGGTGCCCCTGAGCTGCACGCCGATGCGCATCACCAGATCCTCGACGACCGGCTCGAGAACCTGGGTGCGGTCCAGCCTGCCGCCGGAGCGCTCGAAGAACTCGGTGAGCAGGCCGGCGAGCGCAGCACCGCCGACCGACGGCGTCTCGGCGCGCAGCAGCCGTTGATCACCCTCCGTCTGGCGCTCGAGCTGGCGCAGCTCGGCAAGCACCTGCTCGCGCGTGACGATCCGCTGCTCGAGCCGGGCGATATGCGCCTCCAGCGCGTCGCGCTCGGTAGCCTGGCGCTCGGTAAGCCGGGCCGGAACGATGACGAGCGCCGCGAGCCCGGCCAGCGGCACCAGGAGCAGCAGCACGGCGAGCCAGCGGTTCATTGCGGGCGAGAGCGCCAGCATCAGCGGGGCAACTCCATGCCCGGCCGCACTTCGGCCTGCAGCGAGAACCGGTCGACCTCGATCAGATTGCCCATCTGGTCGGTCATCGCACGACGCTCGCTCGGCGCGGTCAGCCGGGCCGCCTCGAAGGACGCATTGCCTTCAATCAGGGCCGGCAGCTCCGCCGCATCGCCGCTATAGCCGGTAAGGGTCATGCGGCGCCCGTCGATGGTGAGCGTGTCGAGCCAGACGGAATCCGGCAGGAGGCGGCTCAGCTTCTCGATCGTGGCGAGCGTCGATGGCCGCCCCAGGTGCCGCTCCAGCACCGCCCGGCTGCCGGCCTCCAGCGCCTCGATCCGGCCACGAATCTCGGGCAGGTCTTCCAGCCGCTGCTCCAGGAGCCCGGCATAGGCCTGGCGCTGCGCCAGCCCCGCATTGCGCGCCTCGATATCGAAATAGGCGAAGATGCCGATGGTCAGCGCCGCCGCCGCGAGCAGGGCGCCACCGATCGGCAGCCAACGCGGCAAGCGGCGTTGCCGGTTGCCGTGCAAGAGGTCGTGGGTCGGCGGCGCATAAGGGTCGTCCTCGCCGAGATCGACCACGTCAACCGTCAGGCCGAGCCGCTCGACGGCGGCAACCGCCCGGGCCACCGTCTTCTCCGGCGCCACGGCGATCTCGACGGCCAGCGTATCGTCGTCCGAGGCACCGATCCGCACCGTGTCGAAGCAGGCCGTCTCGGCCGACCAGGGGGTCAGCATGTCGAGCTTGTTGGCAATGATCGCCCGAAGCTCGCCCTTGGCCGCCACCGGCAGCCGGTCCGCCGTCTGGATCCCGAGATCGGGCACGAGGCGCAGGACAAGCGGCAGCTCGCGGCGATTGATGCGATCGGCGAGGAGAGCGGCGCCGGTATCGGCCTCGCGACCCTCCGGCATGCTCTCGAAGGCGCCCAGCTGCTCCACGCGGCCGCGATGGCGCATGGCGAACTGCAGCGTGCGGCCGTCGAACACGGCGACCACGAAGCGGTCGGTCGGCAGGCGGCGGCCGCTGGCGGGCATGAGGCCGGTCAGCTCGTTCGCCCACCAGGCGAAAAAGCCGCCGCCCCGCTGGTCGGCCGGGCCGCTCAGCGCGATTGCCACGGGTCACCCCCAGCGATCGTCTCGCTGGTACCCGTGCCCGTCGCGGCTTGCGGCACGAGGCCGGCACCACTCTGCAGGACGAGGAACGGGTCGTCACCCAGCATCGGCTTGACCCAGATCACCGTCTTCTGCCTGAAGCTCGGTCCATCGTCGTAAGACAACTCGATATCCAGGGTATACAGGCCCTGCGGATCCTCGGCGAATGCCGATGCGGGCACATCGTTCAGCGCATCCTCTAGCGGCTCCGGCGGCGGATCGAAAGCGCTTTCGCCAAGTTCCCCATTGTCGACCCCCTCCACGGCGAGGCCGGTGGCATAGTCGAGTGCTTCGCGAACGAGCGGCGGCAGGGGCACCGAACCGGGCTCGGCGTTGCCGGAGAAGACGGTGACCGCGTCGGCGAGGCGGGCATAGAGCTCGAGATCGAAGCCCTGGACCGAGCGCAGCTCGGCGACAAAGGGCAACGGCCCGTCGCGCGGCCGAACCGAATTGCCTTGCTGTGCATAGTCATCGAACTCGGCGCCGGCGAGACGACGGTTATTGTCCGTGTCCCGCCAGTCGAGCAGCGCATCCGCCAGACCTCGCGCGGTGTTGGGATCGTCGGCCAGAGCGGAAGCGAGGCCCTCGATCAGCTCGTCCCCGGCGGCATTCAGGTCGATCTTGCCCGCTTCGGGCGCTGCCGTGACCCGAATGCCGCCGCCGGCATTGGTCCACTCGAGCACCCCCTCGACCGGGAAGGCGTCGACCGCCAGCAAGCGCCCCGCGATCTCGACCGCTCCCTGCAGCGCCGCCCGTGCCTCGACCGCCCGCACGGCATTGCGGGTGACATAGGCGGTATCGCGACTGATCGAGACGAGCGTGATGGCGAGAGCACTCATCGCCGCCACGAACCAGAGCACGGTCAGCAGTGCCACGCCGGCATCGTCGGGGACGTTGCGCCTCATGGCTCGGGACAGACGAGCTCGGCCGTGGCGGAAGCACAGAGCGTTGCCGCCCGTTGCTGGACCTCGACGATGATGGGCGGCAGATCGAGCCGTGCATGCCCGATGTCGAAGCGCACGGCGCGCGGCATGCGCTGCTCTTCCTGCCAGATGTCGTACCAGGCCGGATCGGCGTCGCCCCGACGCCCGAAATAGCTGATCTCGAGCGACGTCGCGTCGCCGAGCAGCACGCGCCGCTCGGTCACCGCCTCGTCGTCGAGAGCCGCGAAATCCTTCTGGTCGGCGGCGAGCGGCGCCAGTCCGAGCCAGATGCCGGTCTCCGGCTCGGCGCCGATCTCCATCGCCAGCAAGGGCGCACCGGCCTGGTAGTCCGGGGCGACGGTCAGGAAACGGACACGTGCGGCATTCCCGTCGAACGCCACAGCCGGTTGCCCAGCCGGGCCGAAATCGACCTGCACCGCGTCGCCCAGCCGTTCCTTGACCAGGGTGGAGAAGAGGGCGAGGTCGGCGAGGCCGTCGCTCCGTTCGGTCAACCGGTCGCCGGTTCCCCGCAGCAGCCGGGCGCCCGTGCCGATCAAAGCGAGGACGAGGCCGAGCAGGACGAGTGCGACGATCATTTCGACGAGGGTGAAGCCGCGTTCGCCATCCGCGTCGTGCCGCCTCACGGCGAGCGGCCGGACGGCACCACCGCCTCGAGCGTGAAGCTGCGGCCGGAGCCGTCCTCGGCGCGGACCACCAGCCAGTCCAGATCGTCCCGCAGCGCCGGGAGATTCTCGCCGAGGCCGGGCCATTCCCCGGCCACGGCGGCAAAGCCGCGGCGCTCGACGGTGAGCTGGATGTCGGCCGGCCAGCCATCCCGCACTGCCGCCCCCGGGGTCAGCCGCTCGATATCCATGGCCGCCTCGGCGGCGAGCGCCAGGCGGAACCGAGCCTCCCGGCCCGAATACTGGACCAGGCTGTCGCCGGCGAGACGGAAGAGGGTGGTGAGCACGACACCGAGCACGGCCAGCGCCACCAGGACCTCGAGCAGGGTGAAGCCACGGTCCCGCACGGGCGGCTCGTCATGGCGCATCGACCGCCACCCGGCCGGTCAGCCAGTCGATCGTCAAGTCGACGGCGCCATTCTCCGTCTCGAGCTGCCACGCGGCGCCGCTCGACGTGCCGTTGGGGAAGAAGACGAGCTCCTCCGTTTCCCCGGTGACGAGCGTGGTCCCGTCCGGCAGGCGTGCCGCGAGTTCGGTTGCCGGAACAGTCAGCACCCGCCCGCTGCTGATCGCCTCGAGGCGCAGGCGGCCGAGCTCGCGTGCGACCTCCTCGGCCCGCTGCTCGAGCGTCCGCGGCCGTTGGTTGCCGAAACGCGGCATGATGGTAGCGGCCAGCACGGCGAGCAGGAGGAGCGTGACCAGCAGCTCGAGCAGGGTGAACCCGGCGTCAGTCGGTGCCCGCGCCGATATCGGCATCCTCGCCGCTGCCGCCCTGGCGGTTGTCGGCGCCGAGCGACATGAGATCGAAAGCGTCGTCCGCTCCGGGGACGCGGTAGACATATTCGTTGCCCCATGGATCAAGCGGCACTGACTGGCCGTCGAGATATGGGCCGTTCCAGCCGGTGGCGCTCGACGGCGCCTCGATCAGCGCCTCGAGCCCCTGCTCGGTGGTCGGGTAGTCGCCGACGTCGAGCCGATAGAGATCGAGCGCCTGCCTGAACGCCGCCACCTGCACGCTGGCCGTATCGCTCCGCGCGCCGCCCAGATAGCCGATGACCCTTGGTCCTGCGACCGCGGCAAGCAGGCCGAGGATCACCAGGACGACGAGCAGCTCGATCAGCGTGAAGCCGTCGTCGCGACGACCGAAGCCCTTGAATTTCGCCCGCAACTCCGCCGCTACTCCAGAATCTTCAGCTCGTACCGCTCGTCATCGAGACCGAGGACCAGCCGGCGCGGCTCGATCGTCAACACCTGCCAGCCTTCGATCTCGTCACCGGTCGCGACCGACCGGACCTCGAGGCCGTTGCCGACGAACGCCCGCACCGTCCCGGCTTCCTCGACGCTGCCGATGAACCGGATGCTGGGCTGCCGAGGTCCGGCGGCGGGCTCGATCGGCGCGCTCGGCGAGTCCGTCAAAGCGAGCTCCGGCTCCACCAGTGCAGGCCGCCGGGAGGAACTGAACAACGGCCGCTCGAGCATGCCGCTGAACGCCTCGATCGACGGCAGGGCCCGAGCGAAGAGCGCACGGTCGGCCGCAGGGCGAGTGTCGGGCACCGCCACGGTCTCCGGCTGGACAACGGGCACCGTGCCGGCCGGATCGGCGCTCGCCATGCCGGTCTGGAACTCGTCATTGGTCCACCAGAGCCACGCGAGCGCGAGGACACCGAGAACCGCGACGAGTTTGGTGATGGGATGCCAGGCTTGCACCGGGGCCTTGATCGGTCTGAGGGGTCGATAGGGCGGCGCCAGAAGAAAGCGCCCAACTGTGACCAAACGGTATCTAGCGGATTCCGGGCCCGGCGCCAAGCGGCCCGATGGAGGATCATCCGCCTAGGAGGTGGCTAGAAGGCGAGTTCATTCACGCTAAGCACCGCTGTCAGGATGGCGATGACGATGCCGCCGACGATGCCGCCGAGGCCGATGACGAGCAGCGGCTCGAGCAGTGTGACGAAACGCTGCATCCGCGTCGCCAGGATCTGCTCGAAGCGCTCGGCGATGTAGCGGGCCAGCGGCTCGAGCCGGCCGCTCTCCTCGGCGGTCTTCAGGAGCTTCTGGCCCATGGGCTGGAGAATGCCCTCGGCGGCCAGCGCCTCGCTCAGCCGCCGCCCCTGGCGCACCGCCGAGGCGGCCCGGCCGAGCGCTTCGGCGATTGCGAGGTTGCTCACCATCTCGCGCATGAGCAGGAGTGCCGACGGCAGGTCGAGGCCACCCTTCAACAGTGTCGCGAGGCCGCGGCAGACCTCGGCCGTGGCCCGCTCGCGGGCGAGGGTGCCGATCCCCCAGACACGCAGCGTCAGCCGGTCGCCGAGCAGCCGCAGCCAGCCGATGCGCGAGGCGAAGAGCCAGAGGAGCCCGAGGCAGGCCAGCACCACGGCCATGGTCGGACCGCGCGCCCGAAGCCAGTCGGCAGCATCGAGAATGATCCGCGTGAGGGGCGGCAGCCGGTCCTCATGGCCGGCGAAGACGGGCGTGAACTGCGGCACCACATAGAGCAGGAGGACCAGCACGGCGCCGATGGCGGTGAGCATCAGCACGGCCGGATAGATCAGGGCTGAGGTGAGCTGCCGGCGCAGTGCCTCCTGCCGCTCGCGGAGGTCGGCAAGCTCGCCCAGCACCTCGCCGAGCCGCCCCGTCGCCTCCGCGGCGCGCACCATGCCGACATAGAGGCGCGAGAACACCCGGGGCTCCGCCGCCATGGCGTCGCTCAGCGACGCACCGGTCCGCACGCGGTTGAGAATGCCCTCGAAGACGGCCCGAAGGCGCCGGTCGCCGAGCTCGCCGGCGACCAGGGCCAAGGCACTCTCGAGGGTCTCGCCGGCACCGATCAGCGTCGCCAGCTCGCGCGTGGTCACCGTCACCTGCGCGGCGTGGCGGCCACTGCTCCGCGCCGTGCCCCCCGCGACCGGCACATCCGCCCCCGGCAGCGGGCCGCGCCCGGCCGGCTGGGCCTCGATCGGGATCAGGCCCTGCGCCTGGAGCCTCTGGATGGCGCCCCGGCGGTCACCGGCCTCGATCTCGCCGGCGACCCGCTCGCCGGCTTCAGTCAGCGCCCGGTAGGCGAACTGCGGCACGTTCCGACCCCCTGGCCGACCGCGGGGCGACCTGCCCCCCCGGCCCCTGGCGCTACCATTCCTCGGTGACCCGGCAGACTTCCTCGAGCGTGGTCGTGCCGGCCAGCGCCTTGGCCAGCCCGTCCTGGAACATGGTGGTCATGCCCCGCTCCAGGGCCTGCGCCTGCAGCGTCTGGCTCGGCGCCTGGTCGCGGATCAGCTCGCGCACGGGCTCGTCCACCTCGAGCAGCTCGAAGATGCCGATCCGGCCGGTGAAGCCGAGCTCGTTGCAGGCCCGGCAGCCCACCGGCCGGCACAGGCGCAGCGGCGTCGGCAGCTCGATCCCGCGATTTTCGAAGACATGCCGCTCGTCGACGCTCGGCACGTAGGCTTCCTTGCAGGCATCGCAGAGCACGCCGACCAGCCGCTGGCCGATGACGCAGCGCAGGACCGAGGCGAGGAGGTAGGACTCGACGCCCATGTCCAAGAGACGCGCAACGGCCCCGGCGGCACTGTTGGTGTGCAGCGTGGTCAGCATCAGATGGCCGGTGAGCGCTGCGTGCACCGCGATTTCGGCGGTTTCGGCATCACGGGTCTCGCCGACCATGACGACGTTGGGGTCGTGGCGCACGACGGAGCGCAGGATGCGGGCGAAGCTGAGCTCGATCTCCGGCTTCACCTGGATCTGGGTGACCCCGTCGATCTGGTACTCGATCGGGTCCTCGATGCTGATGATCTTGTCGCTCGCTGCGTCGAGGGTGCGAAGCGCCCCGTAGAGGGTCGTCGTCTTGCCGCTGCCGGTCGGGCCGGTGACCAGGATCATGCCGTGCGGCGACTGCAGCTGGCGGCGGAGCGCCGCCTCGTTGCCGGGGGCGAGGCCGACATGGCCGAGCTCGACCGAGCCCGCGGCCTGGTCGAGCAGGCGGATGACCAGGCTCTCGCCGTGGATGGTGGGCATGGTGGCGACGCGCAGGTCGATCCGCCGATCGAGGAGCGTGAGCTGGCTGCGGCCGTCCTGCGGCAGACGGCGCTCGGCGATGTCGAGCTTGGCCAGGATCTTGATGCGCGAGATCACCGCCGCCGCCAGCTTGGCCGGCGGGGCGCCGATCTCCTTCAGCCGGCCGTGGATGCGGTAGCGGACCTGCAGGCG
>JAUIID010000176.1 GCA_030431615.1 Alphaproteobacteria bacterium
GGTCGGCGAGCGTGTCGGCGACGGTGGCCTTGGTCAGCCCGGCGATGGCGATGATGTCGCCGGCCTCGGCCTCGTCGACCGGCAGGCGCTCGAGGCCGCGAAAGGCCAGGATCTTCGAGACGCGGCCCTGCTCGACGATCTCGCCGGTGCGGCTCAGCGCCTTGATGGGCTGGTTGGCGCGAATGACGCCGCTCTCGATCCGGCCGGTGAGCAGGCGGCCGAGATAGGCATTGTTCTCGAGCGTGGTGGCCAGCATGCGGAAGGGCCCGCCGGCATCGGCGATGGGGGCGCTGACGTGGTTGACGATGAGGTCGAAGAGGGGCGCCATGTCGACTGGCGTGTCGCCCATCTCGGCGATCGCCCAGCCGTTCTTGGCCGAGGCGTAGATATGCGGGAAGTCGAGCTGGTGCTCGTCGGCGTCGAGGGCGGCGAAGAGGTCGAAGATCTCGTTCAGCACCTCGTCGGCGCGCTGCTCCGGTTTGTCGACCTTGTTGATGACGACGATGGGCCGAAGGCCGATCTTGAGCGCCTTGCCGAGCACGAACTTGGTCTGCGGCATCGGCCCCTCGGCGGCGTCGACCAGCAGGAGGCAGGAATCGACCATCGAGAGGATGCGCTCGACCTCGCCGCCGAAATCAGCGTGGCCCGGCGTGTCGACGATGTTAATGCGGGTCTCGTGCCAGAGCACGGAGGTGCATTTGGCGAGGATGGTGATGCCGCGCTCGCGCTCGAGGTCGTTGCTGTCCATGGCGCGCTCGGCCACCCGCTGGTTGTCGCGGAAGGTGCCCGATTGCTGGAGCAGGCGGTCGACGAGCGTCGTCTTGCCGTGGTCGACGTGCGCGATGATCGCGATGTTGCGCAAATTCATGAGGATTCGGGGTCCGGAAGGGGCGCCAATCGCGCCGACAGCGGGCTATATAGGGTGATCGAGACAAACATGCGAGCGATCGTCGGGTGTCGGGACGTGCGGCGAAGGGCTCCTCCTCGTTTTTCGGATCGGATTGCCATGCCTGACCTGCCTGAGCCTCTCGCGACCATGCCCGATGCGGTGGCGGCCGGGGTCGAGCTCGTGTTCACCGACATCGACGACACGCTGACCCTGGATGGAAGGCTGCCCGCGGTGGCCTATGCGGCGCTCGAGGAGCTGGACGCGGCCGGGATCGTCGTCGTGCCGGTGACCGGCCGGCCGGCCGGCTGGTGCGACCTGATAGCGCGGCTCTGGCCGGTGCGCGCGGTGGTGGGCGAGAACGGCGCCTTCTACTACCGCTACGACCGGGAGGCCCGGCGGATGCGGCGGGTCTACGTGCAGGACGCGGCGACGCGGGCGGCCAACCGGCAGCGGCTGGACGGGATTGCGAGCCGGGTGCTGGCGGAGGTGCCGGGGGCGGCCATCGCCGCCGACCAGGCGGGGCGGGACTGCGATCTCGCCATCGACTTCGCCGAAGACGTGGGCCCCTTGCCGGAGGCATCGATCCGGCGGATCGTCGAGCTCTTCGAGGCGGCGGGGGCCGTGGCGAAGGTCAGCTCGATCCATGTCAATGGCTGGTTCGGCGCCTACGACAAGCGCTCGATGTGCGAGCGGCTGATCGTCGAGGAGCTCGGCACCACGCCCGCGGCGCTCTGCATGCGGGCGGCTTTCGTCGGCGACTCGCCCAATGATGCGCCGATGTTCGGGAGTTTCCCTTGCTCCATTGGCGTGGCGAACCTAGAACGCTATTTCGACGTCATCGACGCGCTTCCGCGCTGGATCACACGCCAGAAGGGCGGCCTCGGTTTCCGTGAACTGGCGGACCGGCTGCTCGCCGCACGCCATTGAGCATGGACCTGTTGCAGTGCGCATGCTGCCCAATCTCCTGAGCCTCGGCCGCATCCTCTGCGGCCCGCTGGTGATGCTGCTGATCGCCGAGGGCGGCACGGTGGCGCTGTTGCTGACCATCGTCGTGATGCTCGTCGCCGAGGTCTCCGACCTGCTCGACGGCCACATGGCGCGCAAGCTCGGTGTCGCCTCGGCCTTCGGCAAGATCGTCGACCCGCTCGCCGACAGCCTCTACCGGGCGCTGGTCTTCCTCACCTTCCTCGATGCCGGGTGGATGCCGATGTGGATGGTGGCGGTGATCATCAGCCGCGACATCCTGGTCTCGTACCTGCGCATCTTCTCCGAGCAGAACGGCGTCACCATGGGGGCGCGGCAGAGCGGCAAGATCAAGGCGGTGTTCCAGGGGGTCGTGCAGATCGGCACGGTGGCGCTGGTGCTGGCGAGCGGCGGCGTGCTGGTGGGTGCTTACGAAACGCTGGTCTTCTCGCTCCTGCTGGTCGCCACGGTGGTCACCGCCTGGTCCGGCATCGACTACACCATGGGTTTTCTTCGGACCGTCGACCTGCGCCACATGGTCGCCAATCGGGGCTGATGGGCGGGGGACCTGCCAGGCCGGCGCCGCAAGCGTCCGGTCCGCCGCTTTCGTTAACCAAACGGCAACCCGGATCTGCTAGGAATCTCCCGACGTGCATGTCGCATTGCCCTGGCAATTCGGGCATGCTGCACGAATATGGCATGGGGCAGGCAGGGACGGCCCCGGCCGCGACCGGAATGGGCGGATGAAGTTCAAGATCCTGCGCCCCATGCTGCGCACATGGCGCTCCAAGGCCTATCGGCCCGGCATGCTCGGCTGGTCGCTGGGGATCGGGCTGCTGATCGGCTTCTCGCCAACGGTCGGGCTGCAGGCCGTCATCTGTGTCGCCGTGACCCTCGCCTGGAATCGCTTCCACAGCGCCAAGATGAACCTGCCGGCGATGCTGGTCGGCAGCTTCGTGGTCAACCCGTTCACCATGGCGCCGACCTAT
Organism: Alphaproteobacteria bacterium; assembly: GCA_030431615.1. Classification (GTDB taxonomy): domain Bacteria; phylum Pseudomonadota; class Alphaproteobacteria; order Geminicoccales; family Geminicoccaceae; genus SLRI01. The sequence goes on from JAUIID010000176.1 coordinate 2,842, forward strand.
CTGCTCTACTACAAGGTTGGCTGTCAGGTGGTCGATTGCCACTTGCGGTTGCGCGAAGAGTTCTTCGCCTCGCTGGACAGCATCACCAGCCTGGGCACCCACATCCTCGTGCCGATCCTGCTCGGCAGCCTGCCCTTCATGATCATCGGCCTGCCGCTCGGCCTTTATCTCGGCAACCGCATCGAAGCGCTGCTCGAAGCGCGCCGCCGGCGGCGACCGCGGCTTGCCTTGCAGCGGGCGCGCGGCAAGCGCACGGGCAACGCCGAGGCCTGACGCGCGACGGGCGCCGCCGGTGAAATAGCCGGGTCATTAATCACACGTAATTTTGGTATTGTTTTAATTTCTACCTGCTGCGACTGTCTTAAAAGGCGACGCAGGGAAGGTCACCATGCAGGTTTGCGCGACGGATGGCTCATGGCGGCTGCGCACGCTCCGCGCCGCGGCGGGCGAGCGGGACGGGCTGGCTCTGGTGCGCGCCATGCTGGGACTGGCGGACGGATCCGGCGCCGGCTCGGGGTCCGATTCGGGGCTCGGCGGACCAATCGCGCTCGTGTCGTCATTCGGCGCCGAGAGTGCGGTCCTGCTCGACATGGTGGCGACGGTCGATCCCCGAACACCGGTGATCTTCCTCGACACCGGGCGGCTCTTTCCCGAGACCCTGGAACATCGCCGGGAGCTCTGTGCCCATCTCGGCCTGACCGATGTCCGTCACGTCCGCCCGGATGTGGCAGCACTCGAGCGCTATGACCCGGCGGGCGGGCTCGCCATGGCGGAGCCCGATCTCTGTTGTCACCTGCGCAAGACCGAGCCGCTCGAGCAGGCGCTCGAAGGCTTCGCTGCCTGGATCACCGGGCGCAAGCGGTTCCAGGGGGCTGCCCGCGGTGCGCTCGAGCTCCTGGAGGCGGAGCCCGGCACCGACCGGGTGAAGATCAATCCGCTCGCCCACTGGTCCCTCGAGGATCTCAGGCACTATCGCCGGTTGCGCCAGTTGCCGCTACACCCGCTCGTCACCCGCGGCTTCGCCTCGATCGGCTGTGCGCCCTGCACCAGCCCGACCCGGCCGGGCGAGCCGCCGCGCGCCGGCCGCTGACGCGGCCTGGACAAGCTCGAATGCGGCATCCACCGGCACTGACTGCATGGCCGGTCTGGCACCATCCCGGCGCTGGCCGGACGCGCGCCGGGGCGAACCGCGCCGCAGGCCGTCATTGCCATGGACAGGGTGAGTGACGACCCGAGGCACGCCTTCTGGTCGGGTCAAGCGAGCGCCGAAAGCAGTCTGAGCCACATTTTGATCACGATCCCTCGCAACCGCTGACCTCGATGGGTGGCGCCGGGAGCGTGTCGATCTCGACCGTGGCATGCTCGACGGCGAAGGTCTCCCGCAGGAGCGTCTTCACCGCCGCCTTCGTCGCGGTGGCGCTGGCGTCCGGCCGGATCGCGACTTCCATGGTCACCATCGGCCGTTCCTGCGTGATCGACCAGGCGTGGATGTGGCTGACGGCGGTGACGCCCGGGACCTGCTCGACGATCAGGTTAGCGACCTTGTCGCGGTCGAAGCCTCGGGGTGCCCCTTCGAGGAGGATATGGCCGCTTTCCTTCACCACGTGCCAGGCCGCGCGCAGGATGAGCAGCGAGACGAGCACCGAGAGCAGGGGGTCGATCGGCGTCCAGCCGGTGAAGATGATGACGAGTGCGGCGACCAGGGCGCCGGCCGAGCCCAGCAGGTCGCCGGCGACATGGAGCAGGGCGGCGCGGACGTTGAGGTTCTCGCCGCCCTGACGGGAGAGCACCCAGAACGACAGGAGGTTGACCGCGAGGCCGGCGAGCGCAACCCAGAGCATCAGCCCGCCCAGGACGTGGACCGGCTGGCTGAAGCGCTCGACGGCCTCGACGCAGATCCAGATGGCGATGACGAAGAGGGAAAGGCCGTTGACGAAGGCGGCGAGCACGGCAAAGCGGTCATAGCCATAGGTGCGACGCCAGTCCGCCGGACGCCGTGCCAGGCGGAAGGCGAACCAGGCGAGGAGCAGCGACACGAAGTCGGTCAGCATGTGGCCGGCATCGGCCAAGAGCGTCAGCGATCCGGAGACGATGCCGCCGATGAACTCGACGAGCATGAACGTGCCGGTGAGCAGGGCGGCGATGCCGACGGCGCGCTCGTTGCCGGTGCCGTGGGCGTGGCCGGCAGCGTGGGTGTGGCCGGCGGTGTGGGTATGGCCGGGCGAGCCGTGGTCGTGCGGGTGGCCCGGAGCCGCCCCGGTCTCGCCCGTCTTCAATTCACCGCACCGCGCTGCGCCTCGCGCTCCTGGAGGATGGCTTCGCCGAGCTGGTAGGCGAGCCAGTACTTGTTGACGTTGGTGACGTAGCGGACGGTCTCGTTGCCGATCCTGGCCTGGGCGGCGCGCTCGACGTTGAAGAACCAGCGATCGGGGTCGAGGCCGAGCTCGTCTTGGGTCATGGCGCGGAGCTGGCGCAGGCGCGTGGGGCCGGCATTGTAGGCGGCGAGCATGAACTGCTCGCGGACTCGGTCGTCGAGGGTCGGGTCGGCCAGGACGTCGTCGCGGAGGTGGGCCAGGTAGCGCACGCCGGCGGCGATGTTGTTGTCCACCGGGGCCGGGTCGTCGATGCCGACCGAGGCGGCGGTCGAGGGCAGGACCTGCATCAGGCCGACGGCGCCTCTCGGGCTCCTGGCATCGGGATCGAGGCGGCTTTCCTGGAAGGCCACGGCGGCGATCAGCCGCCAGTCGAAGCCATGGGCCAGGGCCTCGGCCTCGAAGAGGTCGCGGTAGAGGACGAGATCGTCGAGCGGGGCCTTGTTCAGCGGGTTCTCGACGTAGTGGCGGTTCTCGAAATAGCGGCGAAAGAGGATGTTGCCGGTGAGCGTGCCGCGCCGGACGGTCTCGAGGAAGGCGTCGACCGCCTCCTTCAGGCTCTCGGGCGCGTCCTTGCGGATCGCCCAGGCGATCTCGCCGCCGCCGGCGATGGCGATTTCGGGGTCGACCCGGATGCCGTCGAGCACCCCCTGCCAGAGCTCGGCGATGTGCTGGTCGGCGATGGTGTAGGCGATGATCCCGGCATGGGTCATCTCGATAAGATCCTCGGTGTTGAGCTCCGGCGCCGCCTCGACGATCTCGACCGGGGCGAGGCCCGCATCGGCGAAGCGGCGGTTGAGGGCCTCGAGGCTCGTGACATAGGAGCTGCCGGCGAGCACCACGACCTGCCTGCCGGCGAGGTCCTCGACGCGCTCGAGCTTCGGGCTTGCCTTGTGGGCCACGACCAGCTCGGCCACGTCCTCGAAATAGGGCCGGCTGAAGTCGACGAGGGCGGCGCGTTCGGGCGTGATGGTGAGGCCGCCGGCGGCGATGTCGCCGATGCCGGCGGCGAGGCGCGGCACGAGGTCGCCGAGGCGGGTGGGCACGAAGATCGCCTGCAGCTCGGGCTCGCCGCGCTTGCGCCTGTCGTTCAGCTCGCGCTCGAAGGCGCGCACCAGGTCGTACTCGAAGCCCCTGGGCTCGCCGTTCTGAATGAAGAAGCGGCTGTGGTCGTAGGGGATCAGCACGGTGAGGAAGCGGGTGTCGTCGCCGCCCCGCTCGGCCGCCATGAGCAGCGCCCGGTCGGCGCTGAAGATGACCCGGTCGAGCGGGCCCGGCGGCTTGGGCGGCGGGAATACCGTGAACCAGGCCATGCCGAGCAGGCCGACCAGGATCAGGAAGGCCGCCGGCGCGAAGAGGAGCAGCGGGCGGCGGGTCACGGCGCCCGCGCCCCCGCAGCCCGGTGCCGCGGCACCTTGGTTAAGGCGGCACACCTACTCCGATAGGCCAGAAGGCGCATGTACCCTTCGTCCATGCGGCCGAGCATGCTTGAAATCATGGGGAAGGCAAGCCCCGGCGCGTGGCCGGTGGCAGGCCCGGGCCGTTAACGCCCGACATAACGGAGGATGACGCATGACCGAGCCAATGAACCGAAAGGCCATCCGCGAGGTGGTCGGGCGTCGCGCCCTGGCGGCCGGCTTCGCCTGCCTCCTCCTGGCCCAGGCGGGCGTTGCCATGGCCCAGCAGGCGCCCGAGATCCTGCGCGGCAGCTCGGCGCCGCCGCTGCCGCCGCGGTCGACGGCGAGCGAGCCTGCCGAGAACGGCGCCGACGTGGTGGCGGCCGGCAACCGCGTCTGGTTCGTCGACCGCGAGGAGGGCACGCTGGTCGGCTGCCGGCTGATCAACACGAGTTATGTCGGGGTGGAGCGCATCCAGTGCGCCGGCCGCGACCTGCCAGAAACGGAGCGCTGAGCCCCGGAACCGAAGGCCGAGCGTAGCGGGATCGGCCGCGGGGCGGGCTCAGCTCCGCGCGTAGAAGTGGTGGTTGCCCAGGGTGGCCGTGCGCCGCACCTGGCTGCCCATCCAGCCCGGCTGGGGGCGGAAGGTCTCGTGGAACCAGAGGGCGCCCATGGTCGGGTCGGCCGGTCGGCCGGGCCCGGCCATCAGCTCGGTGACCTCCTGGGCCAGCACCCACATATCCGCTTCGGTCGGCTGGTCCGAGCGGCCGTCGCAGGTCCAGCCCCACTCGCAATTGCCGCCGCGGCGCTGGTTGATCACGCCCGTGATGCTGTCCGGGTAGACGGGGTCCGCCATCCGGTTGAGCACGACCCAGCCGACGGCGATCATGCCGTCGCGCCCCTCGGAACGGGCCTCGTGATAGAGATTGAGGGCGAAGAGCTCCCGCTCGTCGGCGCTCATCGCCGCTGCCGATGACGGTGCCGTCCCGGCAGCGGCCTGGGTGGTGGTGGCCTGTGCCATGGCGGTCGGTGCTGCGGCGAGGCCACCACCGGCGAGCAGGGCGAGGGCGAAGAGCAGCAGGGCGGTGCGTGGCATCGGGCTTTCCTCTCTCATTGTCCGGGATTCAGGCCCGGTTCGGCGGCCCGTGGTCAACAGGCCGCCCGGTTTGTCACCTGCGCGACACAGGGGCCGGTGAAAACGTCGCAGGTGCTTTGCTGCAGTGCACAATAGACCAACTATATGAGTGACGCGAGCCGGCCGTTCGCGTTACCCATGCCACGTTGCCGGATCGGTTGAGCACGAGCGTGAGCAACCCCCTGTAACAAACTGCAACGCAACGTGATTCGTGGGTGAACATTCGTTGCTCTAACGTCCACCATCGAAACAGGCCGGTCATCGGTGCCAGGGCAGTGGCGGAACCGGTCGAGAGTTGGGTCCGTTTCCATCGACCAGGGGCAACCATCGGTTCGCCATGGTCGGGCGGGAGGGACCCGACGAAGCACGCTGCCGGGTGTCGGCGCAGCGCAGCACTTGCTGCTGCCGGTACAGGACCAGCCTAGTCGGAGTTGAGTTATGAATGACGTAACGCCCACCGCCAATGAGCGACTGCCCTTCAGGGCGGGCGATTTCGTCACACTCGCCGAGGGGCTGGACTATGCGGCCCGGGGCGAGACCGGCGTCAACTTCTTCTCGACCCGCGGCTCGCTCGAGACGGCGCTGCCCTATTCGGAGCTGCGGGAGCGGGCCATCGCCCTCGCCCGGCGGCTGGTCGGCACCGGCCTGCGGCGCGGCGACCGGATCGGCATCATCGCCGAGACTTCGCCCGACTTCCTCGCCGTCTTCTTCGCTTGTCAGTATGCCGGCTTCGTGCCGGTGCCGCTGCCGCTGAGCATCAATTTCGGCGGTCGCGACGCCTATGTCGAGCGGCTGCGCGGCATGCTCGCTGCCGCCGGGGCACGCGCCGCCGTGGCCGGGCCCGAGCTGGTCCAGGTGCTGGCCGCCGCCACCGAGGCCACCATCGTCCGCTTCACCGCGACCGCCGACGAACTGATGGCCCTGCCGGTTTCCGACGAGCCCCTCGAGGCGCTCGGCGCCGACGACGCCTGCTACATCCAGTACAGCTCGGGCAGCACCAGCTTCCCGCGCGGTGTGCTGGTGACGCAGCGCGCGCTCGCCGCCAACGCCCGGGCGATCGCCACGCACGGCCTGGAGCTCGGGCCGACCGACCGCTGCACCTCCTGGCTGCCGCTCTATCACGACATGGGCCTCGTCGGCTGCTGCCTGACGCCGGTCATGTGCCAGACCTCGGTCGACTACCTGGCGACGACGGCTTTCGCGCGGCGGCCGCTGGTCTGGCTGCAGCTTCTGGCACGCTACGGCGGCACGATCTCCTTCGCGCCGACCTTCGGCTACGAGCTCTGTGCCCGGCGGGCGGCCAATGGCGCCGCGCGCGACCTCGACCTCAGCCGCTGGCGGATTGCCGGCATCGGTGGCGAGATGATCCGCTCGCGGGCGCTCACTGCCTTCGCCGAGACCTTCAGCGGTTGCGGCTTCGACGCCCGGGCCTTCGTGCCGAGCTACGGCATGGCCGAGGCGACGCTGGCCGTCACCTTCAGCCCGCTCGCCCGCGGCGTGCGGATCGACCGGGTGGCACGTGGCGAGACGCTCGAGCGCGAGCGGCTGGCGCTGCCGGCCGGCGAGGCCGTGCCGCCGTCGCAGAGCCGCAGCTTCGTCGTCTGCGGGGCGCCGATGCCGGGCTATGCCATCGAGATCCGCGACGATGCCGGCCGGGTGCTGCCAGAGCGGCATGTCGGGCGCATCTGCATCCAGGGCCCGAGCCTGATGGAGGGCTATTTCCGCAATCCCGAAGCGACCGCCGCCGTGCTCAAGGGCGACGGCTGGCTCGACACCGGCGACATGGGCTACCTCGTCGGCGGCGAGCTCGTCGTCTCCGGTCGGACCAAGGACCTGATCATCGTCGGCGGCCGCAATATCTGGCCGCAGGACATCGAGTGGGCGGTCGAGAAGCTCGACGCGGTGCGGGCCGGCGATGTCGCCGCCTTCGCGGTGACCGACAGCCTCGATCGCGAGCGGGTGGTGGTCGTCGTCGAGTGCCGGCAGACGCGGCCGGCCGAGCAGGCCGAGCTGCGCCACGAGATCGCCGCCGTGGTCAACCGGCTCGCCGGGATCGAGTGCGAGGTTGTGCTCGCGGCGCCGCGGTCGCTGACCTTCACCACCTCGGGCAAGCTGAGCCGGGCCGCCGCGCGCGATCACTACCAGCGCGGCGTGCTGCGCGACCTCGATGCCGGCGCGGCCGATGAGGCCTTCGACGGTTCGGTCGAGCCTGCGGAGCCGGCGGTGGCGGTGCTCGCCGAGGCGAGCTGACGACCGCCAGAGCGCCAGCCGGCGAGGCCGCCAGGGCGGTTGCACCAGCTCGACCGGCGACAGCAGAGGAAGCGATGACGCACACCGTGGCGCTTACCGGTGCCACCGGGTTCGTCGGTCGGCATCTCGTGGCCCGGCTGGGCCAGGCGGGAGTGGGTGTGCGCGCCCTGTCGCGCCGCGGGCCGGTCGCCGGTGCCGTCACCATTGCCGGCGACCTCGACGACCGGGCAGCGCTCGGCGCGCTGGTCGAGGGTGCGGAGCGGGTGCTCCATCTGGCGGGTCTGATCAAGGCGCCGCGACCGACCGAGTTCGCCCGCGTCAATGTCGAGGGCACGCGGCACGTCGCCGAGGCCGCGGCACGGGCCGGCATGAAGCTCACGCTCGTCTCGTCGCTCGCCGCCCGCCACCCGGACGTCTCGGCCTATGCGGCGAGCAAGCGGGCGGCCGAGGATGTGGCCCGGGCCGTCATGCCCGAGGGTGATCTCCGGGTTCTTCGCCCGCCCGCCATCTGGGGGCCGGGCGACCGGGCGACGCTCGTCGTCTTTCGCCAGCTCCTTTCCGGCTGGCTCGTCGTGCCGGTGCCCAGGGACGCCCGGTTCTCGCTCTTGCATGTCGAGGATCTGGCCGATCTCCTGGTCGACCACGTACTCGGCCGGCTGGCGCTGCCGCCGCTCGTCGAGCCCGACGACGGCAGGCCCGGCGGCTATGGCTGGCCGGACCTCGCCGGGATCGCGACGCGGGCGACCGGCCGCCGGGTTCGCCTCCTGCGGCCGCCCAGGGGGCTACTCGCCGGCCCGGCCCGGCTCGCCGACCTGATTGCCCGGGTGACTGGCGCCGACCTGCCGCTCTCGGCCGACAAGCTCGGCGAGCTGGCGCACGCCGACTGGGTGGCCGCCGGCCCGGCATTGCCCGACGGGGCATCGCGCATCACATTCGACGAGGGTTTCGCCGCCACGGTCGACTGGTACCGTGCGGCCGGCTGGCTGCCGGCCCTGGCGACCCGAACGGCAAGTGGAAGCAAGGCATGACCGAGAACGTCCTGAACGAGATCATGGCGCTGATGCAGCGCTACAACCCGGACGGCAAGCCGCTCGAGGCCAAGACCGAGCTCGGTGCCGACCTGAACATCGATTCGGTGGCGGCCATGGACCTGATCATGGAAATCGAGGACAAGTTCGACATCGACATCCCGATGAACCAGGTGGCCGAGCTCAAGACCATCGGCGATCTCGTCGCCCTAGCGGAAGGCCAGCTTCAGCAGGGCTGAGAGCCCCTTACCCCTACACCAGCTCCAGAGGTGCCCGAGCCCATGGACATCTTCGACAAGTATGCCGGCATCGAGCAGCGCCACCGTGCCCTGCTCTCGATCGGCGGCGATCCCTTCGCCGTCCGGGTCGACCGCATCGTCTCGGCGACCGAGGCGCTGATCGGCGGCCGCCGGACCATTCTCGTCGGCACCAACAACTATCTGGGCCTCACCTTCGATCCCGCCTGCATCGAAGCCGGCCGCAAGGTGCTGGAGAGCGACGGCACCGGCACCACGGGCTCCAGGGTCGCGAACGGCACGTATGGCCGGCACACCGACCTCGAGGCGGCCTTCGCCCGCTTCTTCGACCGGCGCAAGGCCATCGTCTTCACGACGGGCTACCAGGCCAACCTCGCCACCATCGGCGGCCTCGCCGGGCCCGACGACGTGATCCTCGCCGATGCCGACAGCCATGCCAGCATCTGGGACGGCTGCAAGCTCGCGCCGGCCGAGACCGTCATCTTCCGCCACAACGACCCGGACCATCTCGACAAGCGGCTGACCCGCCTCGCCGACAAGGGCCAGTGCAAGCTGGTGATCGTCGAGGGGCTCTACTCGATGCTCGGCGACGTCGCACCGCTCAAGGAGTTCGTCGAGGTCAAGAAGA
>JAUIID010000177.1 GCA_030431615.1 Alphaproteobacteria bacterium
GCCCCAGCTCCAGGGCCCGCCCCGCCGGCTTGTTCAGCTCGGCCACCAGGCGCCCCTGCGCGTCGCGGATGAAGAGCCGGCCCGCCAGGCCCGCGTCCACCGACAGGGCCGCCGAGGTCGCGCTCAGCTCGGTCATCACCAGGTCGCCGGTGCCCGCCAGGCGGATGTCGTAGTTGGCGTGCTGGGCCCCGCCCACGGTGCGCTCGGTCAAGGACAGGGTCTCGGCGTAGGCGAAGTGGTAGGCCTCGTTCAGGGTGACGCGCCCGTCTCCCGAGGCGTCCGCGCCGCCGCGCAGGCCCGTGACCAGGGCGTGGGTGAAGTAGCTGCCCTCGATGCGGTCGGCCTCCTGGGCCGCCTCGTCCGCCGAGGCCGAGGTCAGGTAGGCGTAGCCGGAGACCTCCACCGACTCGTCCACCAGAAACGGCGCCTTGTGCACGCCGCCCTTGCCGCGCACCATCGCCCCCGAGGCGCAGGAGTCCAGGATGAGCACGGTCACGTCCGCCGGCACCGACTGCACCGCGTCGCGCAGCTCGGCGTAGGGCAGCTCGTCCTGGCCCAGGCGCAGCCCGTGCTCGTCGCTGTGGCCGGAGTAGTAGACCAGCACCTCGGCCCGGTCGTCGTCGCCTGCGCCGAGACCGCCATCGCCGAGGCGATCGAGAAGGTCGGCGGCCGTGCCGTGCTGACCGACCCGGAGCTGCCCTCCGGCACCGACCGGATCTACGCCGCCCTGCTTGAGATCGACCCAGACGGTACCTTCGACCGGGTGATCAACCTGCAGGGCGACATGCCGACTCTCGACCCGCGCTGCCTGCAGGACGTCCTGGCCCCGTTCGAGCTGCCGGGCATCGATATCGCCACGCTCGCCGACGCCACCGACGACGAGGCCGAGAAGAACGACCCCAACACGGTCAAGGCGATCATCTCCTTCCGCTCGGCCGAGATCGGCGAGGCGCTCTACTTCACGCGCGCCAACTCGCCCTGGGGCGACGGGCCGGTCTACCACCATATCGGCCTCTACGCCTTCACCCGCTCGGCCCTCGACCGGTTCGCCGCCCTGCCGCCGAGCCCGCTCGAGCGCCGCGAGAAGCTCGAGCAGCTGCGCGCCCTCGAGAACGGTATGCGAATCGGCGTAAAGCTCGTACAAGCCGTGCCCTTCGGGGTCGACACCCCGGCGGATCTCTTGAAGGCGCGAAAGATTCTCGGTGATGGATGAGCAGGCGACAGACGAAACGGTCGATCCCACAGGCGCGCACCAGCGCATAGCGTTCCAGGGCCGGCCCGGCGCCTACTCGCACATGGCCTGCCGCCAGGCCTATCCCGAGTTCGAGCCTTTGCCCTGCGAGTCGTTCGAATCCGCCTTCGCCGCGGTCCGCGACGGCCTCGCCCGCTACGCCATGATCCCGGTGGACAACACCGTCGCCGGCCGCGTGGCCGACGTGCACCACCTGATGCCGCATTGCGGCCTGCACATCATCGGCGAGCAGTTCCTCCGGGTGAACCACCACCTCCTGGCCCTGCCGGGCGCCACCATGGCGACGGTCCGCCACGTCCACAGCCACGTCCACGCGCTCGGCCAGTGCCGCAAGTTCCTGAACGAGCACGGGCTGAAGCCGGTGGTCGCCGCCGACACGGCCGGCGCCGCCGCCGATCTCGCCAAAACCCGTGACCTCGAGACGGCCGTCATCGCCTCGCATCTCGCCGCGGAGATCTACGGCCTCGTCAGCCTGACCGCCGATGTCGAGGATGCCGAGCACAACACGACGCGCTTTCTCGTGCTCGCCCAGGAGCCCCGCTACCCGGGCGTCAAGGACGGGCCGGCCATCACGAGCTTCCTCTTCAAGGTCCGCAACGTGCCGGCGGCGCTCTACAAGGCCATGGGCGGCTTCGCCACCAACGGCGTCAACATGCTGAAGCTCGAGAGCTATATCGACCCGACCTTCCAGCAGGCGCAGTTCTATGCCGACATCCTCGGTCATCCGGACGACGAGGCGGTGCGCTTCGCCATGGACGAGTTGCGCTTCTTCGCCCACCACATCGAGATCTTCGGCGTCTACCCGACCTCGCCGTTCCGCGAGCGCTTCCGCTAGGCGGCGATCTCCGCCAGCCTGAGCTCCATCTGCGGCAGCCGGTCGAAGCCCCAGAAGGGCTCGCCGTCGACGAAGAAGAAGGGCGAGCCGAAGACGCCGCGTGCCACCGCCTCGTCGTTCACCGCCCGCAGCCGTTCCTTGATCCCGGGCGTGGCGATGGCGGCAAGCCCGACCGCCGCGTCGACTCCGGCACCCGCCAGAAGATCGGCGATGACCTCCCGGTCGCTGATATCCCGGTCCTCCGCGAAGAACGCACCGAATGCGGCCGCGGCGAACGGCACCGCCGCTGCCGGACTCGTCTCCTCGAGCCAGTAATAGGTGCGGGCGGCGGCCAGCGTGGCGAGCGGAAAGCGGCTCGGCAGGCGAAAGGGTATGCCGGCGAGGCGCGCCGTGCGCACGAGGTCCACCTTCGCGTAGTCGCCCTTGAGGGGGATCTCGACGAGCGGCTTGCCGCCCGTGGCGGCGAAGGCCACGCCCAGCATCATCGGCCGCCACGTCACCGCACGCCCGAACCGCTCGGCGAGCTCTCCGATGCGATGGCTCGCCAGATAGGCGTAAGGGCTGGAGAAATCGAAATAAAAGTCGATCGGCTCACGCATCGGTTCAGTCCGCCCGTCGGCCGACCGCATCCGCCAGCACGCAGAGCAGCTCGAACATGATGTTGACCCCGACCCAGGCGGTCTGGCCCGAGGGATCGAAGGGCGGGCTCACCTCGACGAGATCAGCACCCACGAGGTCGAGCCCCTGCAAGCGCCGCACCATGCGCTGCGCCTGGTGCGTCGTGAAGCCGCCGATCTCGGGCGTCCCGGTGCCCGGCGCCATGGACGGATCGATGCCGTCGATGTCGAAGCTGACATAGACCGGCCCGGCGCCGACGATCGCCCTGGCCTCCTCCATCACCGCGTCGGTGCCGCGGTCCATGAGCTCCTCGATCATGACGATCCGGACCCCGTTGGCCCGGCCCCAGGCGACGTCCTCGCCGTCATAGGCCGTGCCGCGAATGCCGATCTGGACGACACGCCGGGGATCCAGGAGCCCCTCCTCGCAGGCCCGCCTGAAGGGCGTGCCGTGGGTGTAGCGATAGCCGCCGAAATAGCTGTCATAGAGGTCGGTATGGGCATCGAAATGGATCATGCCGAGTGCTCTACCCCCCGCGATGCCGCGCAGCACCGGCAGGGAGATCAGGTGATCACCGCCGGCCGTCATCGGCACGATGCCGGCCTCGGCGATCCGCTTGTAGAAGGCCGCGACCTTCTCGAGCGTGTCGTCGAGGCTCGCCGGGTTGACCGGGCAGTCGCCGAGATCGGCGCAGCGCGCTTGGTGGAACGGCCGGATGCCGGTGGCCTGGTTGACGAGGCGGACCATGGTCGAGAGATCGCGAAGCTGCCGCGGGCCATGGCGCGCCCCTGCCCGGTTTGTGGTGCCGCCGTCCCAGGGCACGCCGACGAGCCCGATCTGCACCTCGGCCAGCCGCGGCTCGTCGAGATCGACCTCCGGCAGGCGCATGAAGCTCACCGGCCCGGCAAAGCGCGGCAGGTCCATGCCGGAGCGCGGCACGAAGCCGTGGGGATCGCCTGGATCAGCCATTCACGCCACTCCCTTGAACGCCCGAAATCTCAGAAGATCGGGTCCAGCGCCTGCACGCAGGCAACGGCACTCATGTTGACCATGCCGCGCGTCGACACGGACGAGCTCACGATATGCGCCGGCAGGCGCGGCCCGACCAGGATCGGCCCGATCGAGACGACACCCGTCACCGCCTTGACCAGGTTGTAGGCGACGCTCGCTGAGTCGAGGGACGGCATGATCAGGAGGTTGGCGCGGCCGACCAGGCGCGAGCGCGGCATCAGCCGGTCGCGGATCACTGGCGAGAGCGCGCTGTCGGCCTGCATCTCGCCATCGATGTCCAGCTCCGGCTCGGCCGCGCGGATGATCTCGAGGGCGGCCCGCAGCCGCCGCGCCGAAGCCTGCTCACGACTGCCGAAATTGCTTGCCGAGACCAGGGCCACCTTCGGCTCGATGCCGAAGCTGCGCACCACGCCCGCCGCCGCCAGCGTCGTGGCGGCTATCTCCTCGGCGTCCGGCTCCTCGGAGACATTGGTGTCGCCGATGAAGAGCGGCCCCTCGTCGAGCACCAGCGCATGGATGGTAGACGCCTCCTCCATCGTCGCCTTCATGCCGACCACGTCGGTGATGTGCCGAAGATGGCTGGCGAACGAGCCGACCGGGCCGGCGAGCAGCGCGTCGGCCTCGCCCCGGGCGATCATGATGGCACCGATCACGGTGCGCCGCGTGCGGACGATGTCGCGGGCCGCCTGCGGGCTCACCCCCTTGCGGTCCATGCGCTCCAGATAGAACGCCACATACTCGTTGTAGCGCGGGTCGCTGTCGGGATTACAGAGCTCGAAATCCTGGCCCTCGGCGAGCCGCAGCCCGAGCCGCTCGATCCGCATGGCGATGACCTCGGGCCGGCCGATGAGTACCGGCCGGGCGAGCCCCTCGTCCACCACCACCTGCACCGCCCGAAGCACGGTCTCCTCCTCGCCGTCCGTATAGACGAGGCACCGCGGCTCCGCGGCGGCCCGCTCGAAGAGCGGCTTCATGAGCAGGCCCGAGCGGAAGACCCGCTCGGAGAGCCGCTGCCGGTAGGCGCGGAAATCGGTGATCGGCCGGCGGGCGACACCGGTTTCGACGGCCGCGCGAGCGACCGCGATCGGCAGCTCGACGATCAGCCGGGGATCGAAGGGCTTGGGGATCAGGTAATCCCGCCCGAAGGACAGGCTGTCATGGCCGTAGGCGGAGGCCACCGTGTCCGGGGTGGTGCTGCGCGCGAGCAGCGCCAGTGCCTCGGCGCAGGCGCTCTGCATCTCCCGATTGATGGTGGTCGCCCCGACATCGAGCGCACCCCTGAAGATGAATGGGAAGCAGAGGACGTTGTTGACCTGGTTCGGATGGTCGCTGCGGCCCGTGGCGACGATGACGTCGGGCCGGGTGCGCCGGGCCAGCTCTGGGTCGATCTCCGAGACGGGATTGGCGAGCGCCAGCACCAGGGGATCGGGCGCCATGCGCTCCAGCATCTCGGGCTTCAGCACGTTGGGCGCCGAGAGGCCGAGGAAGATGTCGGCCCCCTCGATCACGTCGCCCAGCGTGCGGTGTGGCGTGTCCTGCGCATAGCGCGCCTTGTAGGGATCCATCGAGGTGGCGCGGCCCGTGTAGACGACGCCGTCGATGTCGGTGACCATGACGTTCTCGAGCCTGAGCCCGCGCGTCACCAGGAGATCGAGGCAGGCCAGTGCCGCCGCACCCGCACCGCTGGTGACGAGGCGGCAATCCTCGAGGCGCTTCTTCGCCAGGAGGAGGCCGTTGGCGACGGCGGCGGCGACGATGATCGCCGTGCCGTGCTGGTCGTCGTGGAAGACGGGGATCTTCATCCGCGCCTGCAGCTTCTGCTCGACGACGAAGCACTCGGGCGCCTTGATGTCCTCGAGATTGATCGCCCCGAAGGTCGGCTCGAGCGCGGCCACCACCTCGACCAGCCGGTCGGGGTCGAGCTCCGCCACCTCGATGTCGAAGGCATCGATCCCGGCGAACTTCTTGAAGAGCACCGCCTTGCCTTCCATCACCGGCTTGCCGGCGAGCGGGCCGATGGCCCCGAGGCCCAGCACGGCGGTGCCGTTGGTGACCACGGCGACGAGATTGCCCCTTGCCGTGTAATGGTCGGCCGCTTCCGGGTCCTGCTTGATCGCCTCGCAGGCGTAGGCCACGCCCGGCGAGTAGGCGAGCGACAGATCGCGTTGGGTGGCGAGCGGCTTGGTGGCGGTGACCTCGAGCTTGCCGGCGGTCGGCCGCGAATGGTAGTCCAGTGCATCCTGCTCGAGCCGGTCGGTCATGCCCGTTCCCTTCTTCAGCGCCGCATATTCGTCAAGCGAGCCCGAGGAGTCCGCCCTGTCGGAATCAATGCCGGCTGGTAACGAATTCACAGCCCCGCCGCAAGGCGCGCCGGCGGGCTCGATCGCGCCGGACGCGCCACGGAGAGCCTCCGGCATGGAATGGCGAAGGTCGCACGAGCTCGTCCCCTATGACCACTCCCTTCGTGCCATGGAGGAGCGTGCGGCGGCTATCGCGGCCGGCAGTGCCCCGGAACTGGTCTGGCTGCTCGAGCATCCCCCGCTGGTGACGGCCGGCACGAGTGCGGTCGAGGCCGAGCTCCTGGCACCCGCGCGCTTTCCCGTGCACCGGGCCGGGCGCGGCGGCAAGTTCACCTATCACGGCCCCGGCCAGCGCACGGCCTATGCCGTCCTCGACCTCACGCGGCGCCGCCGGGATCTGCGCTGGTACGTCCAGAGCCTTGAGGAATGGCTCATCCGGACCCTCGCCGCCTTCGGCGTGAAGGGCGAGCGGCGCGAGGGCCGGATCGGCATCTGGGTGGTGATGCCGGGCGGCCGGGAGTGCAAGGTCGGGGCGATCGGCGTGCGCGTCCGCCGCTGGGTCGCCTATCATGGCATCGCTCTCAACGTTGCGCCGAACCTCGAGCACTTCTCCGCGATCGTGCCCTGCGGCATCAGCGAGCACGGCGTCACCTCGCTCGCCGATCTCGGCATCGTGGCGACGATGGCCGAGGTCGATCGCGAGCTGCGGCGGGCCTTCCCGGCGCTCCTCGCGGCCACGACCGAGCACCGCTGAGGCCGACCGGCCTGCATGACGCAGGCGGTGGTCATTTCCGGGGTAGGCCCCTAGGTTGGGGGGACACGAAGGATTGGGAGCTTGGATGCGCGTGCGTGATCGCTTTCTCCTGGCGTTGGTGGCCGGGGCGATGCTGGCGCTCGTCGGGGGCACCAGTGCCCTGGCGCAGTGCACGGCCTTCGCGGCGCCTGGCGTGGAATGGCGACGCTGCCTGCAGGACGGCAGCAACCTCGAGGGTGCCCAGCTCACCGGGGCCGACCTGCGCGACAGCTCGTTTCGCCGCGCCCAGTTCGACGGGGCGGATCTCTCCGGCATCCGGGCGCGGCGCGCCCGGTTCACCTCGGCATCGATGCAGGGGGTCGACCTCTCGACCGCCGACCTCACCCTCGCCGACTTCACCAATGCCGACCTCAGCGACGCCTCGCTCCGCGACGCCACCCTGCGCCGGACAAGCTTCGTCAATGCCATCCTGCGCGGCGCCGACCTGACCGGCGCCAATCCCCTCGAGGCCGACTTCAGCCGCGCCGACCTTGCCGGCGCCACCTGGGTCGACGGCCAGACCGTCTGCGGCGAAGGCTCGATCGGCCGCTGCCACCCGGCCCCCGCCGCCGACGCGGGTGCCATCAGCAACTGACGGCAGCACCCGACTGTCGCGGAATACGCGACAGTGGCCTTGGGTTGTCGCGTATAACGCGACAGTTTCCATCGTACTGTCGCGTTATATGCGACATCTGCCGTCCAAGTGTCGCGTATAATGCGACAGTTTTCCCACACTGTCGCATATAGCGCGACAGTTCTCGACCAACAAACCCGGGAAAACGACGAACGAACCCGCGGATTCGACGAGCGAACCCGGCGAATCGACGAACGAACCCAGGCTTCCGCAAACGAACCCGGGAGCCGACAACTCGTTGTCATGAAACGATTTTATCGCCAACCCTTGCTTCGCACCCGGTGCCGGGCACGCTCAAAACCGAAAATTGCCGAACGAACCGAAGGGGCGCTTGCCTTACCGGCGCGCAAATGATAGGATTATGTTCTTCTCGAGTTTCGCGATGTCAGTCCGCGAAACGCTGGCGCACCTTGGCGGCACCGAAGATCGCGAGGATCAGCAGCAGGAGGACGACGACGATATTGAACCAGGGGATCAGCCGTTCGTCCGGTCCCTCGGCAGGCCGGATGGAGATGGCGTTCGGGAATTTCGAGAGGAACGAGAATCGCCAGCCGTAATGCGTGACGACGGACCAGCGCGGGTTGGCGGCGTTCGATACGGCGTCGTCGGCCCGGGCCGCGAGATCGGCGCTGTCGAACTTGAAGTAGGGCGGCCACCAGCCGGTGTCCTCGTTGCGGTAGACACGGGTCTCGCCGTCCGGGGTCACCGCCTTGATGTAGCGGACATCCCGGCTGACCATGGTCTGCTCGCCCCGGTCGTTCGTGACCTCGACCGTGCGCCGGGCGATCTCGGTGCCGAGGATCCGCACGATGTCCCTGGACGGCAGGGTCCAGCTCAAAAACCCGCCGATGAAGAGCACGAGCAGCGCCAGCAATGTCCAGAGCACGTATCGCATGCGGTCAGTATCCAATCCATGGGGCCGGCGGGCAAGTGGGTGCGGCCGGACGATGCCCGGCGCGGGCATGAACAGATATGGCGCCCCAAAGGCGAAGGGCGACCCTTCGGCCGCCCTTCCCTTCGAGCATCTGCAGTCGGCCCGTCCTCCGGCCGACCGCGATCGGTCTAGTCGGCGAAGAGGATCTCGACGCGCCGGTTCTGCGGCTCGCGCACGCCGTCCCCGGTCGGGACGCGCAGCTCGCTCTCGCCGAACCAGGTCACCTCCAACGCCGTCTCCGGCACGCCGCGCGCCACCAGCTCGGCCGCGATGGCTCGCGCCCGGCGCTCGGACAGGCGCATGTTGTAGTCCGCCGTGCCCGAGGTGTCGGTATGCCCGGCCAGGACCACCCGGGGGATCGTGCCGTCCTTGTAGTCCTGGGCGACCTGGTCGAGGATCGTCGCGGCCACCGGCGTAACGTCGGCGCGGTCCCAGGCGAAGAAGACGAGGTAAACATTGCCGATATCGGTCGCGAGGGCGCGCTCGACCTCGGCCATGGCGTCCTCGAACGCCTTCTTGCAGGCCGAGATCCCGGCCTCGTCGTGGCTCTCCTCGAAGGCCAGCCAGCAATCGAAGGATGTCTGTGCCCGGGCTGCCGCTGCCGGGGCCTTCTGCCGGCCGCCACCGTCCAGCCCGGCCATCAGGCGGGCGCGCGCTGCGGTCAGCTCGTCGACCTGCCCCTCGCTCAGGCTGCGCAGGCTCACGAAGTCCGGCTGGATCGCCAGGCCCTTGGCCGAGGCCACCGCCTTGCGCTCGAAATGCCGGGTGTTCGCCATGCTCATGGGCACGGTCTCGGAGTCGGCCAGGGAGAGATAGCCGCTGCGCAACCCCTGGATGAACGGAGCACCCTGCGGTGCCATGTTGCGGACGTCGCCAATGTCGTAGGCGTAGAGATCGGCATCGTCATGAATATTCGGATCGACGCCACCGCAGGCGGCCAACGCAGTACACAAAGCGCCCACCGCGAGCAACCCAGCGCCATTTCGCATCACATCGCCCCTCTGAACCGATGAGGATATCGCCGCAGTTCCGGGCATCAGCCCGATGCACTTCAGGAGTCACCCCGAAAAAACTGGCGCGATATCAGTCGAAATGGATGGCTCAATCAAGGGAATTCTGGCGCCCGGAGATGTTGAACCTGTGGTGTTGCCACGATCCAACGTCACGGCAATCGGCCGGGGGAACTCGGCAGACATCGCGGCGTTCCGGCGAACGCCCCATCGCCCCGGCTTTGCCGGGTGCCGCGTGGCCGGTCAGCTGCGTCCGAGATGCTTCTCCAGCAGCTGCCGCGTCATGGCCAGTGCCGCCTGGAGCTGGGCGAGCCGGGCCGGATCCGGGTCGCCGTGCTCCGCGACCAGCGCCAGCTCGGCCAGCGAATCGGCACCGATATTCGCAGCCGCCCCCTTCAGGCGATGCGCCTCGGCCGACCAGGTCGCAGCACAGCCCATCGCCCGGTGCATCTCGCCGAGATAGCGATCCGCAGTCAGCAGGAACATGCCGCACAACTCATGCTCGAGTGCCCGGTCATCCTCGGCGAAGGACGCCAGTCGGGCGAAGTCGAAGATTGCGCTCATCAGCTCTCGTCCTGCTGCCTGGCGCCGGCGAAGCGGTCGCCGGCAATGGCCACCCGGTCTATCATCGAGGTCTTAACGCTTGGCTAACGCCCCCTGCCGGGGCCGCAGCCGGCCACGCTGCTGCTTGGAGCGAGCCATGCTCTCCGGAACGGTTCTCACGACCCGGGCGATGGCGGAGGTCGATCGCGCCGCGATCGCTTCCGGTATCGCCGGTGCCCGGCTCATGGAAAACGCCGGTGCGGCGGTCGTTCGCGCCATCACCGAACGGCTGCCGCCGGGCCGCGTCCTGGTGCTCTGCGGGCCGGGCAACAATGGTGGCGACGGCTATGTCATCGCCCGCCGGCTGGCGCGCGCCGGCTGGCCGGTCAGGATCGCGGCCCTCGGCGATCCGGCCCGGCTCAAGGGCGACGCGGCGCTGGCCGCCGGAAGCTGGACCGGGCGGATCGGGCAGCTTGCCGACCCGGTCGCGGGAACGTTCTGCATCCTCGTGGACGCGCTCTTCGGCGCGGGTCTCGACCGGCCGCTCGATCCCGCACTAGGCGAGCGGCTGCGCGAGCTCGCCCAGGGCCACCCGCAGGTGGTCGCGGTCGACGTGCCCTCCGGTGTCGATGGCACCACCGGAAGCGTGTCGCCCGGCACCCTGCCCGCCGCCCTCACCGTCACCTTCGCCTGTCCGAAGCCGGCTCATCTCCTGGAGCCGGCGCGTTCCCTGATGGGCGAGATCCGCTGCGCCGATATCGGCATACCAGCATCTGTCGTGGCGGCTCACGACAGCGGCCTGCGCGTTAATGGTCCGGCCGAGTGGGCCGCCCGGCTGCCGCGGCGCTCGACACAAGCGCACAAATACAGTCATGGCCATGCGCTGGTGCTCGGCGGCGGGGCCAATGCCACCGGTGCCGCCAGCATGGCGGCGACGGCCGCCGCCCGGGTCGGAGCCGGTCTCGTCACCGTGGCGGCCCCACTCGAAGCCCTGCCGATCTATGCCGGCCACGCACCGAGCCTGCTGACGCGCCCCATGGAGAACGGGGCGGACCTGGCGCGTCTGCTGGAGGATCGCCGCTTCACCGCCATCCTGATGGGCCCCGGCTTCGGCCTGGGCCGGCAGACGCTCGCCGTGATCGAGCACGTGCTCGCCGCGGATCGACCTTGTGTCCTCGACGCCGATGCCCTGACCGCACTCGGCCGGTCGGGCCGGTCGATTCACGAATGGAAACTGCCGGCGAGCGCCGTGCTCACCCCGCATGACGGCGAGTTCGGGCGACTCTTCCAGTTGACCGGCGACCGTCTCGAACGCGCCAGGCAGGCGGCGGCCAGCGCCGGTTGCGTCGTTCTCCTCAAGGGCGCCGATACGGTCATCGCCGCACCCGATGGCCGCGCCCGCATCAATGCCACCGCCCCGCCGAATCTCGCCACGGCCGGAACGGGTGATGTCCTCGCCGGGCTGATCGTCGGCCTGATGGCCCAGGGCCTGTCGTCCTTTGACGCGGCGGCGGCCGCTGCGTGGCTGCATGCCAGAGCCGCCGAGCGATGCCCGACGCCGATGCTCGCCACCGATCTGGCGAGCCGGATCCCGCAGATCCTCGGTGACCTGCTGCAGGATTGAGCGAGCAGGAAGGACGTCGGCCACACGCAGCGACGGCAGGTCGCTTGCGTTCTAAGCTAATATGCGCGATCATTTTCCCGCATTAGTAGTTGACATCTGCCCGATCGGCCGCGTCTCGAAGCTGCCATGACCTCCCCTCGCGCCGGACCTCTGTGTGTCGCTGGTGTCTGAACCGCCGAGCCTCGTGCTGTCGGCTCAGTCGCTGCTCGA
>JAUIID010000178.1 GCA_030431615.1 Alphaproteobacteria bacterium
GACCATCAGCGCCAAAGGCAGCATGGCGCGGGTGCCGACCACCATCATCATCGGGTGCCGGTCGGCGGAGCGGGCCTGGTCGGCCTGCCACTCCATCAGCCGGCGGCCGCAGGCGCCCTGCAGCGCCGTGTCGAGCAGGGCGAAGATGGTGAGGGCGGCGATGCCGAGCACGATGATCTCGCCATAGGTGTCGAAGCCGCGGAAGTCGACGAGGATGACGTTGACGACATTGGTGCCGCCGCCGCCGGGCTTGGAATTGGCGAGGTGGTAATCCGAGATGGTGGAGAAATCGCGGGTCAGCACGGCATGCATGGCGGCGGCGATGCCGAGCCCGGCGAGGCCGGCGATGACCCCGTCGCGCACGCGGCGGCCCGGCGGGCTCTCCGGTTTCGACTCCTTGGGCAGGAAGTTGAGCGCCAGCAGCATGAGGACGACGGTGACGACCTCGACCGAGATCTGTGTCAGCGCCAGGTCCGGTGCCGAGAGGTAGAGGAAGGCGAGGCTGACGATCAGGCCGAGCACGCCGACCACGATCAGCGCGAAGAGCCGTCGCCGGTGCAGGACGACGACGGCGGCACAGGCGACGATCAGCACGAGCCAGGTGGTCACGGCGATCCAGGGCGCATGCAGGGGTGCCCGCGTGCCGGTCTCGAGGGTGGTGCCGAGGAAGCCCACATAGCCGATGGCGATGGCCGCCGAGATGGTGATGGCGAGGTAGCGCTGCAGCGAGCCGTTCTGCAGCGCCGTGGTGGCCGCCCGGCACACGGCGACGACGATCTCGATCAGGCCCTCGAAGATCGCCTTGGCCTCGGGCTGCCAGAACAGGGCGCGCAGGCCGAGCCCGGCCCGGTACTGCCAGAGGAGGAGCGCACCGCCGACCGTGGCGACGAGGCTCATGAGCAGGGCCGGGGTGACGCCGTGCCAGATCGCAAGGGAGTACTCGGGGAGCTGGCCGCCGGTCACGGCACCGGCCGAGACCGCGAGCAGGGCACCCACCATGGTGTTGGGAAAGAGGCCGATCAGCACGACCAGGAGGACGAGGATCGCCGGCGGCGCCCACATGCCGAAGGGCGGGTCGTGCGGGTGGTGCGGATAGTCGTTGCGCTGCCGGCCGATGAAGACGTGGAAGACGTAGCGGAAGGAGTAGGCGGCCGAGAAGAGGGCCGCGAGCGTCGCCATCCCGCCGACGACGAGATGGCTGCCGAGCCAGTCGGTGTGGGCGGCGGCCTCCAGCATGAGCTCCTTGGAGAGGAAGCCGTTGAGCGGCGGGATGCCGGCCATGGAGAAGGCGGCGACCACGGCGATCGTGCCGGTCACCGGCATCAGCATCATGAGCCCGCCGAGCCTGCGGATGTCGCGCGTGTGCAGGCTGTGGTCGACGATGCCCGCGGTCATGAAGAGCGCGCACTTGAAGGTGGCGTGGTTGATGATGTGCAGCACGCCGGCCATGGCGGCGAAGGGCGTGCCGAAGCCGAAGAGCATGGTGACGAGGCCGAGATGGCTCACCGTCGAGAAGGCGAGCAGCGCCTTGAGGTCGTCCTTGAAGAGCGCGATCCAGGCGGCGACGGCCATGGTGACGAGGCCGGTCGTGGCGACGATGTAGAACCACTCCTCCGTGCCGGCGAGCGCCGGCCAGAGCCGGCCGAGGAGGAAGATGCCGGCCTTCACCATGGTGGCGCTGTGCAGATAGGCGCTGACCGGGGTGGGCGCCGCCATGGCGTGCGGCAGCCAGAAGTGGAACGGGAACTGCGCCGACTTGGTGAAGCAGCCGCCGAGGATGAGCAGCAGCGCCGGCAGATAGAGTGGCGACGCCTGGATGAGCTCGCCTTGGCTCAGGATGACGGTGAGGTCATAGGAGCCGGCGATCTGGCCGAGCAGCAGCATGCCGGCGATCATCGAGAGCCCGCCCGAGCCCGTGACGATGAGCGCCATCCGGGCCCCCTGGCGGCCTTCCGGCAGGTGGTTCCAGTAGCCGATCAGGAGGAAGGAGGAGAGGCTGGTCAGCTCCCAGAAGATGAGCAGGAGCAGGATGTTGTCGGAGAGCACGATGCCGACCATCGCCCCCTGGAAGAGCAGGAGATAGGCCATGAACCGGCCCATCGGGTCCTCGCGGGAGAGGTAGAACCGGGCATAGGTGATGATCAGGAGGCCGATGAACAGGATCAGCCCGGCGAAGAGCAGGCCGTAGCCGTCGAGGAAGAAGTTCACGTCGAGGCCGAGCAGCGGCAGCCATTCGAGGCGGAACTGCAGGACCTCGCCGGCCAGCACGGCGGGCACCTGCACCAGCAGCAGGAGAAAGGCCGTGAGCGTGACCAGGAAGGTGGCGGTGGCGCAGGTATTGCGGCCCGCGCGGATCAGCAGAGGCGGCAGCAGGGCGCCGGCGAACGGCAGCAGGACGATGAGGGCCAGTTGCATCGAGTCTCTCGGCAGTGCCTCCTTAGGCCCGCTCGCGTCCTTCGCGTCCCGGCCCCCGGGCCTTGAACCACACGGGCCGGAAGGTCAGCAAGTCCAATCGGAACGTGGCGTGGAACGGGCGGACGGCTCAGGCCGCCGGTTCGACCAGGTGATCGAGCTCGATGGTGACGGCGCCGAAGCGGCCCTCCGCCTCGATCCGGACCGGCCAGTGCGGCACCCCGCCGATGTCCGGCGCCAGCCAGAGGCGGGCCGGCGGGCGGTCCCGGTTGTGGTCGTCCGTCCGGTCGCCCCAGCGCTTCGAGCGGCCGGCGAGAAGCTCGCCATCGGCCGTGCAGAAGAGCGCCCCGCCCCGCGGTGCGGGAAAGGCCGCCGGATGGACCGGTGCGGGCGCCGGCGCGCAGTCCAGGTAGAAGTCCATGGCACGCTTGCCGTCGAAGCTCCGGCCCTCGAGCCGCTTGTCGGCAGCCGCCGCCAGCAGCCCCCGGAACGCCAGGGTGAAGGGGTCGGGTGCGACCATCAGCTCGGCCGGCACGGGCTCGCGGTCGCCCCGGCTCTCGTCGTCGAGCACCACCTCGGCGACCGTGCCGTCCGGCGCGAACGCGACCTGCCAGCGACTGACGCGGTCGCCGTCCCGCACGCTCCGGCCTTCGTAGTTGTCGACGCTCGGCCCCGCCGGCGTGAGCCGGCCATTGGCCGTGCCGTCGCTCGTGAAGTCGAAGAACCAGGCGACGGCACCGGTGGTCGCCGCCTGGTAGGCGAGATGATAGTCGTCCGGCGTGGAGCGCAGCACGATCTCGAAGCGGCCGATCTCGATGCCGGCCCAGCGCACTGTATAGCCGGCCTCGACATTCGCCGCCGCGGCCGGCAGGCCGAGGAGGAGGGGGCAGAGGGCGAGGGCGGCGATGGAGCGCATGCAGCCGAAGATGCATCCACGCGCGCCCGGGTCAAGTAACGGGCGCGTGGGGCGGCCCATGCTTGCCATGGCCGGGGCTTCGCGCTACCGCCGGGAGCACAAGGGATACGTCACAGGCAACGAAGGGCGAGGGGTGGCATGGGCAGGAACTTCCTCAAGGCGATGTCGTGCGGTGTCGCGGCGCTGGCGCTGCTGGCCAATGCGGCCGCGGCCGAGCCGGTCAAGGTCGGCATGGTGACGACGCTCTCGACCGGGGCCGGCTATCTCGGCGAGGACGTGCGCGACGGCTTCATCCTGGCGCTGGAGATGGCCGGGGCGACGGGGCGCGTCGAGCTCCTGGTCGAGGATGACGGGCTCGAGCCCGAGAACGGCGTGCAGATCGCCGAGCGCATGGTCGAGCGCGACGGGGCGCAGGTGATGACCGGCATCATCTTCTCGAACGTCGCCATGGCGGTGGTGCCGAAGCTGGTGCGCGGCGGGATGATCTATCTCTCGCCCAATGCCGGGCCCTCGGCGCTGGCCGGCAAGGGCTGCCACGAGAACTACTTCAACGTCGCCTGGCAGAACGACGACCTGCACGGGGCGATGGGCGCCTACGTGGCCGAGCAGGGCTTCGACAACGTCTATCTGCTCGCCCCCAACTACCCGGCGGGCAAGGACGCGCTCACCGGCTTCAAGCGGTTCTACAAGGGCAATGTCGCCGGCGAGGTCTACACGCAGCTCGGCCAGACCGACTATGCGGCGGAGCTCGCCAATCTCCGTGCCGCCGAGCCCGACGCGGTCTTCTTCTTCTATCCGGGCGGCATGGGCATCAACTTCGTCAAGCAGTCGGCGCAGGCCGGGATCAGCCAGGAGATCCCGTTCTTCGGCCCGGCCTTCTCCTTCGACGACACGCTCCTCGATGCGGTGGGCGACGCGGCGGTCGGCATCAAGAACACCTCGCAGTGGTCGCCGGACCTCGACAACGCGGCCAACCAGGCCTTCGTTGCCGCCTACAAGGAGAAGTACGGCCGCTATCCGACGCTCTATGCGAGCCAGGGCTTCGACACCGCCAACCTGCTGCTCAGCGCCATGGACGCGGTCGGCGACGACGTCTCGGACCAGGACGCCTTCCGCGAGGCGCTTCGGGCCGCCGACTTCGTCTCGGTGCGCGGCGATTTCAGCTTCGGGCCGAACCAGCACCCGATCCAGGACATCTACGTGCGCGAGGCCTATGTCGACGACAGCGGCAACGTGACCAACCGGATCATCGGCACGGTGCTCGAGGACCACGCCGACGCCTACGCCGCCGAGTGCGCCATGTAGGTCGCGCGATCCGGCAATTCACGGTATATTTCCGGCAATAAGATGATCCTGCGTGCCGGAGAGCGGGGATGGATGTCGGGGAATGGCTGCGCGGTCTGGGGCTGGACCGCTATGTGCCGGCCTTCCTCGACGCCGAGCTGACCGCCGCCAACCTCGCCGAGCTGACCGACGCCGATCTCAGGGAGCTGGGCCTGCCGCTCGGCCCGCGCAAGACCGTGCTCAGGGCCATCGAGGCGCTCGGGACTCCGTCGGCAGCGCCGGCTTCGCCCTCCGGCCCGAGCCCTGCCGAGCGGCGCCAGCTCACCGTGATGTTCGTCGACCTGGTCGGCTCGACGGCGCTCTCGGCACGACTCGACCCGGAGGAGATGGGTGCCGTCCTGCGCGCCTATCAGAACGCCGTGGCCGGCGAGATCGCCCGTTTCGAGGGTCACGTTGCCAAGTTCATGGGCGATGGCGTCCTGGCCTATTTTGGCTGGCCCGTGGCGCACGAGGACGAGCCCGAGCGGGCGGTGCGCGCCGCCTTGGCCATCATCGATGCGGTCTCGGGGCTCAAGGCGGCCGCGAGTGAGCCCCTTGCCTGCCGGATCGGCATCGCTACCGGCCTCGTGGTGGTCGGCGAGATGATCGGCGAAGGCGTGGCGCAGGAGCAGACGGTGGTCGGCGAGACGCCCAACCTGGCAGCGCGGCTGCAGGCGCTGGCGGCACCCGGCCAGGTGGTGATCGGCGAGACGACGCGGCGGCTGCTCGGAACCGGCTTCGCGCTCGACGATCTGGGGGCGAAGGCGCTCAAGGGCATCGAGGGGGCGGTGGGCGCCTTCGCGGTCACCGGCGAGCGCGTTCTGGCCAGCCGCTTCGAGGGGCGGGCCGACGCCCTGCAGCCGATGGTCGGGCGGGACCATGAGCTGGGCCTCCTGCTCGAGCGCTGGAGCCAGGCCGGCGCCGACGAGGGCCAGGCGGTCCTCCTGGTTGGCGAGGCCGGCATCGGCAAGTCGCGGATCACCCGGGCGCTGCTCGATGCGTTGCGGCCCGAGCCGCATACCCGGATCCGCTACCAGTGCTCGCCCTTCCACACCGGCAGCGCCCTTTGGCCGGCGATCCAGCAGCTCGAGCACGCCGCCCGTTTCACCGCCGACGATTCGCCGGAGGCGCGGCTCGACAAGCTCGAGCAGGCGCTCGGCGACGGCGCCGCCGCCGACGCGGCACCGCTGCTCACCCACCTGCTCGGCCTCGACGGCACGGCACGCTACGGCGCCCTCGAGCTCGCGCCGACGGTGCTCCGGGCACGCACGCTCGAGGTGCTGGTTCGCCAGTTGCTGGCGCTCGCCGCGCAACAGCCGGTGCTGCTGCTGATCGAGGATGCGCACTGGGCCGATCCGACCACGCTCGAGCTGATCGAGGCCTGGCTCGACGCCATCGCCGATGCACCGGTGCTCCTCGTCCTCACCAGCCGGCCGGACAACCAGCCGGCGCTCGGCGCCCATCCGCACGTCACCCGGCTCTCCCTCAACCGCCTGAGCCGCGCCGGCATCGAGGCGATCGTCGCCCGGCTCGGCGGCGAACGGCTGCCGCCGGCGACGCTCGATGCCATCATCGCCCGCACCGACGGCGTGCCGCTCTATGTGGAGGAGCTGACCAAGGCCATCCTCGAGACCGGCGAGACGGCCATCCCGGCATCCCTGCACGATTCGCTGATGGCCCGCCTCGACCGCACGCCCGAGGTCAAGGAGATCGCCCAGATCGCCGCCTGCATCGGCCGCGAGTTCGACCATGGGCTCCTTGCCGCCGTCGCCGACCGGTCGTCGGCCGAGCTGACCGGCGGCCTCGACAAGCTCACCACGGCCGAGCTGATCTTCCGCCGCGGTGTGCCGCCCGAGGCGAGCTACCTCTTCAAGCACGCACTCGTCCGCGATGCCGCCTATGAGAGCCTGCTCAGGTCGAAGCGCCAGGCCGTGCACCGGCGCATCCTCAACGCGCTGGAGACCGCAGGCGCCCTGCCACAGCTGCTCGGCCACCATGCGCGGGAGGCCGGCCTGGTGGAGTCGGCGATTGGGCACTTCGAAACGGCCGGTCGCCAGGCGCTGGCCAAACCCGCCTATCTCGAAGCCATCGCCAACCTGCGGCAGGCAGTAGCCCTTGTCGCCAGCCTCGGCGATGACGTGCCGCAGCGCCGGCGCGTGCTGGAGCTGCAGACCGTCATCGGCCCGGCTTGCATCGGCGGCTACGGCTACGGTGCGGCCGAGACCGGAGTGGAATACGAGCGCGCCCTGGCGCTGCTGCACAGGATCGGCGACAGCCCGCTCTGGATGCCCGTCTATTACGGCAACTGGGCGGTGCGCTACGTACGGGCCAACCATCAGGATGCGCTACGGGTCGCCGAGGAGATGGTCGAGCGAGCGCGGGGCCAGGACGACGACGCCGCAACCCTCGTCGCCTATCGCGTGCTGGGCACGACCCAGTCGATGCTGGGTCGCACCGCCGAGGCGCTGCTGAACATCGAGCGCGCCTGGCAGCTCTACGATCCTGCCCGGCATCGAGCGCTCACGAGCATGGTCGGTCAGGACCCGGGGGCAGCGGCCCTCATCTACAAGGCCATCTGCCTCGGCTACAGCGGGGCGCTGGACGAGGCTACCCGAACAGCGGAAAGCGCCGTCGCCCTGGCGCGGGAGTCCCGGCATCCCTTGACCATTGCCTATACGTTCGGCCACGCGAACCTGCTCTGGTCCGTCCTGGCGGACCTCCCGCGGGCAACGGCGATCAATGACGAGAACCTCGCCTATAGCGAAGTCAACGGCATCAGGATTTGGCAGGTCTTCTCGCTCGTCTGGCAAGCGGTGGTCCTTGAGCAGTCCGACCGACATCAGGAGGCCCTGGCCGTCGCCGGGGAGGCGTTGCCACGGCTGGTTGCGACCGGAACGGCACTTTTCCAGCCGTTTCTGCACAGCGCCGTGGCGACCTCGCTCCTCGCACTCGGCCGCCATGCCGAGTGCGAGGCGCGGCTCGAGGATGCGCGGCGCCAGATCGAGACCAGTGGTGAGCGCTGGATCGAGCCCGACATCCACCGGATCGAGGGCAATCTGCGTCTGGCGCGGGGCGATGAAGCGGCCGCCCAGCTCTGCTACCGGCGCGCCATCGAGATCGCCCGGGGCCAGGAGGGGCGGCTCCTCGAGCTGCGCGCCGCGACGGCACTCTGCCGGCTGCTCGCCAGCCAGGGCCAGCGGCGTCAGGCGCAGGATCTGCTGACGCCGCTCTACGGCTGGTTCACCGAAGGCTTCGATGCACGCGATCTCGTCGAGGCCAGGGCGCTCATGGACGAGCTTCGATGAAGACGGTGGCCGAGGTCGGCGACTGGCTGACACGCCACGGCTTCGAGCGATGGGTGCAGGTGTTCGCCGAGAACGAGGTCGACGGCGAGGTGCTATGCGAGCTTTCGGAGGCCGATCTCGCCGATCTGGGCCTGCCGCTCGGGCCGCGCCGCAAGTTGCTCAAGGCGCTGGCGGCTGTCCCGGAGGAGCGTGCAGCGGCGGGCGTGGCAGCGACCCCGGCCGGCACCGCCGAACGGCGGCAGCTTACCGTGATGTTCGTCGACCTGGTGGGCTCGACGGCGCTCTCCGCTCGGCTCGACCCGGAGGAGATGGGTGCCGTCCTGCGTGCCTACCAGAACGCGGTGGCGGGCGAGATCGCGCGGTTCGAGGGGCATGTGGCGAAGTTCATGGGCGACGGGGTGCTCGCCTATTTCGGCTGGCCACGGGCGCATGAGGACGAGGCCGAGCGGGCGGTCCGGGCGGGGCTCGCGGTGCGCGACGCGGTAGCGCGGCTGACCGGCGACGGCTCGCCGCTCGCCTGCCGGGTCGGTATCGCCACGGGACTCGTCGTGGTGGGTGAGCTGATCGGCGAGGGCACGGCCAGCGAGCAGACGGTGGTCGGCGACACGCCCAACCTCGCGGCCCGGCTGCAGGCGCTGGCCGAGCCCGGGCAGGTGGTGGTCGGCGAGGCCACGCAGCGGCTGTTGGGCAAACGCTTCGATCTCGTGGCACTGGGGGCCAGAGCCATCAAGGGCTTCAGCGATTCCGTCCTGCTCTTCGCTGTCGAGGGTGAAGCCCATTTCGCCACGCGTTTCGAGGCGCGATCGGCGAGCCTGAGCCCGTTGGTTGGCCGCGGTCAGGAGTTGGCGCTGCTGCGGGACCACTGGCGGCAGGCCGAAGCGGGTCGGGGTTCGGCGGTCCTGGTCGTCGGTGAGGCGGGGATCGGCAAGTCCCGTCTCACGCGCGCGCTCGTGGAGTCCGCATCGAACAGCGTCCATGACTGCCTCAGCTACCAGTGCTCGCCGTTCCACACGGGCAATGCGCTCTGGCCGGTGATCCAGCAACTGCGCCACGCCATTGGTTCGTCGGACGACGATCAGGGCGACGCCGGCCTGGACAGGATCGAGAGCGTCCTCGGTGCCGTGGCTGCCGGCGACCAGGCGGTGGCGCTGATCGCCGATCTGCTCGGGATCGATGCGGGTTCGCGCTATGAGCCGTTGGGCCTGACGCCTCAGGCAAAGCGGGCGCGCACCCTGCAGGTGCTGGTCGAGCTTCCAATCGGGCTGGCGCGCCAGAAGCCGGTTCTGGTGGTCCTCGAGGATGCCCACTGGATCGATCCGACGACCAGGGACTGGCTGGGTCTGACCCTCGATCGTCTCGCGGCTGAGCATCTGCTGCTTGTCGTCACGACCCGTCCCGACAACGCGCCCGCGCTGTCGGCGCACCCGGCCGTGACGACGCTTTCCCTGAACCGGCTGCCGCGGCAGCCCTGCATCGACATGGTGGAAAGGCTGTCGCTCGGCAGCCTATCCGGCGAGGTCGTGAGCGGCATCGTCGAACGGACCGACGGGGTCCCGCTCTTCGTCGAGGAACTCACCAGCGCCGTCGTCGAGACCGGCGTGGCCGCCATTCCGTCGTCGCTACACGACTCGCTGATGGCCCGCCTCGATCGCCATCTGGAGGTCAAGAAGGTCACCCAGACGGCTGCCTGCATCGGCCGCGACTTCGACTATCGCCTGCTCGCCGCCATCGTCGACGTCGACGACGCCATCCTCGGATCGGCGCTGGAGGTCCTGCAGCGATCACAGCTGATATTCTGTCGTGGCAGCCCTCCGGATGCGCAGTGCACCTTCAAGCATGCGCTGGTCCAGGATGCCGCCTACAACAGCCTGCTGCGCGTTCGTCGGCACGAGCTGCATCGTCAACTTGCCGAGGTGCTGCTCGGACAGTTCGGCGACCTGGCCGAGCGCTCGCCGGAATTGGTCGCTCACCATTTCACGGCAGCGGGCCACCACGATCCGGCCGCGCAGTACTGGCTGAAGGCGGCGCAGAATTCCATCGCCCGTTCCGCCAATATCGAAGCGATCGGGCATCTCGAGCGCGGGCTGGACCAGCTCCTCAGGCTTCCGAGAACATTGGAACGGGCAACCCGCGAGCTGACTTTTCAGCGCCTCCTCGGCACCGCGATCATGGCTGTCAAAGGCTATGGTGCGACCGAGGTGTTCGACGCCTTCTCCCGGTCGCTCGAACTCTGCCGACTGATCGGAGACGGCACTGGCAGCGATGCTTTTATCGCCACGCTCGGCACCTTCCTCTTTCAGATCACGCGTGGTGATCATCGGGACGCCGCCAGGACGGCGGAGAGTCTTCTCGAGCGTGCCGAGCGGGCCGATGACGCGTCGGCGATGATGGCCGGGCGTATGGCAAGTGGCATCATCGACTGCCATCTCGGCCAGTTCGAGCGGGCGCACGAGCACAACGCAGCAGGTATGGCCACTTTGGCCGCGCAGGCTGACCCCGAGTTTGCTTACCGCTACGGTCTTCACGTCGGTGGCGTTCTCTATGGCTACGATGCCTGGTCCCTCACGGCGCTGGGCTTTCATGACCAGGCCCTTGCTTGCGCCAGAAGATCGGTCGACGAGCTGGAAAGGTCGCGCCACCTCTTCACCTATGCTCGAGGCATGTTCTGGAATGCCGCTTTCCATCAGATGCGCGGGGACTGGAAATCGGCCGAGCGCATGGCGGCGCGGGCGACCGAGGCGGCGAGCGAGCAGGGCTTCGCCATGGTCGTCGCCGTCGGCCGGATCGTCCATGGCGCGGCCGCCGCGGCACTCGACAGTCCGGATCGTGGCCTCGCCGAGATGCGCACCGGCTTCGAGACCTACCAGTCGATCGGCGCCCGTGCCCAACTCTCCTACTTCCTCGCGTTGCACGCCGATCCTCTTGCTCGCCTGGGAATGTTCGAGGAGGCGATGGCAGCTCTCGACGAGGCTCTGGATTTCGCACGAAGCCGCAACGAACGGTTCTGGGAAGCCGAGATCCACAGATCTCGAGCCCGCCTACATCTAGCCCGCGAGCGGGAGGAAGATTTCGAGGCGGACATCGACCAGGCAATCGACATTGCCCGGCGGCAGAACGCGCGGTGGTATGAGCTGCGCGCAACGCGTGACCTTGCCCGGCATCGAGCGGCGAGCGGGAGGCGCCAGCAAGCGCGTGATCGCCTCGCCCCGATCTACGAGTGGTTCACCGAGGGCCTCGACCTGCCCGACCTCGTCGAGGCCAGGGCGCTGCTGGACGCGCTCTGACCGGAACACGCCGCGGCCTTGGCAGCGGGCCGCCGGCCGCCTAGGAGTGAGCGCCCCCTTGGACAAGGGTAGGGGCAGAACAGGCACCGGTCGGGCTGCATGCTGCTTTTTCTCGAACAGCTTCTGAACGGCGTGCAGCTCGGCATGACGCTCTTCATGATGGCGGCCGGGCTGACGCTGGTCTTTGGCGTCATGAACTTCATCAATCTGGCGCATGGCTCGCTCTTCATGGCGGGTGCGTATGTGGCCGCCGCCGTGGTGGCCGCCACGGGCTCGTTCCTGCTGGGGCTCGTGGCCGGCGTCGTTGCGGCTGCGCTTTTCGGGGTCGTGCTCGACCGGGTGATCGTGCGGCCGCTGGCGGGGCGGGGGCATCTGGATCAGGTGCTCGCCACCTTCGCCGTGATCCTGATCGCCAACGAGACCGTGCGCCTCGTCTTCGGCCGGCAGCCTCTGGCCCTCGACCCGCCCGACTGGCTTGCCGGCACGGTCGAGATCCTGCCGG
>JAUIID010000179.1 GCA_030431615.1 Alphaproteobacteria bacterium
CACGGCGCACGGCCTGATCATGGTGTTCTTCTTCGTCATGCCGGCGCTCATCGGCGGCTTCGGCAACTGGATGGTGCCGCTGATGATCGGCGCACCGGACATGGCCTTCCCGCGGATGAACAACATCAGCTTCTGGCTCCTGGTGCCGGCGTTCACCCTGCTGCTCGCCTCCGCCTTCGTCGATGGCGGCTTCGGTGGCGGCTGGACGGTCTATCCGCCACTCTCGTCGATCCTCGGCCACCCGACCGCGGCGGTCGACATGGGCATCTTCGCGCTGCATCTGGCCGGTGCGAGCTCGCTCCTGGGTGCAATCAATTTCATCACCACGATCTTCAACATGCGCGCGCCCGGCATGACCATGCACAAGATGCCGCTCTTCGCGTGGTCGATCCTGGTCACCGCCTTCCTGCTGCTGCTCGCCGTGCCGGTGCTCGCCGGCGCGATCACCATGCTGCTCACCGACCGCAACTTCGGCACCCACTTCTTCAATCCGGCCGGCGGCGGCGACCCCGTCCTGTTCCAGCACCTCTTCTGGTTCTTCGGCCACCCCGAAGTCTACATCATGATCCTGCCGGCCTTCGGCATCGTCAGCCACGTCGTCTCGACCTTCGCCAAGAAGCCGATCTTCGGCTATCTCGGCATGGCCTATGCCATGGTCGCGATCGGCGTGGTCGGCTTCATCGTCTGGGCCCATCACATGTTCACGGTCGGCATGGGCGTCGACGTGAAGGCCTACTTTGTCGCGGCCACGCTGGTCATCGCCGTGCCGACCGGGGTCAAGATCTTCTCCTGGATCGCCACCATGTGGGGCGGCTCGCTCCGCCTCGAGACGCCGATGCTCTTCGCCATCGGCTTTATCTTCCTCTTCACCGTCGGCGGCGTCACCGGGGTGGTGCTCGCCAATGCCGGCATGGATGCGGTGCTGCACGACACCTACTACGTCGTCGCTCACTTCCACTACGTGCTGAGCCTGGGTGCCGTGTTCGGCATCTTCGCCGGCTTCTACTACTGGATCGGCAAGATGTCCGGCCACCAGTACCCGGAGCACATGGGCAAGGTGCACTTCTGGCTCACCTTCATCGGCGTCAACGTCACCTTCTTCCCGCAGCACTTCCTCGGCCTCGCCGGCATGCCGCGCCGCATCCCGGACTATCCGGACGCCTTTGCCGGCTGGAACATGATTAGCTCCATTGGCGCCTTTATCGCGGCCGCGAGTGCGCTCTACTTCATCTACGTGCTCTACCGGACCTTCACGTCCGGGGCCAAGTGCGCCGACAACCCTTGGGGCGAGGGTGCGACGACGCTGGAATGGACGGTGAGCTCGCCGCCGCCGTTCCACACCTTCGAAGAGCTGCCGCAGGTCCGCTGAGGCAGGCATGGCGCAAGTGCTCTCGAAGGCGCGGCTCGATACGCTGCCCGGCCGTCAGGCCGGGCAGTCCGAGCTGGTCGACTACTGGCGGCTGCTGAAGCCGAACGTGATGCAACTCGTCGTCTTCACCGGCGGCGTCGGCCTCTTCATCGCGCCCGGCAGCCTGCATCCGGTGCTCGCCTTCGTCGCCATTCTCTGCATCGCCGTCGGTGCCGGGGCGTCGGCCGCCATCAACAACGCCTACGACACAGATATCGACCGGGTGATGGTCCGCACCCGGCTCCGACCGACCGCCAGCGGCCGGATCTCGCCGGCCGACGCGCTCGCCACCGGCATCACGCTCGCCATCGGCGCCGTCACCGTGATGGCGCTGGCGGTGAACTGGCTGGCGGCCTCGCTCCTGGCGCTGACCATTGCCTTCTATGTCCTCGTCTACACGCTCTGGCTGAAGCGGCGCACGCCGCAGAACATCGTCATCGGCGGTGCGGCCGGCGCCTTCCCGCCGTTGATCGGCTGGGCGGCGGTCACCGGCCGGATCGAACTCATGCCGGTCCTGCTCTTCCTCATCGTCTTCTTCTGGACGCCGCCGCATTTCTGGGCGCTCGCCCTCTACCGGCGCAAGGACTACGCGGATGTCGGCGTGCCGATGCTGCCGGTCGTCGCCGGTGTCGAGACGACGCGCCGGCATATCCTGGGCTACAGCCTCCTGCTCGCCGCCATCAGCCTCCTGCCGAGCCTCGTCGGCACGGCCGGCTGGCTCTATCTGGCCACTGCCGCGGTCCTCTCCGGCATGCTGGTGCACGGCGCCTGGCGCGTCCTGCGCACTGCCAGCGATCGCGAGGCGATGCGCCTCTTCAAGTTCTCGATCGTCTATCTCTTCGGCCTCTTCCTGGCGCTGGTCCTCGACCACGCCGCCCAGCTCTGGCTGTTGCCATGACGACCGGCCAGGAGCAGCGCCGGCGGTTGCGCGGCAAGAATATCGCGGTGGGCCTCGTCCTTCTGGCACTGGTCGTGCTCTTCTACCTGATCACCATGGTGAAGCTGGGCGGGGTCTGAGCGATGGATGCGAGGAAGAACCGCCGCACCGCGCTCTTCGGGGTCGGCATCATCGCCTGCATGCTGGGGCTGACCGCGGCCTCGGTGCCGCTCTACGATCTCTTCTGTCGGGTGACTGGCTATGGCGGCACCACCCAGGTCGCCGAGGCGCTGCCCGAGGCCGCCGCCGGCCCACCGATCGAGGTCAGCTTCAACGCCGATCACGAGCCCAGTCTGCCCTGGTCGTTCAAGCCGGTGCAGCGCTCGGTCGAGGTCCTGCCCGGCGAGAACCGCCTCGTCTTCTACGAAGCAACCAACAACGCCGACCGGCCGATCGTCGGCCGCGCCGTCTACAACGTCACGCCGTTCAAGGTCGGCGGCTACTTCGCCAAGATCGCCTGCTTCTGCTTCGACGAGCAGGTGCTGCAGCCAGGCGAACGGGTCGACATGCCCGTCTCGTTCTTCGTCGATCCGGCGATCCTGACCGATCCGGACACGCGGGACGTGCGCGAGATCACCTTGTCCTATACCTTCTTCATCGATGCCGAGGCGACCGCGGCGCTCGCGGCCCGTGCGGCCGCAAGCGTCGATCTGCCGAGCGACGAGCCCAGCTGACAATGGGGGACTAACCGATCATGGCCGAAGCCACTCACGCCGATGCCCACGCGGCGCACGCCGGGCCGAAGCACGACTACTACCTCGTCGACCCGAGCCCCTGGCCGCTCGTCGGCAGTGGTGCCGCCCTGGCGCTGACCGCCGGCGGCGTGATGTGGATGCACGGGTCGGGAGCCGGCGGCTGGCTCGCCATCCTGGGCTTCCTCGGCGTCATCGCCACCATGTTCCTCTGGTGGCGGGACGTGCTGAAGGAGGCCTATGCGGGCGACTACAGCGAGAAGGTCGCCTCGATGCTGCGCATCGGTATGGTGCTCTTCATCGCGTCCGAGGTGCTCTTCTTCTTCGCCTTCTTCTGGGCCTTCTTCTGGGGCGCGCTCTATCCGCCGGAGACCTTCCCCGTCTCCTGGCCGCCGGAAGGCATCGAGCCGATCCCGGCCTTCGAGATTCCGTTCCTCAACACCATGATCCTGCTGCTCTCCGGCTGCACGGTCACCTGGGCGCATCACGGCCTGCTGCACGGCGACAACGAGACCACCAAGAAGGCGCTCACGCTCACCGTGGCACTCGGCTTCATCTTCCTCGGCATGCAGATCTACGAGTACATCCACCTCGTGCATCTGGGCATGACCATCGACAAGGGGATCTTCGGTTCGGCCTTCTACATGGCCACCGGCTTCCACGGCTTCCACGTCTTCGTCGGCGCCACCTTCCTGCTCGTCTGCACGGTGCGTGCCTATCGCCACCGGCTGAACAAGGACCGGCATGTCGGCTTCGAGGCCGCCGCCTGGTACTGGCACTTCGTCGACGTCGTCTGGCTCTTCCTCTTCGTCTGCGTCTACTGGTGGGGCGGCAGCCTGTTCTGGGAATGGCCGGGCATCCAGTGATCGCACCGGGCAACGCGTGACGGGCGAGCCGTCACCGATCACGACGGGTCTCCTCGGTCGCTGCCCCGCCTGCGGCCGGGGACACCTGTTCGAGGGCTTCCTCGAGGTCGTGCCGCGCTGTGCGGCGTGCGGGGCGACCTTTGGCGGGCAGGACAGCGGCGATGGCCCCGTCGCCTTCATCATCATGATCGCGGGTGGCCTCGTCGTCGGGGCCGCCCTCGTTACCGAGGTCAAGTACGCGTGGCCGCTCTGGCTGCACATGGTGGTTTGGCTGCCCCTTGCCGCCGCCCTCTGCGTTGGCCTGCTTCGCCCCCTCAAAGGCCTGCTGATCGCCCTCCAGTACCGGCACCGCCGGACCGACTTCGACACCGACGGCTGATCCTCATGTCGGATATCAGAGGCCGCCGCTTCCGGCCGGGTTGGCCATTGACGCTCACCACCATCGTCGCCTTCGCCATTCTCATGGTGCTCGGCACCTGGCAGGTGCAGCGCCTCGAGTGGAAGCTCGATCTCATCAGCCGGACCGAGGCCGGGCTCGCAGCAGCCCCGGTGCCGCTGCCGGCCGATCCCGCTGCCATGCAGGAACTCGATCTCCGGCCGGTGACCGCCGAGGGCGAGCTGCTCAACGATCGCGCCTTCGCCTACGGCACCAGCCAGCGCGGCGGCCAGCCCGGTGCCCGCCTCATGGTGCCGCTCGAGCGCGGGGAGGGGGCTCCGGTCCTCGTCGACATGGGCTGGGTCCCCGAGCCGGTCGAATCCGCCCTGGCGCAGCTGCAGGATCCCGGGCCGGTCGCCGTCAGCGGCATCCTGCGCACCGACCACCTTGCGTCACGTCCACCGTTCCGGCCCGAGAACCGCCCGACCGAGCGGCGCTGGTACTGGCTCGACACGGCGGCCCTTGCCACGGCACTCGACGTGCCGGCTCTGGCGCCCGTGACCCTGGTCCGCAGTCCCGCGGCCGCCGAGACCACGCCGCCCATCGCCGACCGGCCGGTGCTGACGCTGACCAACAACCACTTGGGCTATGCCATCACCTGGTACGGGCTGGGCGCCGCGCTCGTCGCCGTCTATCTCGCCTTCGGTTTCGCCCGCGGCCCCGATCGCGACAAGGAGAGCACAGCATGAATGCCATGCGCCCCCTGGCGCTCGCAAGTGTCGTTCTGACCTACTGCCTGATCATCCTGGGCGGTTGGGTGCGCTCGACCAATTCCGGCCTCTCCTGCCCGGACTGGCCGACCTGCTACGGCGAATGGGTGCTGACCCCCGGCAGCTTCGCCGCGCTCGGCGAGGTCGGCTACACCTACGGCCAGGTGATGCTCGAATGGACCCACCGGCTGATCGCCGGCGTCTTTCTCGGGCCGCTGATCCTCGTGCTCGCCGGCATCGCCTTCTTCCGGCGCAAGGTCGACCGGGCCGGCTGGCGCCTCGCACTGCTCATCCTCGTCGTCCTTCTGATCCAGGCGAAGCTCGGCGGCATCACCGTGCTCGATGCCAACAGCCCATGGTCCGTGGCGCTGCATCTGGGCAACGCGCTCTTGCTCCTCTCGCTCCTCGTCCTCTTCACCCTCCGCCTCCTGCCGGCGACCCATTTCGCCGCCCCCGAGCCCCATTTCTGGCGCCCGTTCCTGGTCACCCTCTGGCTCCTCGTGCTCGCCACCATGGTGACCGCCGCCATGACCGCGAAGAGCGGCGCCTCGCTCGCCTGCTACGAATGGCCGTCGTGCACCGGCGGCTGGCTGCCGGATCTCGCCGATCCCCAGATCCGCATCCACTTCCTGCACCGCACGCTGGCCGCGCTGACCGGGCTTGGCATCCTCGCCTTCGTCGTCCTCGCCTTCAGCGGCGACAACCCGATCCTGCGCGGTATCGCCGCCATCGCCACTCTCCTCGTACTGGTGCAGATCGGGCTCGGGGCCATGGTCATCGTCCATCTCGTCCCGACGAGCCTCGCCGTGGCACACCAGGCCGTGGGCGTGCTCCTCTTCACCGGGATCGCGGCGAGCCTCGCCACTGTCCTGCTGACCCCTACCGACGAGCCTGAAAGGGAACCGCCGCATGTCGGCCTACGTGACCCTCGAGCACCGCTTCAAGCGCCTCGCTGACCTGGGCGGCGCTGCCGCCGTCCTCAATTGGGACCAGGCGGTTATGATGCCGAAGGGCGGCAATGCGGCGCGCGGCGAGCAGCTTGCGGCGCTTGGCGGCCTCGCCCACGAGATCCTCACGGCACCCGAGACCGGCGAGCTGATCGAGGCGGCCGCGGCCGAGCCCCTGGATCGATGGCAGGGCGCCAATCTCGCCCTCATCCGCCGTCGCTTCGACCGCGCCACCACCCTGCCGCAGGAGCTGGTCGAGGCCACCGCCCGTGCCACCAACGCCTGCGAGATGGCCTGGCGCGAGGCCCGGGCCGCCAGCGATTATGCAGCATTGCGGCCGAAGCTCGAGGAGGTCCTGCGCCTGACCCGCGAGGCGGCGTCCCTGCAGGGCCAGAAGCTCGGCCTCGAGCCCTACGCTGCCCTCCTCGACGGCTTTCAGCCCGGCCTCGACGAGGCCACCATCGACCGTCTCTTCGCCCCCCTCCAGGAGCGTCTGCCCGGCCTGATCGACGATGCCCTCGCCCGCCAGAAGCCGGCCATTCGGCCCGAGGGCCCGTTCCCCGTGGCCCTGCAGAAGCAGCTAGCAAAGGAGCTGATGGCGAAGCTCGGCTTCGACTTCGCCCACGGCCGGCTCGACGAGAGCACGCACCCCTTCTGCGGCGGCACGCCCACCGACATCCGCATCACCACCCGCTACGACGAGGCCGAGATCGTCTCGGCCATCATGGGGGTCATGCACGAGACCGGCCACGCCCTCTACGAAGCCGGCCTGCCCGAGCCCTGGCGCCACCAGCCGGTCGGCGAGGCGCACGGGATGGCAATCCACGAAAGCCAGTCGCTCCTGATCGAGATGCAGGCCTGCCGCTCGCCCGCCTTCCTGGGCTTCCTCGCCGGCCGCCTCGCCGAAACTTTCGGTGCGCAGCCGGCCCTGGCGCCCGAGAACCTCGTTCGCCTCTACGGCACGGTGGCAAAGGGCTATATCCGCGTCGACGCCGACGAGCTCACCTATCCGCTCCACATCGTGCTTCGCTACCGCCTCGAGAAGGCGCTCATCGCGGGCGACCTCGATCTCCGCGACCTTCCGGCCGCGTGGAACGACGGCATGCAGGAGCTGCTCGGCATCACGCCACCCGACGACCGCCTGGGCTGCCTGCAGGACATCCACTGGCCGGTCGGCGCCTTCGGCTATTTCCCCAACTACACGCTCGGCGCGCTTCTCGCCGCCCAGCTCTTCGACGCCGCCGAGGCCACCATCCCGAACCTGCTGGGTCACATCGCCGAAGGCGACTTCAGCCCGCTCCTCGCGTGGCTGCGCACCCAAATCCACGAAGAGGCGTCCAGCCTTGGGATGCAGGATCTCGTCAGGAATGCCACCGGCGCCGAGCTCGGCACCGACGCCTTCCTGGCGCATGTGGACGAGCGCTACGGACGCTGAGCCGGTGGCCGGCCGAGCGCGTCCACCACGCCGGCGGCGAGGAGCTCGCGGGACTCCGGAAACCACATCTGGTCGTGCGGCGTCGCGTCGATCCGGGCGAGCAGAGCCTCGTCCACCGCATGCCGGCGAAAGACCGCCATGTCCTTCGCCTGCTCCCGCTGCGGATCGAGGAAGATCCGGGCCATCCGGCCGCCGAGGCCGTAGCGGTGGAACCCCAGTCTCGCACCCTCGTCGAGATAGCGCTGCCGGCCGGCCATGAAGGCGAGGGCGCAGGCGGACGCACAGTCACCGCGGGCGAGCGTCATCAGGTCGAAGCGCTCGATGACGCGGATCAGCCCGCGCGCCTCGGCGACCCGGCCGCCCATGCTCTCGAGGCTGACCAGCCGCACGCCCGCCGCGCTCTCGAGCAGGTCCTCGAGGTCACGGGTGATGCCGAACTCGATCAGCCCTTCGAGCCGCACACTCGACCCGTCATCGGCAAGCGCCAGCCGATAGGCCGCCGGCGGTGACTTCGCCTCGGCCACGACTGCCGGCTCCCGCCAGAGAACATGCAGCGCTATCCCGGCCTGAAGCACCAGCAGCAGCGCGGCCACAAGGCCGAGGAGCCAAAGCTCGAGATCGGCAGGCGGGCGCGCGCGCAAGGCCAAGGGGCGGCTCCGGGGCGACAGGACAGGCCCCGCAACCTATCACATCGGACGCTGCCTAGGCCATGAACCCCAGTAGTTTCGGCAGGGCGAGCACGGTCCAGGGAACGAAGGTGATCAGCAGCAGCACGAGGAAGAGCGGCACGAAGAAGGGCAGGAGGGCGCGCACGAGGGCGAAGGGCGAGATCCCCGCGACCTCGCTCACCGCGAAGAGGCAGAGCCCGATGGGCGGCGTGATCAGCCCGATCATGAGGTTGAGCACCATGACCACGCCGAGATGGACGGGATCGATGCCCATGGCGACCGCCGATGGCAGCACGATGGGGGTGAGCATGATGATGATGGGCGCCGAGGCCATGAAGCAGCCGAGCACCAGGAGGATGCCGTTGAGCAGCAGGAGAAAGATCATCGGATGCGGCGACCAGTCGATGATGGTCGCGGCCAACCGCAGCGGCACCTGCTCGACCGTCAAAAGCCAGGAAATCAGTGCCGAGACGGCGATGATGAAGAGGATGTTCGCAGACGACAGGGCGCTCTCGTAGAGCACCTGGAAGAGGTCGCCGATGCCGATCGTGCGGTAGACGACGAGACCCAGCAGCAGCGCGTAGAGCACGGCGAAGGCGCCCGCCTCGGTCGGCGTGAAGACCCCGGTCCAGATGCCGCCGACGATGATCACCGGCGTCATGAGCGGCAGGAAGGCGTCGGCCGCGGCGCAGAGCGTCTCCCTGGCGCTCGCGGCACGCTCGGCCCGATAGCCGCGGCGTCGGGCGAAGATGTAGACGACCACCATCAGCGCCAGGCCGAGCAGGATCCCGGGCAGCAGGCCGGCGATGAAGAGGGCACCGATCGAGGCGCCGGCCGTCACACCGTAGATGACGAGCGAGATCGAGGGCGGGATGATCGGGGCGATGACCGTCGAGGCCGCGGTGATGGCGGCGGCAAACGGCCGGTCGTAGCCGGCCTGGGTCATCGCCCGGATCTCGATCCGCCCGAGCCCGGCGGCGTCGGCCACGGCCGAGCCCGACATGGACGCGAACATCATGCTGGCGAGCACGTTGACATAACCGAGCCCGCCCGAGACCCGGCCGAGCAGGCAGTTGGCGAAGTGGAAGATCCGGTCGGTGATGCCGGTCCGGTTCATCAGCTCGGCCGCGAGCAGGAAGAAGGGGATCGCCATCAGCGCGAAGCTGTCGATGCCCGTGGCCACGCGCTGGGCGGCGATCAGCGGGTCGACCCGACCAGTCACCTGCAGATAGCCGAGGCCGGTGGCGACCAGGGCGAAGCCGATCGGCACCGCGCCGAGCAGCATCACCATGAGGAAGACGAACCACACCATCAGAGGTCGGCCCCGACGCCGGGCCGGACCACCGGCGTGTTGCGCCTCAGATGGCCGAGATCGACCAGCGCATGGACGACGAACGCGGCGCCGGCGATGCCGATTCCGACCGGCAGGCTGAGATAGACCCAGCCATAGGGCAGGTCGAGCGCCGGCGTCACCTGTCGGCCGGCGAGGAGCACCAGCCTGGCCCCGAGCCAGGTGAGCCAGATGGCCGCCACCGCTGCCACGAGGTGCGCCGCCGCCCGCATGGCGTGCACGCCCCGCCCCGGCAGGATGTAGAGCAGGGCGTCCAGCGTCATCAGCTTGCGCGAGCTGGCGAGCAGCCCGACGGCGACGAACGTCCACCAGAGCATCACCAGCCGCGCCAGCTCCTCGGTCCACCCCAGCGGCCGGTTGAAGACGTAGCGCGAGATCACCTGGGCGATCGCCGCCGCCACCATGATGGCGAAGGCGAGCGCCACGAGGCCGCGCAGGAGGGCGCCGAGCCGCGCACCAATGGCGATGAGCCGGTCCATGACCTGTGCCGTCCTCGTGGGCCTACTGACCCATGCCGCGTGCCGCCTCGTAGGCGTCGCGGCCGAACTGCTCCATGTAGGTCTCGTGCACGCCCTCGGAGGCGGCGATGAAGCCGGAAAGATCGGGGTTCTCGTCGATCTCCATGCCCTCGGCCCGGAGCTTGTCGAAGAGCTCGGCGGCGCCCTCGGCATTCTTCTCGGCCATCAGCACCTGCGCCTCGAGGGCGGCAGCACGGATCGCCTCCTGCTGCGCCGGCTCCAGGCCGTCCATGAACTGCCGGCTGGCGACGAGGAAGAAGCCGGCGCGCATGTGGTTGGTGAGGGTCAGGTGCTTCGACACCTCGTAGATCTTCCAGTGATACATGACCTCCACCGGGTTCTCCATGGCGTCAATCGTGCCGAGCCGGAGCGCCAGGTAGAAGTCGGCCGCCGGCATCGGCACCGGCTCGACGCCGAAGGCCCGCCAGGTGTCGGTGTAGACGTTGATGTTGGGCACGCGCACCTTCATGCCGTCCAGGTCCTCGACCGAATGCACCGGCTTCGTCGCCGAGGTCAGGATGCGCGGGTTGCGCTCGAGAAAGGCCAGCATCTCGACGCCGAGCTCGTCCGCCATCTCGGCCGACCACTGCTCCGCCCACTCGCTCATGACGAAGGCCTGGAGATGGGCGCTGTCGCGCCACATGAACGGCATGTCGATGATCGACCAGGGCGGGTAGAAATTGGCGACGATCGAACCGACCAGCGCGAACTCGGTGATCCCCGCCTGGGCCTGCTCGAAGAGCTCGCGCTCGCCGCCGAGGGTCGAGTTCGGAAAGATCTCGATGGTCACGTCCCCGCCGGTCGCCTCGGCGACCTTCTCGACGAAGGCGGCGAGGACCTCGTGCCGCGGATCGTCCGTCGGGGCCAGATGGCCGAGCTTGGCCGACTGGGCCATGGCCGTCCCGGCGAGCAGCCCGCCAATGCCGAGCGCCACGGCGACGATGCCTGCGCGTGCGAAATGCATTTCCGTCCTCCCAGATCCCGGGTGCGCCACGAGCCGCACCCTTCCTGCTCCGCTGCTAGGCAGAATCAAGGCATACGTCAACGCATGCATTGTGTGGAGCATGCGGGAAAACGGCTCGCTCGGTTCGATGGAACAAAACGGGGCCTTCGATCGTTCATCGAGTGTAGCTGAACAGACAAAGGAGGAAGCCGATGTCGGCTGAGCAGGACCGCGCCCCCCAGGCGCTGACACGATCGGACAGCATGTCCGGTTGGCGGGGATTGGCGGTCGCCGTCACCTTCGGCCTCTTGACCCTCGGTCTCGCCGCCTGCGACGACGGGCCGGACGAGGACGCTGCCAGCGAGGCTGGCGCCGCTGTCGACAATGCGGTCGAGGAAACCGGCGAGGCAGCGGAGAACGCGGGCGACGCCATCGAGGATACGGCGGAGGATGCCGCTGACGCGCCGAAGAAAGAACGCGATCTCTCCGGCCTGCGCGGGATCTACGACTCGGTCGCCCGTTTCCTCCAGCTCAGCGGCCAGAGCGAGTCGATCGACTATCGCGCGCCGAATTTCGTCCACGCCGACCTCACGCTCGCCGAGTTCAACCAGCTCCAGGACGAGCGCAACGAATCGGT
This sequence comes from Alphaproteobacteria bacterium, assembly GCA_030431615.1. GTDB lineage: Bacteria > Pseudomonadota > Alphaproteobacteria > Geminicoccales > Geminicoccaceae > SLRI01. The sequence goes on from JAUIID010000179.1 coordinate 11,549, forward strand.
GCTCGGTTTCGCCCTCAAATCCGCCCTCAACGCGGACAAGACGAAAACCCGCGAGCCGGACGCCGCGAAATTGCTCGCCGCCCTGCTCACCGGAAGGTCGAACCTGCTCAAACTCGAGCTCGTCCACACGCTCGGCCAGGGCGACGA
>JAUIID010000180.1 GCA_030431615.1 Alphaproteobacteria bacterium
GCGACGCCAGCGGTGACGCTGCCGCCGTCGGCGAGGCCGAACATGTCGCCGCCCGCACCTACGGTCTGCACCGCGCGCACCGAGCCCTGGCCCTCGCCGATGGTGAGGTCGATGCCCTCGTCCGTGTAGTAGCCGCGCTCGAGGCCGAGATAGAAGGGCGTGTGGAAGCCGTACATCAGCCAGTTGAGGCGGAAGGTCACCTCGTCATTGGCGGCGGCCGGCTGGGCGCCCAGGGTGGCGAAGGCCAGCATGGTGCCGGCGGCGAGGGTGCCAAGGGTTCGCTTGAGGAGCATCTGAGCCTCCGTTGGGACCGTTTCGGTCAGGTTGCCGCCAGGATCGGCCCCTCGGCAGCGCGGCGGGACACGTGCCAGGGGATGGTGAGCCGCTCGACCAGCTCGACCGCACCGTAGAGCAGAAGGCCCATCAGGCTGAGGACGAGGATCGCGGCGAAGACGCCGGGCGTGTCGAAGCGGTTGGTGTAGTCGACGAGGAGATATCCCAAGCCCCGGTCCGAGGAGACGAACTCGGCGACCACGGCGGCGGTGGCGGCAAGGGCGGCCGCCACCTTGATGCCGGTGAAGAGGGTCGGCAGGGCGTGCGGCACCTGCACCTTCCAGAACATCCGCCAGGCGCTGGCGCCGGTGACCCGGGCGAGGTCCATGATCTCGGGATCGACCGAACGGAAGGCCTGCACCGCCGAGATGACCACCGGAAAGAAGGAGAGGAGGAAGACGATGAGCACCTTCGAGGTCAGGCCGTAGCCGAACCAGATCATGAAGAGCGGGGCCACGGCGATCTTCGGGATGATCTGCAAAAAGACGATCTGCGGGTAGACCATCGCCTCGAAGAGGCGGGAGACGGCGAAGGACAAGGCGAGGGCGATGCCGATGACGACCGCGAAGGCGAAGCCGATGAGCATGGGCTGGGCGGTGTACCAGGCAGCCCCGGCGATCGTGCCGCCCTTCTCCACCAGCGTGTAGAGGACGGTCGATGGCGGCGGCAGGATGTAGGGCTTGAGCTCGAGGAGGTGGACGCAGGCCTCCCAGATGACGAGGAGGGCGGCGAAGCTCAGGATGGTTCGCCCGTGCGCCGCGATCGGTCCGAGCCAGCCGGCCAGCGTCCCGGATGTGCCCGACCGGATCGTCGCCACCTCCAACCTCCCCAAGCTTCTTCAATTGGCGCGGAGATTGACAGGCCGCCGCCACGCTCACAAGCTAAATGCGTCCCGGCACACGGGAATTCCCCCTCAGAGCCTATAGAGACGGTTGGTCGTGCGCATGCAGGAAACGATGGACGAGACGCGCGCCGCCACCGGCATCGTGCTCGATGGCGTGCGCAAGGTCTTCGGCACCGGCGAGGGGGCGGTGGTGGCCGTGGACGGCGTCGACCTCGCCATCGCCGAGGGCGAGTTCGTCTCGATCGTGGGCCCGTCCGGCTGCGGCAAGTCCACTTTGCTGCGGATGATCGTCGGCCTCGCCGCGGCGACCGAAGGGCGAATCTCGGTGCTGGGCCGGCCGGTCAAGGGGCCGGTCACCGAGTGCGGCGTCGTCTTCCAGCAGCCGATCCTGCTCGACTGGCGGACCGTCATCGACAACGTGCTCTTCAACATCGACATGCGCGGCCTCGACGTCGAGGCGCACCGGCCGCAGGCGATCGAGCTTCTGGAGCTCGTCGGCCTCGCCGACTTCGCCACCAAGCGGCCCTACGAGCTTTCGGGCGGCATGAAGCAGCGGGCCGCCATTGCCCGCGCCCTCGTCCACCGGCCGCCGCTCCTGATGATGGACGAGCCCTTCGGCGCCCTCGATGCCTTGACCCGCGAGCAGATGCGCCTCGACCTCGAGCGCATCTGGCTGGCGACCAAGAAGACCGTCCTCTTCATCACCCACTCGATCGACGAGGCCGTCCTGCTCTCCGACCGGGTGGTGGTGATGACGCCGCGCCCGGGCCGGCTCGAGACCATCCTCGACATCGAGCTGGAACGGCCGCGCGGCATCGCGGCCCGCCGCCGGCCGGAATTCACCGAGGCGGTCGACGCCATCACCGAGATCTTCCTCGCCCGCGGCGTGCTGCACAGGGACCCCACATGACCACGCTCGACCGACTCGACCGCATCCTGGCGGAGCTCCGGGGAAACTTCGCCGCCATGCCCGAGGGCACGGTCGAAGGGCTCGCCACCGCCGTCCTGGATTCGCAGCGGATAGCGCTCTACGGCGTCGGCCGCACCGGCATGGCCGTGCAGGGCTTCGCCATGCGCCTGGCGCATCTCGGCCGCGATGCCCATTTCGTCGGCCAGCTCGCCGCCCCGCCGGTCGGCCGGGGCGACCTTTTCATCGCCGCCCTGGCCCTCGGCCGCCTGCCGACCGGCGATGCGCTGCTCGCCACCGCCCGCGCCGCCGGGGCCACGACCGCCGTCGTCACCACCGCCCCGGCGAAGGTCGAGGCCGCCGACCTCGTCCTCCACCTCCCCGGCCGCACCATGGCCGACCCGCCCTCCCCTGACCTGCCGCTGGGCAGCGGCTTCGAGCTGGCGCTGTCGCTCTTTTTCGACCTGACGGTGGTGAAGTTGATGGGGCGGCTGGCGCTGAGCAACGCGGACATCGCGAGGCGGCACGCGAATTTGCTCTGAGGGGGCGGGCTTGACGGTCTCGCTTGCCTGCGTTCAACCTGTGCGTTAGGGGTGGCTTGATCCGGGCAAACTCGGATTGAGGCCAGCGCCGATATCTCAAGAACCGACATTTCGCTCTGTCGTTTACTGGTCAGCACGACCCCAACGAAAAAGGATAAGCCGAGCATGGCGGGGGCATCTTTCCAGACCAATCCTATCGACCTTCACCGGCTGCTCGATGAGTGCCATCGGGGCATCATCCAGTTGCCGGATTTTCAGCGAAGCTGGGTCTGGGACGAAGATCGGATCAAGAGTCTGATCGCCTCGATCTCACGCGCCTTTCCCGTGGGTGCGCTCATGTCGCTGGACACTGGCGGGCCGGTCAATTTCAAGCCCCGTCCAGTCGAGGGCGCGCCGGCGGAAGCCCGCCAGACAGCACCGCAATCGCTGCTGCTCGATGGTCAGCAGCGCATGACCTCGCTCTATCAGGTGACGTTGCGCGGCAAGGTCGTGGAAACCATCACACCGAAGAAGAAGCGCGTGAAGCGCTGGTTCTACCTCGATATCGCCAAGGCAATCGACGAGACCGCGAACCGCGAGGAAGCGGTCCGCGGCGTGCCGGAGGATCGCATGGAGCGCACGGATTTCGGGCGCGAAATCACCCTCGATCTGTCCACGCCGGATAGGGAATTTGCCGAGTTGATGTTCCCGGTCAGCCAGGTATTCGATTGGGATATTTGGCAGAACGGATTCAACGATTACTGGTCGGGCGAGGGAAACAAGGCGGTGCGGGAACAGTTCCGCACCTTCAAGAAGGAGGTGCTGGAGAACTTCAAAATGTATCGAGTGCCGGTGATCGCGCTCGACCGTTCGACCTCCAAGGAGGCGGTCTGCGTGGTATTCGAGAAGGTAAACACGGGAGGCAAGGCGCTCGATGCCTTCGAGCTGGTGACGGCGATGTACGCCGCCTCCGGCCATGAGCTGCGCAAGGACTGGTATGGCGATGAAGGTGTCACAGGCCGGCACCAGCGGCTTGCCGATACCCTGCGCCCTGCGGATTCCGATGCCGGGATTCTGGCCGGCGTCGGCAACACCGACTTCCTGCAAGCCATTTCCCTCTTCTTCACCCGCGACAGGCGGCGTGCGGCGGAACAGACGGGTAAGGAAGGCAAGGAACTGCCTGCGATTTCCGGGAACCGACAGGCACTGCTGGATCTGCCGCTGGAAGCCTACAAGAAGTACGAAATGCAGGTGGAGCGCGGTTTCGTACGAGCCGCCAAGTTCCTGCACATGCTCCACATCTATCGTATTTTCGATCTGCCCTATCAGTCGCAGATTGTGCCGCTGGCGGCGATCCTCGCCGACATAGGCGATGCATGGGAGCACGAGGCCCATCGGACGAAGCTGGTGCAATGGTACTGGAACGGCGTGTTCGGAGAGCTCTACGGTTCTGCAGTCGAAACACGCATCGCCAGGGATTTCGCGGAAGTGCCGCGCTGGCTGAACGGCGCAGCGGAGCCTTCCACGGTCAGCGAAACCATCTTCCGCTCCGACCGCCTGAAGACAATGCGGATGCGGCTTTCAGCGGCCTACAAGGGCATGAATGCCCTCTTGATGAAGGAGGGCGCGCAGGATTTCCGGTCGGGCCAGAAATTCGACCATACCGTGTTTTTCGGCGAGAACGTGGATATTCACCACATCTTCCCGCAGGAGTGGTGCAAGACGCAGGGCATCAAGCCTGCCGTGTACGATTCCATCATCAACAAGACGCCCCTGTCGTATCGCACGAACAGGGTCATCGGTGGCATTGCCCCAAGCGAATACCTGGCGAAGCTGGAAAGCGGGAACAGCTCCGCGCCGCCAATCGCCAGCGAGAAGCTTGACGGCTATCTGCGATCGCACCTCATAGACCCCTTCCTTCTCCGTACGGACAATTTCGAGGCGTTCATGGCAGATCGCCAAAAGCGTCTGCTTGGCCTGATCGAGCAAGCGATGGGCAAGGCAGCCTATAGCGGCAATGTCCCGGAGGAAGGCGAGGACACCGAAACGATCGAAGAGAGTTCTGAAGTGCCGTTGTTCCTTCGGACAGGCTGATCCGGCTATCAGGCGATCGGAAGCAGCAACCGCCCAGGGTAGCCTCGGTCAAAAAAAACTCTGCGGATCGATATCCACCTGAAGCCGTAGCGCCCCCGGCAGCCGCAGCGGTTTCAGCCACTCGGCGATCTTGTCGGGGAGGTCGGGGTCGGGCGGGGATTTTACGAGGATGCGTTCGCGCCAGCGGCCGCGCAGCAGGGCGAGGGGCGCGGGGGCGGGGCCGAGGATGTGCCAGTTCGGGTGGTCGGGGGCCGAGCGGACGAGGTTGCGGGCGGCCTGCTTCACCTGGTTGGCGTCGGGGCCGGCGAGGATGAGGGCGGCGAGGCGGCCGTAGGGGGGCATGCCGGAGAGCGCGCGCTCCTCCTGTTCGGCCGCCATGAAGGCGGCGCGGTCGCCCTTGGCGAGGGCTTCCATGACGGGGTGGTCGGGCAGGTAGGTCTGGATGAGGACGCGGCCGGGGCGGCTTTCGCGGCCGGCGCGGCCGGCCAGCTGGTAGAGCATGGCGAAGCTGCGCTCGGCGGCCCTGGGGTCGCCGCCGGCGAGGCCGATATCGGCGTCGACCACGCCGACCAGGGTCAGATCGGGGAAGTGGTGGCCCTTGGCGATGAGCTGGGTCCCGATGAGGATGTCGATGCGCCGCTGCAGCATGGCGTCGACGAGGCTCGAGGCTCTGGCGGCGCTGGTGACGGTGTCGCTGGTCATCAGCGCCGTGCGGGCTTCGGGGAAGAGAGCCCTCACCTCCTCCTGGACGCGCTCGACGCCGGGGCCGGAGACGGCGAGGCTGTCGACGGCGCCGCAGTCGGGGCAGTGGCCGGGCTGGTGCTGGCCGTAGCCGCAATGGTGGCAGGTGAGGCGCTGGCCGAAGCGGTGGGCGACGAGCCAGGCCGAGCAGTTGGGGCAGCGGAAGCGAAAGCCGCAGGCGCGGCAGAGGGTCAAAGGCGCGTAGCCGCGGCGATTGAGGAAGAGCATGGCCTGCTCGCCCTGCTCGAGGGCAGAGGCCAGAGCCTGGCGGAGTGCGGGGGCGAGGAAGGAGCCACGCAGCGGCTTGTCGCGGCGGAGATCGACGAGCGCCATGACGGGTTTGGACGTGGCGGCGAAGCTGCCCTCGACGGTGATGTGGGTCCGGGCCAGGCCCTGGGTCTCGAGCGAGGGGGTGGCGGAGCAGGTGACGAGGCGGGCATCCTGCAGGGCGGCGCGCCGGCGGGCGACGTCGCGGGCGTCGTAGATGACGCCATCCTCCTGCTTGAAGCTCGTGTCGTGCTCCTCGTCGATGACGACGAGGCCGAGCTCCGGCATGGGCAAGAAGAGGGCGGAGCGGGCGCCGACCACGACGGGTGCCCGGCCGGCGGCGGCGAGCTTCCAGGCGCGGCGGCGCTGCAGCGCGGTGAGGCCGGAATGCCAGAGCAGGGGCTCGGCCCCGAAGCGGCTGGTGAAGCGGTCGAGCCACTGGGCACCGAGCGCGATCTCGGGCAGGAGCACGAGCGCCGAGCGGCCTCGGGCGAGTGTGGCGGCGATGGCCTCGAGATAGATTTCGGTCTTGCCGGCGCCGGGCTGGCCCTCGAGCAGCACCTCGCCGCCTGAGCCATCGTCGAGTGCGGCCAGCAACTCGGCCGTGGCGCGGGCCTGGGCCGGGGTCAGCCGGGCCGGGTCGGGCGGCTGGTAGCGGGGCGGATCGGGCAGGCCCTGGGCCACCGTCTCGCTCCTGAGCACGCCCTTCTCGACCAGCGTCTTCACCACCCCGGCCGAGACCCCGGCGGCCCGGGCGAGGGCTGCCGCCGGCTGCGGCCCGCCCGCGGCGAAGGCGGCCAGGACCTGCTGCTGCTTCGCCGAGAGCTTTATCCCGGCGCCGGTCGGCACGAGCACGCTGCGGGCCGGCTCGGCCTCGAAGGCGGCGGGCGTGCTGAGGACGAGGCGCAGCACGGCGCCCATGGGCGTCACCGTGGCCCGGGCGACGGCCTCGACCAGCCGGCGCAGCGCTGCCGGCAAGGGTGGCTGGCCCAGCACGGCCTGGATGGGCTTGAGCCGCGCCTCGGCCACCGGCCGGGCACTGCCGCGCTCCCAGACGACGCCGATCACCCGGCGCGGGCCGAAGGGGACGACGACATAGCTGCCGAGCGGCGGCGGGGCGGCCGCGTGCTCGCCCTCGAGCCGGTAGTCGAAGCAGGTCGGCAGCGGCATCGGCAGGAGGACGGCGGTGGTCGCGACGGTCATCGGATCCGGGAGGTGGTGCGGCGGGTCGCGGCGAGTGCTAGCATCAAGGCGCCCTCGCGGTAAGCCGCACTGGAGAATGGCCCTGCTCGCCTTCGCCCTGCCCGACCTCGAGGCGGCCTTCGCCGCCTGGTGCGACTGGCTCGCCCACGAGCGGCGGGCGGCGGCGCGAACCCAGGCCGGCTATCGCCGCGACCTCGCCGCCTTCGTCGCCTTCGTCGCCGACCACCAGGGCGGGCCGGTCGGGCTCCCGGCCATTGCCGCCCTGACCCCGCAGAGCTTTCGCGGCTGGCTCGCCTGGCGGCTCGGCCAGGGCTACGCGAAGAGCTCGACGCAGCGGGCGGTCGCCGCCGTGCGCGGCTTTCTCGATTTCCTCGATGCCCGCCACGGCATCCACAACCCGGCGCTTCGGGCGATGCGCGCCCCCCGCGCCCGGCGGCCCCTGCCGCGGCCGCTCGCGGTGGCGGAGGTGACGGAGCTGACCGATGCGGCGGCCAGCGCCGACCAGCCGCCCTGGGTGCTGGCCCGGGACACGGCCCTCCTGCTTCTCCTCTATGGGGCCGGCCTGCGCATCGGCGAGGCGCTGGAGCTGCAGCCGGGCGGCCTGCCGGGGGCGGGCGAGAGTGCGCTTCGGGTCATCGGCAAGGGCCGGAAGGTCCGGCTCGTTCCGCTCCTGCCGGTGGTGCGCGAGGCGCTCGCGGCCTACTGCGACGCCTGCCCCCATCCCCTGCCGGCGGACGGCCCGCTCTTTCGGGGCGTGCGGGGCGGGAAGCTGCAGCCGGCGGTGGTGCAAAGGCGGGTGCGCGAGCTCAGGCGGGCGCTGGGCCTGCCGGAGACGGCGACACCGCACAGCCTGCGCCACAGCTTCGCCACTCATTTGCTCGGCGGCGGCGCGGACCTGCGCTCGATCCAGGAACTGCTGGGCCATGCCAGCCTGAGCACGACGCAGCTCTATACGGCGGTGGATGCCGAGGGGCTGGCGCGGCTCTATGCGGCGGCGCATCCGAGAGCTTGAACGGGGTGCCGGCCCTAGAGGGCGGCACAAAAGAAAACGGCCGGGCGTTGCCGCCCGGCCGTCTCCCTGGAACGTCAGATCAGATCAGTCGCCGACCTGGATCAGGTCGATGTCGACGCGACGGTTGAGGGCACGCCCCTCGGCCGTGTCGTTGCTGGCGACCGGCTGCGACTCGCCGAAGCCAGCCACGGTCATCCGGTCACGGGCGACGCCGGCTGCCTCGAGATACGCGGCGACCGACTCGGCCCGACGCTCGGACAGGCCCTGGTTGTACTCTTCGGTGCCGACGCTGTCGGTGTGACCGTCGATCCGGATGGTCACGTCCGGGTTGGACAGCAGCGTGTCGGCGGCGGCGTCGAGCTCACCGGTGAACTCGGGCCGGATGTCGGACTTGTCGAACTCGAAGAGCACGTCGGACGACAGGCTGATGACGTCGACTTCCTCGACGACCGGCGCCTCGAGCTCGGCGAGGCCAGCATAGAAGGCATCGCGGCAGGCGGCGATGTCGTCGGGCTGGAAGTTCTCTTCCTGCTGCTCGATCCAGCAGTCGTAGTCGGCCATGGTGCGGCCGGCGACTGCCGGCAGGCGCTGGCCGGGCTCACCCTCGGCGACCGCCATGTAGCGGGCGCGGGCTTCGCTCAGCTCGGCGGCATGCTCGGGCGTGAGCACGCGCTCGCTGGTCGGCTGCGGCACCACCGTCTGACCCCCGGCGACAGCGGAAGCCCGCTGCGCGTGGAAGATCGTGTCGGTGTAGTCCTGCATGTTCTCGTATTCGTACTTCGCATGCGCGACATAGCCGTCATACGCGGCCTTCTGGAACGGTCCGGTCGGCGGCGTCGCGGACGTCGCGGCGGCATAGGACTCACCAGCCCCGCTCCGGTTCTTGAACTTCTCGCCGAGCGTGTGGAAGTTGTCGCCACCGCTGCAGGAGGCCAGCACGAACGCTGCGCCTGCCGTTACCATAACTACACGTGAGAGACGCATTGGCCCCCTCCTCGGTTATCCTACCGGCCGGAGATTACAAGACGTACGTGAGTTGTACAGCTAGGCCATACCGAATATCGCGCAGTGTGGCGTTGCTGCCGTACCCCGATGATCAAGGGCCGGCGGGGAGGCGGCAAGTTCTCTCACTGACAAGATCGACCGACCGGTCTAGCCTAGCTGCAACTTGGTTCGTGTAAACGGGAAAGGAGCGAGGCCGATGCCGGCATGCGAAGGATTCGGGCGCACGGGTTGGGCGGCCCTGCTGGTGCTGGTGCTGGGCATTCTCGCCGTCCTGCTCTTCGGCTTCGCGGCGGCCATCTATATCGGCCTCCTGCTGACCTTCGTGGCCCTCATCGTCATGGTGATGCTCTGCCAGGGCGAGCCCGCCAAGGAGTGAGCCGGCCGGCCGCCTCGAACCGAGGGCTCAGCCCTCGGGCGGCAGGCCGAGCACGGCGCTGAGCTCACGCCATTCGCGGGCGGCGAGGCCGGAGGTTTCCCTGGTGACGGTTTCGCCTGCGAGCATTCGCCGCACGACCTGCAGGCCCTTGCCCGAGAGGGCCGCTCCCTCGGTTCGATAGTCGCGAAAGGCGGCCGCCGTCAGCGGCACCCATTGCTCGACGATCTGCGCCAGCACCTCGGCATAGGCGCGGATCTCGTACTGGGCATGGCTGTCGGCCCGCAGGGCAATGAAGTGCAGGAGATTGTGCAGGTCGATCTTCCAGTACCACTGCGTGTAGCTGGAGAGCGGCAGCACCATGCGGGCGAGCTCGCGGCTGAGCCCGGGGCCGCTCTCGCTCGCCTCGCCGCCCTCACTCTCGGGATTGCCGAGCAGCCAGTGATAGGTCGCCTCGGCGCTGGCTGCAGCCTCGTCCAGCCGCTCGCGCACCCTTTCGGCCACAGCCGGGTCGAGCTCCGCCCCCCTGCCCTGGCGATTGTTCACCGCCTGCGCCGCGAGCTGGGCGAGCTCCGGCCGGTAGCTGCCGTCGTCGAGCACCGAATAGCGCGCCGAGTACTCGTTGACGCTGGCGGTGCGGTGGCGGATCCATTGCCGGGCGACGAAGATCGGCAGCTTCACGTGCAGCTTGATCTCGCACATCTCGAACGGCGTCGTGTGGCGGTGCCGCATCAGGTAGTTGATCAGGCCCTGGTCGTTGCTGACCTGCTTCGTGCCCTTGCCGTAGGAGACGCGGGCCGCCTGCACCACGGCCGCGTCGTCGCCCATGTAGTCGACGACGCGCACGAACCCCTGGTCGAGCACCGGCATGGGCTCGTAGAGCAGCGCCTCGAGCGCCGGCACCACGGCGCGGCGGGTGGGCGCTTCGGCGGCCCGCTGGGCGGCGATCTCGGCGGCGGCTTCGGCTGATAGGGTCATGGCGACACACCAGGATATGGTTCAGGCGGCCGGCTGCTGCCGGTGGGGCTCTGGTCGCCTCTTTGAAAGCGCTTGGCAAGCGCCTATATCTCGAGGGCCGGAGCGATCCGGCTATGGTGATAAACGCCATTCGGAATAAGCGTATCGGACCCGGGGGCAGTTCCCGGCGCCTCCACCAAACTCTTTATCCGTCCGACGTTGGTTGTCGGCGTGTGGGCGGTGAGCATGGGGGCGAATCAGGATCGACGAGCGTGGTAAAGGGATGGTTTTTGCCCGGCATGGTACCGCCGTTACCGGACCGTTTTTACAAGTGCCAACGACAACCGTATGGCTCTCGCTGCCTAATCTTTAGGTAAGCGCGGCTGGCAGGGGCCGGGCAACAGAATCCTGCCAAAAAGTCCAGGGAGCTTCGGCACCCTGGCGCGGCCCGGGGGGCGCCGGGCAACAGAAGCCCCCCACTCCGCTGCGGGCCGCTCTTCACAAGAGGGGCCATTCGTGGCTAGGGTTAGAGAGACGCACCAGACCGACCCGGCAGGTGCCCGAACCGTGTGAAGGCCCATGCGGCGGCAGACCATTGATTACGGACAGCTCGTCGAGACGGCATTGCGCACGGTGGTGCGTGACGTGCTGCGACGCTTCGCGTCCGGCGACGTGCCGTCGCCGCACCATTTCTACGTCACCTTCCGCACCGACATGCCGGGCGTCGAGATCCCCGACTTCCTTCGCAGCCGCTACCCGAACGAGATGACCATCGTTCTCCAGCACCAGTTCTGGGACCTGGAGGTGGAGGACGAGCGGTTCGGCGTGACGCTCAGCTTCAACGATCAGCCGGAGCGGCTGATCGTGCCCTTCGAGGCGCTGCGCGTCTTCGCCGATCCCGGCGTCGAGTTCGGGCTGCAGTTCACACTTGGCACGGAGAAGGAAGGCCAGGAGCCGGCCTCCCTGCCGCTCGCCGCCAAGACCGGTGCGAAGCCGCGCCCCGTGGCGAGCAAGGAGGAAGCGCCGGCCGAGTCCCCGCCCGCCGAGGGCGGTGCCGAGATCGTCACGCTCGATCGCTTCCGCAAGAAGTAGGCCGGCGCGCTGACGCGCCACCCCGCGTTGCCTTCGGCCTGCCCGCCGGGCATGCTCATTTCCGGACCTGCCACAGGATGGACAAGCCTGGAGGTCCCTGCCCATGCCGCGAACGCTCGCCACCCTCCTTCTCGTCGCGCTGGTGACCCTGCCGGCGACCGGGCCCTGGAACGCCCGGCCAGCTGCCGCCGCCGGGCGGATCGTCGAGCTGGACGTCCCGGCACCGGCGCTCGCCGACAATCTGCTCGGGACCCCTGCCGTCCAGGGTGCCGCGGTCTACCTGCCGGAGAGCTACGACGACGAGCCGGAGCGCCGCTATCCCGTGGTCTATCTGCT